>NZ_CP062163.1:1901666-2252500 GCF_014844095.1 Brevibacillus sp. JNUCC-41 | reverse complement strand
AAGTCCCCCAGTTTCCAATGACCCTCCACGGTTGAGCCGTGGGCTTTCACATCAGACTTAAGGAACCACCTGCGCGCGCTTTACGCCCAATAATTCCGGACAACGCTTGCCACCTACGTATTACCGCGGCTGCTGGCACGTAGTTAGCCGTGGCTTTCTGGTTAGGTACCGTCAAGGTACCAGCAGTTACTCTGGTACTTGTTCTTCCCTAACAACAGAACTTTACGACCCGAAGGCCTTCTTCGTTCACGCGGCGTTGCTCCGTCAGACTTTCGTCCATTGCGGAAGATTCCCTACTGCTGCCTCCCGTAGGAGTCTGGGCCGTGTCTCAGTCCCAGTGTGGCCGATCACCCTCTCAGGTCGGCTACGCATCGTCGCCTTGGTGAGCCATTACCTCACCAACTAGCTAATGCGCCGCGGGCCCATCTATAAGTGACAGCGTAAACCGTCTTTCCATCTTCTCTCATGCGAGAAAAGAACGTATCCGGTATTAGCTCCGGTTTCCCGAAGTTATCCCAGTCTTATAGGCAGGTTGCCCACGTGTTACTCACCCGTCCGCCGCTAATCTCAGGGAGCAAGCTCCCGTCGATTCGCTCGACTTGCATGTATTAGGCACGCCGCCAGCGTTCGTCCTGAGCCAGGATCAAACTCTCCGAAGAAATGTTTGACTTGCTCATTTGCTTTTTTGATAGTGTGTGCTCACTTAAAATTTAACGTTGGCGCTTTGTTTTGTTCAGTTTTCAAAGAGCAATTTCACAATCGTTCTTTCGAACGGCTGTTTATTCATCATAACACCTTATTGATTAGTTGTCAACTTCTGCGAAGTTTTTAACTTATTTTAAATCGCTGTGTTTTTCAGCGACCATTTCATCTTATCATTTTCATAGTAAGAAGTCAATAGTTATTTCTTTCAGCAATCTACCGAAAGTGATGAAGTTTTTCGTTTCTCTTAGTTGGTGCTTATTTATATTAATCCTTTCCCAATATAAAGTCAACACATTTCATACATTTCTTTGTTAAATGATTTAATCACTTAATGGAATAAATGCATTTGTCATACATTGGCTTCCGCTTGAAACATATAAATCAAACAAAATCATTGCCCCCACCCAATTTATTGATTCATAGACCCGTTAGAAGCACATTCCCCTTCAACCTAGTAATACTTTTGGCAAAATCCATAAAACCCGCAAGTGATAAGTAACGGCAATAAAAATCTGTATAGATGAAGAAACGTATAATTAGATGTATAAATCGAATAATGAAACCTGATTGTTCATTTCGAATGAATTGATTTAAAACAAACCACTAAATCACGAAATTACATTGTCCAAATATTAAAAAATTTTTTTACAATTTTACTTTCATGTACTATAATATATATATTTTAAAAATTTCAGGAGAGACTTTTAATCATTATAAAAATAGTTGGGAGAGGAATTTATAAATGATTAATAAAAACACATCTTTGAGGATGCAAAGTATCGTTTTTATTGGCTTTATGGGGGTAGGAAAGACGACGATCGGTCAGAAAGTAGCAAGGAAATTAT
Organism: Brevibacillus sp. JNUCC-41; assembly: GCF_014844095.1. Taxonomy (NCBI): domain Bacteria; kingdom Bacillati; phylum Bacillota; class Bacilli; order Caryophanales; family Bacillaceae; genus Peribacillus; species Peribacillus sp. JNUCC41. The sequence continues at coordinate 2,250,950 of NZ_CP062163.1, read as the reverse complement.
ATAGGGACTTTATTGACATAGATCAAGAAATTGAAAAGGAATTCAATATGCCCACTACGGAAATATTCAAGAAGTTTGGAGAAAAAGCTTTTCGCGAAAAAGAAAAAAGTGTGATTGAAAGCTTTAGTCAACAGCAATTGAAAATCATTTCAGTTGGAGGCGGGGCATTTTTACAAGAGGATATACGAAATATCTGTTTATCCAATTGCATTGTCTTTTATCTGGACTTATCTTGGGAATACTGGAAAGAGAGAATAGGCTTACTAATTGATAGTAGACCTGTTTTACAAAGTCGGTCACTTGAGGAAATTGAAGAACTCTTTTACACAAGACAAGAAATATACTCCTATCATCATTCAAAAGTGAATACCAATGATCTTGATGTTGAAGAAGTGGCAGACTTCATAGTCGATTCATTGAAAGTGGCCTGGGATATTTATGAACCGCTTAAGTAAAACCATCCTTTTTGTTATGTAATCAATGTTCCCAATAAAAGAATAATAGAAAAGATGAAAAGGGTACAGCGGTATGGATACCTAGTCTCCTGTAAACTAATCACCTTTTTATTTTTCTTTTTTAGGAAGACTCTCTAATAATCAGTTCTGGATTCAATATGATTCGCTGTTGTTCACGTTCAACTTTCTCCATTTGCTGATACAGAAGATTCGCTGCCTCTTTTCCTATACGTCTAGGGAATGAGGAAATGGTCGTTAACGGAGGATGATAGATTTCTGCGACTGGAACGTTATCGAACCCTACGATATCTATATCTTTTCCAGGTGTATATCCTTTCAGCATTAATCCTTGCATAACACCGAAGGCAATTAAGTCACTAAAGCAAAAAATTGCCGTAGGCGGATTAGGATTCTCAAGTACTTTCAATACAGCCTCCAGCCCTCCTTCCCGTGTAGGGGCACTATCTATCACCAACGAATCATCTACTTCCAATCCCGCTCTTGAAAGAGCTTCACGGTATCCCTTCATTCTCTCAATCCAGGTAGAAGATTCCTTGATGCCACCAAGAAGCGCAATTCTTTTATGCCCCTTTCCAAGGAGATGCTCAACAGCGATCTTGGCTCCTTCTGGATAGTCTATGCCTACGTAGTCGCTATTCACTCCAGGTAGTTCCCTGACAGCAAGGACCATCGGCGTGTCAATTTCATTTAACCGTTCAATTGTATCTTGTGAGCTTTCAGAGACAGGACAAAGAATCAGGCCTCCCACCCTATGTTCCATCATGGTGGAAAGGAGATGGTCTTGCTTGACAACCGAGTCGAATGTAGTCCCCAGCAACACTGTATACCCGACCTCATCCAATGCATCGTGAACGCCTATCAGGAATTCAGAAAAAAAGGTATTTGATATGTCGGTAATAATGATTCCTACAGTATCGGAACTCTGCGACCTTAGGTTTGCTGCAATTCTATCGTAAACATAGCCTAATTCATGCATGGATTTTAATACCTTTTTTCGCGTCGCTTCCGATATCCGGGGGTTATTACGAACGATAAGGGAAGCAGTGGATGTAGATACCCCAGCATGTTTCGCTACCTCTTGCAGCGTGACCCGCCCTTTTTTGGTTTGTTTCATTGTTCAATCACCATCTTGAATGTATTTTTGATGTACTTATTATTATCATGTTCTTACTATAATAATAATATAGTTCTGTCATTATTACACCCTTGCTTTTGGAACATGGTTATCTCATCGATTAATAATCCCTCCAATGCATCTATATCAAAAAAAACGCCACCCTAGTTCTACAATATAGTGTTTTAATAATCCTTCAATATTTTAGCCATGGTTAAATATGGTCTGATGCTGTGTCAATTTTTTATACCGGTAATAAACAAAAGCTGCAGCTAGGATTCCTATCGTTGCAATAAAGCAATCGAATAGAAATATATGGGACATATCCCCACTCTTAGCGATCAAGCCCGTTCCAATTGGTAAAATGACGCTCGCCACACTGGATGCCGTCGCAACGATCCCCGTTACAGTTCCCTTTTTCCTCCAGAAAAGTTCAGTCATTATTGCAATGGTTAATTGAAATATCCCAGCTGTCGATGCTCCAAGGAAAAAGGAGCTAATATTCAAGACAATAGGTGAATGTATCGTTAATATGATGATTACCGTAAGTAAAGTAATCATTGGGTAAAGCAATATCACCGTCACGGGCTTAATCCATTTGTTTAATAAAATGGATAATAGCAGGACGGAAATTAGTGATCCAACACTATAAAAGCTCAATAATTTAATTGCACCTGAAGATGACATCCCTGCAACTTCCTGGCCGAAACTCGGTAACCAGATTTGCGAAACTGTAAATAACGCAGTTGATGTAAACCCAATTATGATTAGCGCGACTCCTTCGCTCCAAAATTTTGGTTCAGTTATGAACCTGTTCATATGCAAAACCTCCTCATGACTGAAAGCGTCGGATTTGCTTTTTGGAAATGAAGCGGACAACATAAAAAACATATTCATGAAATAGATGACAGCCGGTAATAAAAATGCAAACCCGTAAAATAATTGGTTCCTAGCAAGAAGCAGTATGAGGAATGGTAGGATTGTTGCACCAAGTGAACCAAAAGCCTTGACCATAACACTGGCGGAACCAGCAGATTCAGGAAACATTTCAGTTAGCGCCGGATATGTACCAGCATCCATGGCTGAGTTGGAAATTCCCGCAAGTAAAGCAAATACAAAGGCCATTTCATATGTGGGGGAAAATGGAATCCCAATTAAAAAAACTCCCATTATAACCGAAGAGACAATGACCAATGGCTTTCTTCCAAATTTATCCGATAATACTCCCGAGATACCATACGTGAGTAATCTGCCTATTCCTATAGCTGCAATAAGATAACTGATGCCAGTAGAGTCCGTATCCCATTGTTCTGTTAAAGAGGGCATGTTTGAGGCGAGAATTATATTTACCATCCCCAGCAGAAAATAGTTAATATACATGCCAGATGCCGCTTTAAAATACTGATTGTTCATTATTACACCCCTCTAATAAATCCGGTTGTGTTTCTCCCCTAGAACACTTTAATGCAAATGTAATTACGCTAAAGCCTCCCCTTTATGTTATCCATTTATATGAAAACCACTTTTGAAAAAAAAATGCTAAGAAAAACAAGGGATTTCACTCCCTGCATTTTCTTAGCTCCGAGGTTACTGCACTCATTTGATGGGAATCATATAATGATGATGCACATCTATTATGACTAAACCTCTATTACGATAAAATGGAAAATAATCTCCAGAGTGGGATCATCTTATTCTGCAAACAATTGCTCTTTGATGTAATCAACAGGCATCTGTTGACCTGTCCATAATTCAAAGGCCAATGCACCTTGCCAAAGCATCATCCCAAGGCCATTAATGGCTGTAGCACCAGCAGCCTCAGCTTGTTCCATTAGTTTTGATTTACGTGGGATGTATACAACATCGGTTACGATTAAATCAGGACGCAGCATTGATTCGTCTTGAATGACACTTAAACCTTCAAGTGGTTTCATGCCAACGCCGGTTCCATTTGCCAAAATATCACTAGTTGCGATTTCAGCCTTTAGTTGTTCAACATTTTCAAGAGGATATACATTGGCTTTCACATTTAAGTGCTTCATACCTTCATTGATGATCCGTACATTCTCTACTGCTTGCGGGAAGAAAGCATCATCACGAGCAAAAATGCTGATTTCCGCCACTCCTTCCAGCGCAGATTGAATGGCAATTGGAGTAGCAGCCCCGCCAGAACCGATAAGAGTCATTTTCTTGCCTTTAATATCTATACCATGTTCTTTTAGGTTCCGAGTATATCCCATTCCATCGGTACTGTGACCTACGAACTTTCCATCGACATTGACAACTGTATTAACGGCTCCGGAAAATTTAGCACTGTCTGCCAATTCATCAAGATATGGAAGTATTTTCATTTTATTTGGCATGGATACGTTGAATCCTTTTACATTTAATGCACGCATCCCTTTGACTGCATCTTCCAGCTGTTCATTTCCAACTTCAAATGCTAAATAAGCGCAATTCAAGCCTAATTTATCGAAAGCCAAATTATGCATGGCAGGTGATAAAGAATGTCCGATAGGTGTTGCCAGCAATCCTACTAATTCCGTTTTTCCATTAATTCGTCCTAGATTTTCCATGTTCTATTCCCCCTGTTTTTTAAAATCTTATATAAGTTCCTTCTTGAAAGGAATTATGAGTTAAATGTTTTGATCAATAATCTCCAATACAGCTTTTAATTGAGCAACAGGAATTTGTCCTGGGGCAGATGCTTCTTTTCCGGCACCGAATGTACAAGCAGAACCAAACACCGTACCTGATAATCGACTGACCAGGCCTGTGCCCGACATTGACATCGTAATGAATGGACGATCGGCATACTTTGTTTTCATCGTGTAAGTTGCATCTAATAAAACGAGTAAGTCACCAACCGTCTGGGGCATTACAGCGATTTTTGGAATATGGGCTCCAAATTCCTGCATTTTACGCAATCGGTAAATGATTTCTTCTTTTGCTGGTGTCTTATCGAAATCATGGTTACACATTACTACGTATACGCCATTATCCTCAGCTACCTTTACAGTCTCCTTCACTGATGATTCTTCAAAAAATAACTCCACATCGACAAGATCAATCTTCTTCGTGCCAATTGCTGCATGAAGAAGTTTGAAATAATATTCATCGCTGATTTCCTTATTCCCGCCTTCCTTATGGCTTCTAAAAGTGAAAAGCAGCAAAGTATTGGGTACAGCACTCCTAAGTTTAGAAATCATATCCGAAACGGCTTCTAAGCTTTCAACTTGTTCATAGACATCTACTCGCCATTCGATGATATCCGGCTGTAGTGCATTTACCGTTTCAACTTCTTTAAGCAGTTCTTCTTCAGTTGTTCCCATCAGTGGAACGATGATCTTTGGTACCCCTTCTCCGATCGTTACGTCTTTGATCGTGATTGTTTTCATGGATGTTTCCCCCTTTTATCATTATCTTCAGTGGAGATTCATGCCCCGCTGATTTTCGGCTAAACCGTATAATTGGAAACCTTAATTACCTTTTTGTATCGATAGGCAACGAATACGGCCAATAAAATACTAACTAACGCAATTGCCACATCAAACAAGAAGACCGCAGATAAACCAGCACTCTTAGAAATGATGCCTGTAACGAAAGGTATGATAATAAAGGCTGAACTGGCTGCAATGTTTACATATGAAGTAATCGTCCCTTTATTGGCAGGGAAGAACTCTGTTATTATTGTCATGGCCAATTGGAATACCCCTGCAGTTGAAAGCCCAATGAAGAAAGTGCTCAAAACAGTTATAAATGGTTGTTGGATGTATAGGAGTGACAATAAAGATAATGCTGCAATGATCGGATAAATAATCATGACGGTAATGGGCTTAATTACTTTATTCAATAGAACCGCTAGTAATATGACAGAAACAAGGGAGCCAATGCTATAGTAACTAAGCAATTGAACAGCCTTAGCCTGGGTTAGCCCCAACACATCTTGTCCAAAGTTCGGGAGCCAGACTTGAACCAGCATGAATAAAGCAGTTGATGTGAAGCCTAATAGTATGACGGCAACCCCCTCCTGGGCAAACTTCGGTTTTGAGAGGAATTGGTGTTGAACCGGTACAGCTTGTTCATCATCTTGATTCTGGCGTTGAGCTTTATGATCCGGGAATGAAACCTTAAGGAGGAAAAGCCCATTAACAAGATAAACAGCAGCCATTAAGAAGAATGTATATCCGTAAAACATATCTCTAGCCATAAAGAACGCCATGATAAATGGTAGAAGTGCGGCCCCGACTGAAACGAATGCTTTTATTAATACAGTAGCGGAACCCGCTTTCTTTTGAAAAGCCTCGATAAGTGCTGGATACGTACCAGCATCCAAAAATGAGTTTGCAACACCAGCACACACAGCAAATATAAATGCCAATGTGTAGTTAGGAGCCAATGGTATACCTATGAGGAAGATCAGGTAGATAAAAGATGCTGAAACGACAAACGGCTTCCTTCCTAACTTATCCGACAGTCTACCGGCGAAAAACAATGAAACTAACTTACCGATTCCTATTGCAGAGACCAAGTAACTTATCCCTGAGGCACTTGTATTTATTTGTTCGGATAAATTCTCCATATTTGACCCAATGATAATATTGATCATGCCTAAAATAAAATAGCTAATATATAAACCTGTTGCCATTTTTATAAATGGATTTTTCATGAAACACACCCCTATTAAAAAAGTTATCGAAATGCAATTTGACTCTTAAGCCTTTTAGAAGTTTCCCCCTTGCCCCATACCATAAATTTAAGAAACAAGTTACGAACTAATTAAAAACAATAAACTTCATTAAGTTAAGTTAGTATATCGTTCTACTAACTTTTCGCAAACTAGTATATCGTTCTACTAACCTTGGTTATATTAGTACATCGTTCTACCAATAAAATTGGTATATCGTTATACTAATGCTTAACGATTAGTTTCTAAATTCAAAAGGTATTGAATAAACTCTTACGCTAAAGTTTTTAGTTAACTTTCTTTAGTATATCGTTCTACCAAACTATTATACTGCGCTAATTTAATTGTGTCAAACTCATGAAGCCATCCCTCATACTCATTATTTTTAAATTCCAAAGGTTCTCATTTTGGAACCTATTCACTTTAAAAGTTCAGCCATACCTTTGATTTGTTAGTGTTCATACAAGATGAAGAACACTTTTATTTACAGTGGCGCAAATTATTTTATTATTTATGAAGGCTCCCTTCTTTTTCGATATTCACCACTTTTTTATTTACCTGTTTCTGAATAAGTTACCTGTTTCTGAATAAATTTCTTTTTAGCTAAAATATATGCAATGCTGCTTATTTAAATCCAATTGTCCAGGTATTTGCAATCGATTTGAATAACTCGTATCTAAGTAAGGTTGGAAGAACATCTCGCTTTATATCCTAAGTTGAGGATGGGTCAAAACGATTCTAAATATAAAATGAGAACCGCCTTTCGATTTCATCCTCTATCAAGGATGATCTAACAACTTCTGTATATGGAGAAATAATGGGGCCTCATAATTGGTTTTATAACAAAAAAAGACCAGCCGGATGGCTGATCTTATAAATGGCTTGGCGGCGTCCTACTCTCACAGGGGGAAACCCCCAACTACCATCGGCGCTGAAGAGCTTAACTGCCGTGTTCGGAATGGGAACGGGTGTGACCTCTTCGCTATCGCCACCAAACATGTAAGGAACGTTGTTCCTTCAAAACTAGATAATAAGAAGGTATTTCATTTTTTTAAAGCGTTGGTTAAGTCCTCGATCTATTAGTATCAGTCAGCTCCACATGTCGCCACGCTTCCACCTCTGACCTATCAACCTGATCATCTTTCAGGGATCTTACTAGCTTGCGCCATGGGAAATCTCATCTTGAGGGGGGCTTCATGCTTAGATGCTTTCAGCACTTATCCCGTCCGCACGTAGCTACCCAGCTATGCCTTTGGCAAGACAACTGGTACACCAGCGGTGCGTCCATCCCGGTCCTCTCGTACTAAGGACAGCTCCTCTCAAATTTCCTGCGCCCGCGACGGATAGGGACCGAACTGTCTCACGACGTTCTGAACCCAGCTCGCGTACCGCTTTAATGGGCGAACAGCCCAACCCTTGGGACCGACTACAGCCCCAGGATGCGATGAGCCGACATCGAGGTGCCAAACCTCCCCGTCGATGTGGACTCTTGGGGGAGATAAGCCTGTTATCCCCGGGGTAGCTTTTATCCGTTGAGCGATGGCCCTTCCATGCGGAACCACCGGATCACTAAGCCCGACTTTCGTCCCTGCTCGACTTGTAGGTCTCGCAGTCAAGCTCCCTTGTGCCTTTACACTCTACGAATGATTTCCAACCATTCTGAGGGAACCTTTGGGCGCCTCCGTTACTCTTTAGGAGGCGACCGCCCCAGTCAAACTGCCCACCTGACACTGTCTCCCACCCCGATAAGGGGCGCGGGTTAGAATTTCAATACAGCCAGGGTAGTATCCCACCAACGCCTCCACCGAAGCTAGCGCTCCGGCTTCTCAGGCTCCTACCTATCCTGTACAAGCTGTACCAAAATTCAATATCAGGCTGCAGTAAAGCTCCACGGGGTCTTTCCGTCCTGTCGCGGGTAACCTGCATCTTCACAGGTACTATAATTTCACCGAGTCTCTCGTTGAGACAGTGCCCAGATCGTTACACCTTTCGTGCGGGTCGGAACTTACCCGACAAGGAATTTCGCTACCTTAGGACCGTTATAGTTACGGCCGCCGTTTACTGGGGCTTCGGTTCAAAGCTTCGCTTGCGCTAACCTCTCCCCTTAACCTTCCAGCACCGGGCAGGTGTCAGCCCCTATACTTCGCCTTGCGGCTTCGCAGAGACCTGTGTTTTTGCTAAACAGTCGCCTGGGCCTATTCACTGCGGCTTTTCTGGGCTATTCACCCTAAAAAGCACCCCTTCTCCCGAAGTTACGGGGTCATTTTGCCGAGTTCCTTAACGAGAGTTCTCTCGCACACCTTAGGATTCTCTCCTCGCCTACCTGTGTCGGTTTGCGGTACGGGCACCTTACATCTCACTAGAGGCTTTTCTTGGCAGCGTGGAATCAGGAACTTCGGTACTATATTTCCCTCGCCATCACAGCTCCGCCTTAATGGAAACGGGATTTGCCTCGTTTCCGGCCTAACTGCTTGGACGCGCATATCCAACAGCGCGCTTACCCTATCCTTCTGCGTCCCCCCATCGTTCAAACGATGTATAGGTGGTACAGGAATATCAACCTGTTGTCCATCGCCTACGCCTTTCGGCCTCGGCTTAGGTCCCGACTAACCCTGAGCGGACGAGCCTTCCTCAGGAAACCTTAGGCATTCGGTGGAAGGGATTCTCACCCTTCTTTCGCTACTCATACCGGCATTCTCACTTCTAAGCGCTCCACCAGTCCTTCCGGTCTGACTTCAACGCCCTTAGAACGCTCTCCTACCACTGACACCCAATGGTGTCAATCCACAGCTTCGGTGATACGTTTAGCCCCGGTACATTTTCGGCGCGGAGTCACTCGACCAGTGAGCTATTACGCACTCTTTAAATGGTGGCTGCTTCTAAGCCAACATCCTGGTTGTCTAAGCAACTCCACATCCTTTTCCACTTAACGTATACTTTGGGACCTTAGCTGGTGGTCTGGGCTGTTTCCCTTTCGACTACGGATCTTATCACTCGCAGTCTGACTCCCAAGAATAAGTATTTGGCATTCGGAGTTTGACTGAATTCGGTAACCCGTTGGGGGCCCCTAGTCCAATCAGTGCTCTACCTCCAATACTCTCATCTTGAGGCTAGCCCTAAAGCTATTTCGGAGAGAACCAGCTATCTCCAGGTTCGATTGGAATTTCTCCGCTACCCACACCTCATCCCCGCACTTTTCAACGTGCGTGGGTTCGGGCCTCCATTCAGTGTTACCTGAACTTCACCCTGGACATGGGTAGATCACCTGGTTTCGGGTCTACGACCTCATACTCATTCGCCCTATTCAGACTCGCTTTCGCTGCGGCTCCGTCTCATCAACTTAACCTCGCATGAAATCGTAACTCGCCGGTTCATTCTACAAAAGGCACGCCATTACCCATTAACGGGCTTTGACTACTTGTAGGCACACGGTTTCAGGATCTATTTCACTCCCCTTCCGGGGTGCTTTTCACCTTTCCCTCACGGTACTGGTTCACTATCGGTCACTAGGGAGTATTTAGCCTTGGGAGATGGTCCTCCCTGCTTCCGACGGGATTTCTCGTGTCCCGCCGTACTCAGGATCCACTCAGGAGGGAACGAAGTTTCAACTACAGGGTTTTTACCTTCTTCGACGGACCTTTCCAGGTCGCTTCATTTACCCCGTTCCTTTGTAACTCCATGTTGAGTGTCCTACAACCCCAAGAGGCAAGCCTCTTGGTTTGGGCTAATTCCGTTTCGCTCGCCGCTACTCAGGAAATCGCGTTTGCTTTCTCTTCCTCCGGGTACTTAGATGTTTCAGTTCCCCGGGTCTGCCTTCAATACCCTATGTATTCAGGTAAAGATACTGTTCCATTACGAACAGTGGGTTTCCCCATTCGGAAATCTCCGGATCAAAGCTTACTTACAGCTCCCCGAAGCATATCGGTGTTAGTCCCGTCCTTCATCGGCTCCTAGTGCCAAGGCATCCACCGTGCGCCCTTTCTAACTTAACCGTTAAAAAAGATCTTACAGATGCTTTGAAAAAAATTAATTGCCTTCTATCTATTATCTAGTTTTCAAGGAACAATGCAGAAAGAATGTCATCACATCGTGATGCTTGTCTTTCCTATTTGAATGAATTACTCATTCAAAACTGAACAAAACAAAAGCGCTCTCGTAATTATCCTTAGAAAGGAGGTGATCCAGCCGCACCTTCCGATACGGCTACCTTGTTACGACTTCACCCCAATCATCTGTCCCACCTTAGGCAGCTGGCTCCATGAAGGTTACCTCACCGACTTCGGGTGTTACAAACTCTCGTGGTGTGACGGGCGGTGTGTACAAGGCCCGGGAACGTATTCACCGCGGCATGCTGATCCGCGATTACTAGCGATTCCGGCTTCATGCAGGCGAGTTGCAGCCTGCAATCCGAACTGAGAATGGCTTTATGGGATTCGCTTACCTTCGCAGGTTTGCAGCCCTTTGTACCATCCATTGTAGCACGTGTGTAGCCCAGGTCATAAGGGGCATGATGATTTGACGTCATCCCCACCTTCCTCCGGTTTGTCACCGGCAGTCACCTTAGAGTGCCCAACTGAATGCTGGCAACTAAGATCAAGGGTTGCGCTCGTTGCGGGACTTAACCCAACATCTCACGACACGAGCTGACGACAACCATGCACCACCTGTCACTCTGTCCCCCGAAGGGGAAAGCCCTATCTCTAGGGTTGTCAGAGGATGTCAAGACCTGGTAAGGTTCTTCGCGTTGCTTCGAATTAAACCACATGCTCCACCGCTTGTGCGGGCCCCCGTCAATTCCTTTGAGTTTCAGCCTTGCGGCCGTACTCCCCAGGCGGAGTGCTTAATGCGTTAGCTGCAGCACTAAAGGGCGGAAACCCTCTAACACTTAGCACTCATCGTTTACGGCGTGGACTACCAGGGTATCTAATCCTGTTTGCTCCCCACGCTTTCGCGCCTCAGTGTCAGTTACAGACCAGAAAGTCGCCTTCGCCACTGGTGTTCCTCCAAATCTCTACGCATTTCACCGCTACACTTGGAATTCCACTTTCCTCTTCTGCACTCAAGTCCCCCAGTTTCCAATGACCCTCCACGGTTGAGCCGTGGGCTTTCACATCAGACTTAAGGAACCACCTGCGCGCGCTTTACGCCCAATAATTCCGGACAACGCTTGCCACCTACGTATTACCGCGGCTGCTGGCACGTAGTTAGCCGTGGCTTTCTGGTTAGGTACCGTCAAGGTACCAGCAGTTACTCTGGTACTTGTTCTTCCCTAACAACAGAACTTTACGACCCGAAGGCCTTCTTCGTTCACGCGGCGTTGCTCCGTCAGACTTTCGTCCATTGCGGAAGATTCCCTACTGCTGCCTCCCGTAGGAGTCTGGGCCGTGTCTCAGTCCCAGTGTGGCCGATCACCCTCTCAGGTCGGCTACGCATCGTCGCCTTGGTGAGCCATTGCCTCACCAACTAGCTAATGCGCCGCGGGCCCATCTATAAGTGACAGCGTAAACCGTCTTTCCATCTTCTCTCATGCGAGAAAAGAACGTATCCGGTATTAGCTCCGGTTTCCCGAAGTTATCCCAGTCTTATAGGCAGGTTGCCCACGTGTTACTCACCCGTCCGCCGCTAACCTCAGGGAGCAAGCTCCCTTCGATTCGCTCGACTTGCATGTATTAGGCACGCCGCCAGCGTTCGTCCTGAGCCAGGATCAAACTCTCCGAAGAAATGTTTGACTTGCTCATTTGCTTTTTTGATAGTGTGTGCTCACTTAAAATTTAACGTTGGCGCTTTGTTTTGTTCAGTTTTCAAAGAGCAATTTCACAATCGTTCTTTCGAACGGCTGTTTATTCATCATAACACCTTATTGATTAGTTGTCAACTTCTGCGAAGTTTTTAACTTATTTTAAATCGCTGTGTTTTTCAGCGACCATTTCATCTTATCATTTTCATAGTAAGAAGTCAATAGTTATTTCTTTCAGCAATCTGCCGAAAGTGATGAAGTTTTTCGTTTCTCTTAGTTGGTGCTTATTTATATTAATCTTTTCCTGCCATAAAGTCAACACATTTCACAATAAATATTTCCCTCTCTCAAAGTGAGATCAAGAATGGCTTCAAGGGTCCGTTTTGCTTAAGGAAAATACACACATTAGTGGGACAGAGCTGAAGGTTTTCATCTTTTTTCACGACCTTATGAAACAAAAAAGACCAGCCGGATGGCTGATCTTTTTAAATGGCTTGGCGGCGTCCTACTCTCACAGGGGGAAACCCCCAACTACCATCGGCGCTGAAGAGCTTAACTGCCGTGTTCGGAATGGGAACGGGTGTGACCTCTTCGCTATCGCCACCAAACATGTAAGGAACGTTGTTCCTTCAAAACTAGATAATAAGAAGGTATTTCATTTTTTTAAAGCGTTGGTTAAGTCCTCGATCTATTAGTATCAGTCAGCTCCACATGTCGCCACGCTTCCACCTCTGACCTATCAACCTGATCATCTTTCAGGGATCTTACTAGCTTGCGCCATGGGAAATCTCATCTTGAGGGGGGCTTCATGCTTAGATGCTTTCAGCACTTATCCCGTCCGCACGTAGCTACCCAGCTATGCCTTTGGCAAGACAACTGGTACACCAGCGGTGCGTCCATCCCGGTCCTCTCGTACTAAGGACAGCTCCTCTCAAATTTCCTGCGCCCGCGACGGATAGGGACCGAACTGTCTCACGACGTTCTGAACCCAGCTCGCGTACCGCTTTAATGGGCGAACAGCCCAACCCTTGGGACCGACTACAGCCCCAGGATGCGATGAGCCGACATCGAGGTGCCAAACCTCCCCGTCGATGTGGACTCTTGGGGAGATAAGCCTGTTATCCCCGGGGTAGCTTTTATCCGTTGAGCGATGGCCCTTCCATGCGGAACCACCGGATCACTAAGCCCGACTTTCGTCCCTGCTCGACTTGTAGGTCTCGCAGTCAAGCTCCCTTGTGCCTTTACACTCTACGAATGATTTCCAACCATTCTGAGGGAACCTTTGGGCGCCTCCGTTACTCTTTAGGAGGCGACCGCCCCAGTCAAACTGCCCACCTGACACTGTCTCCCACCCCGATAAGGGGCGCGGGTTAGAATTTCAATACAGCCAGGGTAGTATCCCACCAACGCCTCCACCGAAGCTAGCGCTCCGGCTTCTCAGGCTCCTACCTATCCTGTACAAGCTGTACCAAAATTCAATATCAGGCTGCAGTAAAGCTCCACGGGGTCTTTCCGTCCTGTCGCGGGTAACCTGCATCTTCACAGGTACTATAATTTCACCGAGTCTCTCGTTGAGACAGTGCCCAGATCGTTACACCTTTCGTGCGGGTCGGAACTTACCCGACAAGGAATTTCGCTACCTTAGGACCGTTATAGTTACGGCCGCCGTTTACTGGGGCTTCGGTTCAAAGCTTCGCTTGCGCTAACCTCTCCCCTTAACCTTCCAGCACCGGGCAGGTGTCAGCCCCTATACTTCGCCTTGCGGCTTCGCAGAGACCTGTGTTTTTGCTAAACAGTCGCCTGGGCCTATTCACTGCGGCTTTTCTGGGCTATTCACCCTAAAAAGCACCCCTTCTCCCGAAGTTACGGGGTCATTTTGCCGAGTTCCTTAACGAGAGTTCTCTCGCACACCTTAGGATTCTCTCCTCGCCTACCTGTGTCGGTTTGCGGTACGGGCACCTTACATCTCACTAGAGGCTTTTCTTGGCAGCGTGGAATCAGGAACTTCGGTACTATATTTCCCTCGCCATCACAGCTCCGCCTTAATGGAAACGGGATTTGCCTCGTTTCCGGCCTAACTGCTTGGACGCGCATATCCAACAGCGCGCTTACCCTATCCTTCTGCGTCCCCCCATCGTTCAAACGATGTATAGGTGGTACAGGAATATCAACCTGTTGTCCATCGCCTACGCCTTTCGGCCTCGGCTTAGGTCCCGACTAACCCTGAGCGGACGAGCCTTCCTCAGGAAACCTTAGGCATTCGGTGGAAGGGATTCTCACCCTTCTTTCGCTACTCATACCGGCATTCTCACTTCTAAGCGCTCCACCAGTCCTTCCGGTCTGACTTCAACGCCCTTAGAACGCTCTCCTACCACTGACACCCAATGGTGTCAATCCACAGCTTCGGTGATACGTTTAGCCCCGGTACATTTTCGGCGCGGAGTCACTCGACCAGTGAGCTATTACGCACTCTTTAAATGGTGGCTGCTTCTAAGCCAACATCCTGGTTGTCTAAGCAACTCCACATCCTTTTCCACTTAACGTATACTTTGGGACCTTAGCTGGTGGTCTGGGCTGTTTCCCTTTCGACTACGGATCTTATCACTCGCAGTCTGACTCCCAAGAATAAGTATTTGGCATTCGGAGTTTGACTGAATTCGGTAACCCGTTGGGGCCCCTAGTCCAATCAGTGCTCTACCTCCAATACTCTCATCTTGAGGCTAGCCCTAAAGCTATTTCGGAGAGAACCAGCTATCTCCAGGTTCGATTGGAATTTCTCCGCTACCCACACCTCATCCCCGCACTTTTCAACGTGCGTGGGTTCGGGCCTCCATTCAGTGTTACCTGAACTTCACCCTGGACATGGGTAGATCACCTGGTTTCGGGTCTACGACCTCATACTCATTCGCCCTATTCAGACTCGCTTTCGCTGCGGCTCCGTCTCATCAACTTAACCTCGCATGAAATCGTAACTCGCCGGTTCATTCTACAAAAGGCACGCCATTACCCATTAACGGGCTTTGACTACTTGTAGGCACACGGTTTCAGGATCTATTTCACTCCCCTTCCGGGGTGCTTTTCACCTTTCCCTCACGGTACTGGTTCACTATCGGTCACTAGGGAGTATTTAGCCTTGGGAGATGGTCCTCCCTGCTTCCGACGGGATTTCTCGTGTCCCGCCGTACTCAGGATCCACTCAGGAGGGAACGAAGTTTCAACTACAGGGTTTTTACCTTCTTCGACGGACCTTTCCAGGTCGCTTCATTTACCCCGTTCCTTTGTAACTCCATGTTGAGTGTCCTACAACCCCAAGAGGCAAGCCTCTTGGTTTGGGCTAATTCCGTTTCGCTCGCCGCTACTCAGGAAATCGCGTTTGCTTTCTCTTCCTCCGGGTACTTAGATGTTTCAGTTCCCCGGGTCTGCCTTCAGTACCCTATGTATTCAGGTAAAGATACTGTTCCATTACGAACAGTGGGTTTCCCCATTCGGAAATCTCCGGATCAAAGCTTACTTACAGCTCCCCGAAGCATATCGGTGTTAGTCCCGTCCTTCATCGGCTCCTAGTGCCAAGGCATCCACCGTGCGCCCTTTCTAACTTAACCGTTAAAAAAGATCTTACAGATGCTTTGAAAAAAATTAATTGCCTTCTATCTATTATCTAGTTTTCAAGGAACAATGCAGAAAGAATGTCATCACATCGTGATGCTTGTCTTTCCTATTTGAATGAATTACTCATTCAAAACTGAACAAAACAAAAGCGCTCTCGTAATTATCCTTAGAAAGGAGGTGATCCAGCCGCACCTTCCGATACGGCTACCTTGTTACGACTTCACCCCAATCATCTGTCCCACCTTAGGCGGCTGGCTCCATGAAGGTTACCTCACCGACTTCGGGTGTTACAAACTCTCGTGGTGTGACGGGCGGTGTGTACAAGGCCCGGGAACGTATTCACCGCGGCATGCTGATCCGCGATTACTAGCGATTCCGGCTTCATGCAGGCGAGTTGCAGCCTGCAATCCGAACTGAGAATGGCTTTATGGGATTCGCTTACCTTCGCAGGTTTGCAGCCCTTTGTACCATCCATTGTAGCACGTGTGTAGCCCAGGTCATAAGGGGCATGATGATTTGACGTCATCCCCACCTTCCTCCGGTTTGTCACCGGCAGTCACCTTAGAGTGCCCAACTGAATGCTGGCAACTAAGATCAAGGGTTGCGCTCGTTGCGGGACTTAACCCAACATCTCACGACACGAGCTGACGACAACCATGCACCACCTGTCACTCTGTCCCCCGAAGGGGAAAGCCCTATCTCTAGGGTTGTCAGAGGATGTCAAGACCTGGTAAGGTTCTTCGCGTTGCTTCGAATTAAACCACATGCTCCACCGCTTGTGCGGGCCCCCGTCAATTCCTTTGAGTTTCAGCCTTGCGGCCGTACTCCCCAGGCGGAGTGCTTAATGCGTTAGCTGCAGCACTAAAGGGCGGAAACCCTCTAACACTTAGCACTCATCGTTTACGGCGTGGACTACCAGGGTATCTAATCCTGTTTGCTCCCCACGCTTTCGCGCCTCAGTGTCAGTTACAGACCAGAAAGTCGCCTTCGCCACTGGTGTTCCTCCAAATCTCTACGCATTTCACCGCTACACTTGGAATTCCACTTTCCTCTTCTGCACTCAAGTCCCCCAGTTTCCAATGACCCTCCACGGTTGAGCCGTGGGCTTTCACATCAGACTTAAGGAACCACCTGCGCGCGCTTTACGCCCAATAATTCCGGACAACGCTTGCCACCTACGTATTACCGCGGCTGCTGGCACGTAGTTAGCCGTGGCTTTCTGGTTAGGTACCGTCAAGGTACCAGCAGTTACTCTGGTACTTGTTCTTCCCTAACAACAGAACTTTACGACCCGAAGGCCTTCTTCGTTCACGCGGCGTTGCTCCGTCAGACTTTCGTCCATTGCGGAAGATTCCCTACTGCTGCCTCCCGTAGGAGTCTGGGCCGTGTCTCAGTCCCAGTGTGGCCGATCACCCTCTCAGGTCGGCTACGCATCGTCGCCTTGGTGAGCCATTACCTCACCAACTAGCTAATGCGCCGCGGGCCCATCTATAAGTGACAGCGTAAACCGTCTTTCCATCTTCTCTCATGCGAGAAAAGAACGCATCCGGTATTAGCTCCGGTTTCCCGAAGTTATCCCAGTCTTATAGGCAGGTTGCCCACGTGTTACTCACCCGTCCGCCGCTAATCTCAGGGAGCAAGCTCCCGTCGATTCGCTCGACTTGCATGTATTAGGCACGCCGCCAGCGTTCGTCCTGAGCCAGGATCAAACTCTCCGAAGAAATGTTTGACTTGCTCATTTGCTTTTTTGATAGTGTGTGCTCACTTAAAATTTAACGTTGGCGCTTTGTTTTGTTCAGTTTTCAAAGAGCAATATTTCCCATCGCTTCTTTAGCGACTTTTTTAATTATAACACCTTTCAAACATAAAGTCAACAACAAGTTATCATTTACTTGTTTATCCTTTTTGTCTCAAGTGGTGTATTTAATATATTAGCACTCGCAAATAGATAAGTCAATTTAATCTTTTAAAATTCCGTTCATTTTTTTCATGAACCACTTTCTTTCTATAAAAGCCGGACTCTGCTAATGAATTATCAAAAAAGGAGGGCAGCTGATTATAGCTGCCCTCCTTTTATTAATGATTATTTAATGATGGAAATTACGTCCGCTTCTTCCCTATTTACATTTCCCGCCTTTTCAATCTTCACAGTTTCACCTTCGGAAAGGTTAGTAAAGACGATTGGCGTAATGATAGAGCTGGCATTGTTTTTGACATACTCTATATCAACTTTAAGCAGCGGCTGTCCACTTGTCACTTTATCTCCTTGAGCAACAAGCGCTTCGAAACCTTTGCCTTCTAACTTAACTGTATCGATCCCGACATGTATCAAGATTTCACGTCCAGCTTCGGAAACGATACCTATTGCATGTTTAGTAGGGAATAGGTTAACGATAGTACCGTCTACAGGAGAAACAACCACTCCCTCCTCAGGTACAATTGCAAACCCATCACCCATCATTTTTTCAGCAAAAACTGCATCAGGCACTTCTGTGATCGGTTTTAATTCCCCTTTAATAGGAGAAACAAAACGCTCGGAAACTTCATCCGTCCGTAAAGGTTTCGGGACGACATCCTCAATTTGCTTTTCCACGCCTACTTCAGGAGATGCTTCAACTTTACGAGGCCTTTTTCCATCGATGATATCTTTCATTTGTCCCTTGATAGTTTCTGAACGCGGTCCGAAGATTGCCTGGATGTTATTGCCCACCTCCAGAACTCCAGCGGCACCAAGTTTCTTCAACCTATTTTTATCAACGTTACCGATGTCATTGACTGATACACGAAGACGGGTAATGCATGCATCCAAGTGAGAAATATTTTCTTTTCCGCCCATAGCATCCAAGATATCTCCAGGAAGACTTCCAGCTGTACTTGCAGATCCTTCAGCTTCCTCATCCTCTTCCACTTCACGGCCAGGAGTTTTAAGGTTAAACGTCCTTATCGCAAATCGGAATCCAAAGTAATAGATAACCGCAAAGACCAAACCAACCGGAATAACGATCCATGCATTGGTTTGCGGATTAATTAAACCGAACAGTACGTAATCGATCAACCCACCTGAAAACGTCATCCCGATTTTTACGTCCAGTAAATGCATGGTCATGAATGATAGACCCGCAAACAAACAGTGAATCCCGAAAAGTACCGGTGCAACAAATAAGAATGCAAATTCAAGTGGCTCAGTAATCCCCGTCAAGAAAGATGTAAGTGCCGCAGAAGCCATCAAGCCCCCGACTATTTTCTTTCTTTCCGGTCTTGCTTCATGATAAATGGCCAAAGCCGCAGCTGGTAACCCGAACATCATGAATGGATACTTACCAGTCATGAAGGTACCTGCCGTTAAATTCTGTACACCATCTTTAATTTGTGCCATGAAGATGGCTTGGTCTCCTCTGACTGGCGTCCCCCCACCTTGAGGGATGTAGCTGCCAAATTCGAACCAGAATGGCGAATAGAAAATATGATGCAATCCAAAGGGAATCAACGCACGTTCTACAACCCCAAACACGAAAGCTCCCAGAGTCAGGTTAGCACCCAACATATTTTCGGAAAATGAATTTAACCCCGATTGAATCGTCGGCCAAACCAAAATCATCAACAACCCAAGAATAACTGCGCTTGCGGCCGTTACAATTGGTACAAAACGTTTACCTGCAAAGAACCCTAAATATGAAGGCAGTTCAATTTCATAAAATTTATTATACATAACAGCAGCCATGACACCGACAATAATACCGCCGAACACACCCGTCCCTAACGTCGGAATTCCTAGAACATTGCTATACACCGCACCATTGTTCTCAATGTCGGCAGCGTCAATCCCAAGAACGGTTCCCATCGTTACATTCATAATCAAGAACCCGATAATCGCAGCCAGGCCGGCAACACCCTCTCCGCCAGCTAACCCAATCGCGACCCCAACAGCAAACAACAAGGGAAGATTCCCAAAAATAATATTTCCGGCATTCTCCATTACCGATGCAACCATTTCCACTCCGCCACTCGCAAGAAACGGGGCGATATCCAACAAAGTTTCGTTTTGCAATGCATTACCAAATGCAAGCAAAATTCCGGCCGCCGGTAAAATAGCTACAGGAAGCATCAAAGCTTTTCCGATTTTTTGCAAAACACCAAACAACTTCTTAAACATAGGCTTTCCTCCTCTTTACTGCTTTTTCCACGCTAATAAAACGGTTACATTAAACGATGGTATTCATCTTCCCACGCATCAGAATTCAAATACAAAAAAGGCATAAGCAAAGATAGGATTGAAATGAAAATTCAGGTATATAATACCCTCTTTCATAACAATCATTCTCCTCACTTATGCCTGATCGAATCAGTAACACGTAAGTTAATGTTCTTTTATTTTATTTTCTTTTGTAATCGTTGGATATGCATCGTTAAATAGACAGCTTCCGCATCACAAACCGGTTTGCCTAATTTCTGCTGCATAATTTTTATTAGCTTCCAAGAGATATTGTAACACAGAGGATATTCTTCTTTCAATAGCATTGCTATTTTTTCGGGTTCCTCAACTTTTTCCCCAGCCAACACCCTGTCTATCATGAATCTTAAATGACGGACCAAACGTGAATAGTCTATGCTATCCTTATTAATTTGTACGTTGAGCTGTTCCTCAACGATTTGGATAAGATGATAGATTAACTGCGAATGCTGATTGACTTCCGATAAGTCTTTATTTGATATTGCACTATGAATATGAAGCGTAATAAAACCGATTTCCCCTTGGGGCAGGCCTATGCCTGTCTTATCTTGGATTAATTCGATTACATCAACAGCAATATCATGTTCAAAAGGATAAAGGGTTATCGTTTCTTTCAAGAATGGGTTTTTGATAGTCATTCCTTGCGAAACTCGCTGAAGGGCGAACAATAAATGATCAGTTAAACCGACATGTATATGTTCATTGAGTTTCCCAGTTACCCGGTCGTTAATGAGATGAATGGATTCTATAATGGCAGCTTGAAGATTTTGATCGATCTGCGGCAAAAGTTTTTTGTAACTTTCCTGTTCCTTAACATTTTTCAGGACAAACGTTTTTTCCGCAAGTTTCGGACTTAACTCTTCGCCTTTCTTTCGGTTGAAGCCTAAGCCCTTTCCAATAGAAACGACTTCTCCATACGACGGATGAGTGGCAATCACCACGTTATTGTTCAAAACCTTTTCAACGATAAAACCATTCATTTTTCTCCCTCTTTTTTTCTCAAAGTCATCTCTATGCCCCATACAGGATAAAGTACTTAGTACTTAGTCCTTTTACTATACACGATATGAGCTTTCTCTTACAACATGAAAGAAGAGCCCCGAAATCAGGACTCTTCTTTCTTACTTGCATTATTACTTCAAGAAAATGAAATATAGCAGGAAGACGACTCCAAGACCCCACATGATCGGGTGAACCTCTTTAGCTCTACCTTTCATCGACATGGTGATTGGATAGAATATGAATCCGCAAGCTATACCTGTCGCAATTGAATATGTCATAGGCATCATGATGACCGTAAAGAAGGCCGGAACCGCAATTTCGAACTTTTGCCAGTCAATATTTTTAAGTGATGATGCCATTAATACTCCGACTATAACCAATGCCGGCGCAGTCACCGCAGATGTCACAACTGAAAGAAGCGGGAAGAAGAAAAGGGATAGGACAAACAGTAAGCCTGTCACCACAGCAGCGAAACCGCTTCGAGCACCAGCAGCAACACCTGATGTAGACTCTACATATGATGTCGTGGTGGATGTACCAAGAATTGCACCTGAAACGATGGATAATGAATCAGCAAGTAATCCTTTTCCCACTCTAGGAAGAACATTATCCTTCATTAGTCCAGCTTGTTGCGCAACGGCCACTAACGTACCGGCTGTATCAAAGAAAGCTACGAACAAGAAGGTCAATATCACGATTAGCATTTGACCAGTGAAGAGATCACCGGGATTTCCGAAGGCATCGAACGCAACCCCGAATGTTGGCGCTATGCTAGGAACGGCACCGATTATTTTCTCCGGCACCGGAACTTGTCCAAAGATCATTCCTGCAATGGCCGTGATGACCATACCTATGAACACGCCGCTTTTGACGCCTCTCGTCATCAAAATGACGGTTACGACAATTCCGAACACAGCCAATAAAGTATTTCCTGATGTCAAGTCGCCCAGTCCGACAAGAACGCTGTCATCATTCGTTATGATTCCAGCATTCTGAAACCCTACAAAGGTAATGAACAAACCGATACCGGCTCCAACTGCGTATTTCAATTCGACCGGAATTGCATTAATGATTTTCTCACGTATTCCCGATAGGGAAAGCAAAACGAAGATTATACCTGAAATCAATACCCCTGATAAAGCCGTCTGCCAAGGAATCCCAAAACCAAGTACAACTGTAAAAGCAAAGAAAGCATTCAATCCCATGCCCGGGGCAAGCGAGATTGGATACCTGGCTATAAGTCCCATCAATATCGAGCCAATTGCGGCTGCTAAGGCGGTAGCTGCAAAAACCGCTCCGTAGTCCATTCTCAATTCATCCGGATAGTCCTCGATACTTTGTAAAGTCAGCATCACAGGGTTAACAACCAGGATATATGCCATTGAAAGGAATGTAGTTAGTCCGCCAAGTATTTCACGGCGATAATTAGTCCCCAGCTCGTTAAACCGAAAATAATTTTTCATTATGAGTCTCCCCTATCATAAAATCATAAGCCAACAGAAAATGCCCCATTCACTTTTGAACGGGGCTTGACTGCAGTCATGTAAAGAAGTGGCGGTTTATCCATACTCGCCAATCCATACACATCGTAGTCAAGCCGTTCACGGCAGCTTGGTAGAAACTTTTGGGCCATATCCCCAATATTATACGACAATTATGTTTTTTATTATTATAGGTATAGTGTACCAATCACTAAAATAATCGTCAATATACCAAACGAATATTTTTTATGCAATTTTAGGAAATGTTCGCTTTTCGCTATATATCTCTTACTTATTATGGCTATATATTCGCCAACATACGGGAAATGTAAGTAATCTACATATTCAAAAAATTATTTTTAACCAAAAAAAATCAGTGAAGGTTAATTCCTTCACTGATTGGATGATTTTAATCTTCTATTCCCACTCGATTGTTGCAGGCGGCTTAGACGTAATGTCATACACCACGCGGTTTACATGGTTTACTTCATTAACGATTCTCGTTGAGATGATTTCAAGTACATCCCATGGGATTCTTGCCCAATCGGACGTCATTCCGTCAATGGATGTAACCGCACGGATTCCGATTGTATAATCATACGTACGCGCGTCGCCCATTACCCCAACGCTTCGAATGTTAGGAAGCACCGTAAAGTACTGCCAAATTTCACGTTCCAAACCATTCTTTTTAATTTCCTCACGTAAGATATGGTCAGATTCACGAACGATTTCAAGTTTTTCATCTGAAATTTCGCCTAATACACGAATACCTAAACCTGGACCCGGGAATGGTTGACGCCAAACGATTTCATCCGGAATGCCCATTTCACTTCCAAGTGCCCGCACTTCATCCTTGAATAGAGTGTTCAAAGGCTCAATCAATTTAAATTGCATATCTTCCGGCAGACCGCCAACGTTATGATGCGATTTAATTGTTTGTGCAGTGGCCGTACCACTTTCGATAATGTCTGTGTAAAGTGTACCCTGTGCAAGGAAATCAATTCCTTCGAGCTTCGTTGCTTCGTCATCGAATACGTAGATGAACTCGTTACCGATGATTTTCCGTTTTTGTTCCGGATCTGAAACGCCAGCAAGTTTCGATAGGAAACGTTCTTTTGCATCGACCTTGATTACATTCATATTGAAGCCTTCACTGAATGTTTCCATTACACCTTCAGCTTCCCCTTTACGAAGTAATCCATGATCAACGAAAATACATGTCAGCTGATCGCCAATCGCTTTATGGATCAATACAGCAACCACGGATGAATCCACACCGCCGCTCAATGCGCATAATACTTTTTTATCTCCGACCGTTTGGCGGATTTTCTCCATCTCAATTTCAATGAAGTTCTCCATTGACCAGTCACCTTTACAGCCACAAACGCCGAATACGAAATTTTTCAAAATGTCATTACCGTAAACCGAATGACGGACTTCAGGATGGAATTGCACGGCATACAATTTACGTGACTCGTCACTCATAGCCGAAATTGGGCAAGACGGGTTTGTCCCATCAACTTTGAAACCTTCAGGCGTTTCCACCACTAAATCACCATGGCTCATCCAGACGATTTGTTCTTTCGGCAGGTCGCTGAATAACTTAGACTCATTTTGAATGGAAAGTGTCGCTTTTCCGTATTCACGGTTTTTCGCTGGCTCCACCTTACCGCCAAAATGTTTAGTCATAAGCTGCATTCCATAACAAATACCGAAAATCGGAAGGCCCATTTCGAATATGCGTTCATCACAACCAAATGCATTTGCATCATAAACACTGTTCGGACCACCTGAGAAAATAATTCCCGTTGGGTTCATTTTCTCGATTTCTTCTACAGTAATTGTATGAGGATGAAGCTCACTGTACACACCAAATTCGCGGATACGACGAGTGATCAATTGATTATATTGGCTTCCGAAATCAAGTACTACGATCATTTCCTGGTTTTTTTGCAATTCTGTTTTCCCCGGCACAAACGTCACCTCTATCAATGTAATTCACTCATAAAATCGAGTGATAATTTCTTATAAAAAATATTATCATAAAAAAAGAAAAACTAAAAATCCACCCTCAAAAATACAGAAAAAGTATAGACGAAGGCAGATTTTCAGCTTTCCTGTTAAAATCCGCCTTCATAGTCAAATCATTTACGGTGATTCGGTAGAAACTTTCGATCCATATTATCGAGGATATATGAAGGATATATTAGTTTAAGTTAGTTTTTGTTATTGTATCAATATAATAAAAACCTGGTCAAGAGCTAGTTTTTCTCATTAAACTTTCCCAACCCTTTTGAAAGTGTTTCCATTCGCCATCTTCCACGTCTCCACGATATATCATTATCTCGTATTTAGCCGTTAATTCACTCATCTCATCCGTATCGTACACTGCATCCACATAGGCGGCGTACTCCCTTAAAGTTTGCCCCTCCGGACGAACCAAACCAGCTCGTTTTAACTGTTTCAATAATATTAAATAGGCAGTCGAGAAATGAGCACCGGTTTTCTTTCTATAACGAAGAATCTGCAGATGGGGAATCCACTTCCTTCTGAAGAAATAACCAATAGAAGCAAGTATCATTACACCTGACAGTGTGATGGCAGTCCATTTTAAGAACCATTCCATGTTCCCTGTTTTCAAGGGGGATCGAGTTTCCCTATCAGGTGTATCATGACGTTCCTTGGCCTCTTTCCTTGTTTGCTCTTTATTAATTGGGGTTTCTTCAGTGTTCTTCACTTCCTGTTTCCATTCCGAATCGTAAAATTCAACTTCCCCATCAAAACCCTTTGTCGGCTCGAAGGGAACCCAGCCTATCCCTGCAAAATAAACCTCGAC
Organism: Brevibacillus sp. JNUCC-41; assembly: GCF_014844095.1. Classification (NCBI taxonomy): domain Bacteria; kingdom Bacillati; phylum Bacillota; class Bacilli; order Caryophanales; family Bacillaceae; genus Peribacillus; species Peribacillus sp. JNUCC41. The sequence continues at coordinate 2,225,777 of NZ_CP062163.1, read as the reverse complement.
CCAGGAATGCGCATTATTATTGGTCACCTTATAAACGGATTCGCCATCAAGGATTGATTTTTCCCCTTCCGTATAACCCTTTACCCACCTTGCAGGCATATTGGCGGCTCTTAGTAAAACGACCATTGCACTTGAAAAATTATCACAATACCCTATCTGTGTCTCGAATAAGAATTGATCGACATAATCTTGATTGCTCTCCGGATAGGGAACATCATCCTTAGAATAAATGAATTCAGGTCCGTCAAAATAATCCTCAATGGCTTTTGCTTTATCGTACCAATTCGTTTCATTTCTTATAAGCCGGGATGCCAATTCATATATCCGGTTTGGCAAACCCTCTGGAAGCTGAGTGTTTTTTTCCATTATTAAATCCATCGACCCGTCGGGATCCGTTACCTTCCTTAACTCAGCTATATCAAAACTCTGCATATCATAGCTAAGCTCATACTCTTTCAGGGAAAGTCGTTCGCCATTATCCTGTTCGGAAATAACTTTGTCCATTCCCTGATAATATTTGAAATCCTTCCCGTTTTTGGCCTCAATCTTTTTTAAATACCCGGATTGCGGATGAAGGATATGGGAATATGATTCCATCATGGACACATTTGCCGTCATTCCTTCTGTCCTCACCACTTCAGTAACGTCGTGAAGACCTAAAGATGCCATATCCTGTCCGTTGGAAAAAGTGTGAAAGTCCGTTTCCAGTATGGAATCCCACCCTTTACCGGTATAAATATCCTTGTTCTCGACTTTCCAGTAATGTCCTGCAGGAGCATTATTATAAAAAACGATGGAACTATCCGGCTCTATCGAACCGCCAAGCGCCGAATCGTCTTCATCATATCCCACACTTTTACGCTTCGAACCGCCTTCTTCTTTCCCCGCTTTATCAGAATAAGAAGTAATATAAGGCACCGGGTCCGGCCACTGCGGAGAGAGCTTCGGGGCAGCGAAACCAACAAGGACACTTACCAATATCATGCCGGTCAGCATCAAGATCCACTTATTGATGGAAGCCATCTGAAACTTGATCCTCTCCTGTATCGTCAGACGCAGCAGGGACAGCAGGCCTAGCATCAAGAAGCCGATGATGATTATTCTAATCATTGCCATATCCCCCGCATAAGGAGTGAATGTGTCTAGTACAGATATAAAAATCACCGTTAACATAAAAAAGAAAAAGATGCTTTGCCTCACCATCACCCAGTAATGGATCAAGTATGTTACAAGCCAAAGAAGGACAAAAAATAACAACGTTCGAAATGGATTTGTGATCAACTCCCAATTCCCATCATATATGAAACCAAGATTGCCCTTAAAATCCGCTAGAAATCCTTTCAGCCATGACAATTGAAATAAAGCGTCGTTTAAATGGAGGAACTGTAATGAAATCATTATATAAGCACTATTGAGAATAACTCGGATTGACCAATGTAGGCGGAAATAATGCAGCAGCAGGGAAAAGAGCAAAAATAAAATAAAAATGATGATATTACCTGTATCGGTGAGTTTATCGACAGGCCTTAACCATTCAGTAATCAACAACAGACCAAATACATACATCAAGACATGCATGTATCCTTCCAACTTTTCGGTAGTGACATTCACTTTGCCATCACCTCTGATCTATCAAACTTTAGTTGGCCCTGTTCAAAAAAGCTAACCTTCATCCCCCTCGAAACAGCTGTAGAACTTGATAACCTTTCCTCATCAGTAAGATTTGCCTGTTTCTTAACACATAACATTAATCCCTGATTAGGCTGGAAAGCACTCAATATGTCCACCTTTTCTAAAGTTAAGTCTGAAACGATGAATATCACAGCAGCGTTTGCCGGAAGAATTCCCTTCCTGACATTTTCATTTAATGCGTTTACAACACTCGGCTCTTCTTTAACAAGTCTGTAAAAAATCTTTCGTTTCTGGTTATTGCCTGCTGCTGCCGGTATGATCATCCTCGACCCCATACTCACATACCCAATTTCCATGCCTTTCTTTAACATGGCGTGAGCAACGGAAGCCGCCATTACAATGGATTCTTCGAATAAATCCGACGGCTTTACATCAAGCATGATGAATACATCCCGGTTTTTCTGCACTTCGAATTCCTTCGTCATGATTTCACTCGTTCTGGCCGTCGCCTTCCAATTAATCCATGACAACTGATCGCCTGGCTGATATTCCCTTACTCCGGATACCACTGAATGTTCCCGTTGTGTTTTCTTTGTTGAAACCACTGCCCCCTGATTGAACACTCGATCAATACCACTGTAGGCAAGCTCATGATAACGAGGAAAAACAGTTATTTTCAGAGGTGAACTATATATCGCTTCCTTTTCGACTAACCCGAAAAAATCCCCAACCCAAAAGCGGATCGATTGAAATGAATGCTCTCCACGCTCCATGTCTTCCAAGGTATATGACATGCTGAAGGTACGCCTGAATCCCGGAAAGATAATGACTTTCCTTTGGAATCCCCTATCTTCCAGACGCTGAGGGAATTCCTCCTCTACCACCATAAATAATAGGGGCAGCCGGTTTTTACGGATAAACGTCAATGCTATTTCAACAGATTCGCCGGCCTGACATTCCCTTTTATTGACCTTTCTCTCAACGATCAAATCATGCAGCGGATAAAACAGCAGAATCAAAGCGTACACAGAAAACGGCAAAAATGAATAAAAAATGAACCAACTGACAAAACCACCTTGAAACATTGCATAGCAAAAGGAAACGGTCATGAGTAATACAAGTCCGACCACACTCATATTTCCCCTTAAAATGTTGATGAATTTGCGCATTAGGTCATAGCCCGCTTTACAGGTACCTGTGTTGTCGCCACAACTTCATGTATCACCATTCCAGCATCGAAGCCATCATACTTCGCTTCAGGTTTCAAAATAAGCCGGTGGGAAAATACGAATGGAACCAAATATTGAACATCGTCCGGCAGAACATAGTCCCTGCCCTGGACCAGCGCGTAAGCCTGGGCTGCCTTCATCAAGGCTATCGATCCACGCGGGCTTACACCTAAATAGACCCCTTCATGCGTACGTGTTCGATTCGCCAATTCAACAATATATCGTTTTATTGTGTCATCCACTATCACAGCTTTTACCTCAGCCTGTAATTCTATCAATTCATCCAAGGTGATGACGGCTTCCAGCTCATCAAGCGGTACCGTGTATTGAGCTCTATTAAGAACCTCTATCTCTTCTCCCACACCCGGATAGCCCATTTTCATTTTTAATAGGAATCTATCCAATTGAGCCTCCGGAAGCGGATACGTCCCCTCGTATTCGATCGGATTTTGTGTCGCCATTACGAAGAACGGCTTCTCCAATCTCCTTGTGACACCATCAATCGTCACGCTTGCCTCTTCCATGGCTTCAAGTAATGCAGACTGAGTTTTCGGCGAGGTCCGGTTAATTTCATCGGCTAAAATAATATGTCCCATTATCGGACCTGGCCTAAAAATGAATTCTTGTTCCTTAGGATTGAAGATCGAAACACCAGTAACATCAGAAGGAAGTAAATCAGGTGTGAATTGAATTCTCTTAAAGCTTGCACCTATAGATTTTGCCAGTGCCCTTACCATGACTGTCTTCCCCACGCCCGGAACATCCTCCAATAAAACATGTCCACCGGAAAGGAGTGCCACGATACTTAGTTCTGCTATATCCCGTTTTCCGATAATCACCTTTTCGATATTCCCCAGAACGATTTCCAGTTTTTGATTGACTTGCTTATAATTCATTCTCTACCTCCCGGGATTCACAGTATCACCATTATTTCATACCTTTTCTATATCAAAATTTTACATTAAGCACCAATTAAACCTTACATTGTAAGTTTACTAGATATTCGGTAAACCATAAACGAATTTGTCTAAAAATATTAATGCAGTCTATTGAAAAAGGTATGGTAAACTGTTGCTAAGTGAATATGAATCTTGCAGAAAATGGTGCTGCATTGTCAGCTTAATAGGGAATTCGGTTTAAAACCGAAGCTGTTTCCGCAACTGTAAGTGCTAATGAAATAAGATGTTTACCACTATTTGAGGATGTAATCGCTCGCCGACTACCGGCCATTTAACCCAAATGGGAAGGTTCTTAGAGTAAAATGACGCACAAGCCAGGAGACCTGCCTTTTTTCATCGTATTATGCTCTTCGGAAGATAGGAGATTGTACGGCTCTCCCATCTTTTTCTACTACAGATATATAGATGCCCGAAGCCGACCAAAACTCTTGGTCGGCTATTTGTCTTGCTGGGAAAAGCAATACGGAGGTCATTCACCCAATACGTAAAAGGAGGAAGATTTATGGCAAAGAAAGACTTTCGTTTTTTATGCTACCCATACATGCGTGAGTCAGTATCGACCGTCGATTTTGAAATCCGCACAGACTCATTGACGACACAGATCGGCTTGGCCGCCTCACTTACTGAGGACGTCCCCGATGTATACTATGACTTAATGGAATTATTGCCCATGGTTTACCATTTAAACGGCTCAGTCCGTGGGGTTTTAGCCATTACCGGCGATGATCTCGACCGCTTAAGTGCAATCTACGACCGATATGTCGCTGAAGTGAGGGATCGAATCGAAACATTCGTCCTTCCACAAGGATCAACCGCAGCATGTACTTTGCATACTTGCCGCAGTGAGGCCAAAAAGTCCGTGCGCGCTTTACACAAGGTAAGTCTAGAAAAGGAAATTCCAGGAATTCTTTTTGATTACGCTCACTTGCTTGCAAATGTATTATTTGTGATGGCAGTCTACGTCAATAAGCAACAGGGGATCGAGGAGATTCCTTTTATAAGTAAATCATACCCAACCAAACCAATGAAAAAGAAAACGGAGGAATAAATAATGAAGAGAACCCTAGGATTCAGTTGGATTTCCATGCTGATGCTTACGCTTTTCCTCACCGGATGCGGAGTGAACGATGATCAATCCTCAAAGGATAATAAAGATAGTAAAAAGGTCGAAGATATCAAGGACTATACCGTTACGGATGATTCTGGTAAAAAAATAAAATTCGAGAAAATCCCGGAAAAGGTCGTTTCACTTCAGCCAAGCAATACGGAAATCTTATTTGCCCTTGAACAGGGTGATAAAGTCGTTGGCGTGACCGACTTTGATAATTATCCAGAGGAAGCGAAGGATATCGAACATGTTTCAGACTCCGTTAACATCAATGCAGAAAAAATCATTGCCTTGAAACCTGATGCCATCATCGCTTATTCCATTGGGGATGAAACGGCACTGAAACCACTTGAAGATGCCGGCATCCCTGTATTCATCATTAAATCTGCGGCAAATTTCGATGATGTATATGGTGATATCGGGCAGATTGCTAAAGTGATGGGTGTAGCCGAAAAAGGGGATGAATTAGTGAAAGATATCAAATCCCAAATTACAAATGTCCAAGAAAAAGTGAAAACTGTAGATGAAAAGGAGCAAACATACTTTGAAATTAGCCCTGCTCCGGAAATCTATACAACAGGATCGGAGACCTTCCAAAATGAAATCCTGGACACTGCCGGCATAAAAAACATCTTTGATGACCAAAAAGGCTGGGTTAAAGTATCCGATGAAGAAATCGTCAAAAGGAACCCTAAATCCATCATCACCACGGCCACGTATGCAGATGATGCCATTGGTGAAATTAAATCGCGTAAGGGCTGGGTAGATATCGATGCGGTGAAGAACGATGAAGTCCATTTACTTGATGAAAATATCATGTCACGTCCTGGACCAAGGATTGGGGAAGCTGTTGAACTCGCAGCAAAGACTGTCTATCCTGACTTGTTCAAATAACACGATAAGAGGGATGCGCCAATTAATCGGCGCATCTAAGTTTGTAGTCAAAAGGGGTTCGGAATTAAAAAATTCTGAACCCCTTTTAGAAACACCAATTTGGGCCAGGTTTAAGAGAATTAGGCTCTACATCGACTATGTTAAGCCATTTTTGAACCTTGCCATGTCCTATGGGCCATCTTCTTTTAATTATTGAAAGCGAAATGAGCATCGTCTGTATCGACTATTTTTAAGTCCCCTTAATGTAATCCAACGAATACCATGCTTTTCATTTGCATCTGCGAATACATGCCAAATTGTTTTTTGTATTTCGGATATCCATTTTTTACACCATGATGATTACGCAGATGATATGCATCTGAAACATACGCCCGCCAGTCCTCAGGTATGGTTACTATCTAAATGTTATAAGGTACGAGACTCCTGCTTAGAAATGCGCGCCTAAGGAGACCCAGCAGGCGCAAGCCGAGGAGGCTCCCTGACCACCCGCGAAAAGCGAGTTTCCTTAGCGGAAATCAATGTCCAAATTGTACAAGCCATAAAAAAACGGCAGGCAAACTTCAATAAATGGTCCACCTTTTCATAATTTTCCGCACCGATATCTGGACATTGAAGCCACGCCCCACCGATCTGTACATTTTAAGGAAACCTCATTTCTGTCTTGTTTATGCTAAAATGAACGCAATCCACTCATAAAATATAAGAGGTACTGATCATGTATAAAAAATTTTTCATTTTAATCATCGCAGCCGCCCTTCTTTTAGGGCTTATTAAAACCGTTATGGATATGTAGCAAAACAGCCCGATTCCAAACTTATGCCAGGAATCGGGCTGTTTTCATTTTCGATTAACATCTCCATTCAGCTTCCCCATTTTCGGGATAAGGATAAAAAACAAACAAACGACCAAAAGTGCCAAAACGATGCCGAGCAATATCGTCAGGTCAAAATTAAGGGAAGGCTCTATTTCTTCTTCGCTTCTCGTTCGAATGGCGACTTCCGAGAATAATCCAAGCTGTTCTGATTTTGAAGCGATGGTATTATTCTGATTCTCCATTACAGGAGACAGAAACAGTGAGTCCTTCACCGAGTCAACGGCATCATATTTCCCTCTTTCAAAAGTGAGGTCCTTTTGTTCTTCAGGCAGTTTCCGCTTCTGTTCCAACAATCCTTCTTCATGGAAATACTCCGTTTGAATATCAATTTCCTTTTCTTGATATTCATTGGGCTCCACCATGGGTTCCTCTACCGCCCCGCCATGAGGTGCATGGCTAAAAAACAGGATGAGCAAGACAGGCATTACATATTTATTCCACTTCATGGGCCATTGCTCTTCTTTCTGTAAGACGCTTCACTATATATGGAATGATCGTTGCAATAAGCGTCAGCACAATCAAGATGATACTAGCCGGAATGAATGCCGACTGATTACCGAATTGTATGGACATGTATACGTCCGCAACCGGGTGGTCTACATTGAAATTAGGCATGATTAAATCCAATAATGGAATGGTAAAGAAACTGATCAAACCAATCACCAGGATAGCACCGACAAACGGCCCAATCGAGAACGCCAGTCTGGTAAACGCTGCACAGAAGAATAAAAGCAGGACGGTGAATACGGTCCATTTAATCTCCTGCATATCTCCCAGCGGATAGATCTTCAAACCATACATGCTGATGATTAAACCTACGATCAGGTTCAATAAGGTAAACAAGGCCGCATGGACCATCATTGGAATGGTTTCATAATGATGCAGGAAGAAACCAATCAATAACCCAGAGATGAGAATGATCACCAACATGACGATCGGCGGAATATTAACCTTTTCCTGATGAAGGACTTCCCCGCTGATTTGTACGGGATTCGCTAAATATTCGTACACATACCCATTCTGCTGATCATCGACTAGAGTATTGTTCAAGACACTATATACGTCCGTCTTGATTCTTTCGGTTGAGTCCACATTTTGGGACCAATTGTCATTAAGCTGATCGGCCCTTTCCTGAACTGACCCCACTTTCGCTTGCAGGTCCGCAGTATCCTTCGTGACCGTGTCCTGTCGTTCCGCTACAGAATTGACAAGTTCGGAAATGAAGCCGACAGTTGTTGCCGTATTGTCTTGAAGTGATACAAACATTTCTCCATCAAGATTAACTGGAGGTTCAGCCTCCATTTCAGGAACTTCCATATGATCAGACAAATTGGCAGACACTTCTTGAGCCTTGCCGGTAATTGCGGCTAATTCAGCTAAAGTGGCTTTCTGCCCGGTTTCTACGTTGGCATCATATTCTTTCATATACCCCTTAATTGAATCTGAGAACATGCCGAAGTTCTCATTGACTCCTGCTAAGCTGGCTTTAACGAGTTTCGCTTCTTCATCTACGTTTCCGGAAACCCCACTTTTCAAGTTTTCCAATTCTTTTATATTGGCTGCAAATACCTTATCTACATTTGCTTCCGTGACTCTTTCAGCCAATTCCCCATAAGATGAGAGTGAACCGTAATAGGCAAGGAGGGTGGTTGAATCCCGATTGGTGATAGGATTCTCAAAGGCCCTCACCAGCACCGCTCGCCTTTCTCCCCCCACTTTTCCAAGAAGTGACTGTTCGAGAGTCTTGATTTCTGCTATGGCTTCATCGATTGTCATACTCTGGATGTCCTGTAATTTTTGAATATCTTCCTGTGACTTTTTCCATTGGTCACCTAAATCCTTATAATTCGTGCCGAGTTCATTATAATCAGCTTGTAATTGCGTAAACTGTGCCAGCAGCTCATTATACGAATCTACCAGTGTATTAAACTCAGTTATCAATTGGTTATAATTTCCTGTCCTTCCGTTTACCGTTCCGCTGAGATTATTGATTTCCGTTTGGAGTTCTGCTGTAAGGATGTTGATTTGTTCAGCAGCTCCTTCACTTCCTTCTGCCGGCACCAAACTTTCAAGTGCCATGTTAATCCCAGTGATTTGATCCAGCAGTACCTGTAGCGACAGTTCATCAATCGGGTCCTTCTTTTCAGGTGCAGCAACCGATTCATCTTTGCCCGTTTCCGTTTCGATATCTTCTATAGGCGTCGTTCCTTCACCAATGACCTCCCCATCACCAGAGCTGCTTGCAAGATTTCCTCTTTGCACAAGCAAGGTAGACTGTAGGTTATCAAGACCCGCCTCTTCCGATTGTTTCAATCGTTCAATCGAGCTTTGTTGTTCTTGGGTGATTTTCGTAATTTGTTCTACTTGTTTGTCTTTCATGCTTGTCGAAAATTGTTCCAATTCATTACTGCTGGAATCGATCTTCTGCTGCATGATACCAACATTCTCACTAATGCCTTGATCATTAAGGCTGTATTTCGTATTCATCCCTTGCTGAATCTCCGGTATCGACTGGTTCCCCTCATTCAGCACCTTGTCATATGATTGAACACTCTCGTTGACAAGTTGCTGATTTTGAGCCGAAGCCTTCTCAAAAAGAATACTTTGAGCTTTTTGATATTCCTCAAAAGAAACTACATCTTCTACAAAGGAAGCCATTTGAGTCTTGGTGTTCCCTATTTCATCCATTGTTTCATTACTCGTTTTGCCAGCATCCTTCGTTTGGGTAAAGACTCCTTCAAGCATGTCCTTATGCTGCTTGATTTCGCCGGCAAGGCTTTCTGAGCTTGGAGTATAAAACTCATACATCGTGTTTTGAAAAGCGATTTCTTTAGCAAGGACATTATCGAACTTCTTACGGATGTCCTCTACCGATTGGGAAACATAGCTCCAATACTGTGTTGAAATATGCTTATTCATTTTACTCTTTGTCTTCTCTAATTCCTTTTGCACCTTTTCCATGTTCTCTGCATTCAAACTAGGTTGTACCTTGTACTTTATCCCCGCCTTGACAGGCTGTTCATCATCGAACGTATAAATATTCTCTGAAAAATCGGATGGAAAATATATAACTGCATCATACTTTTCATTTGCAAGCCCACTTTCCGCCGTGCTTCTATTAACCACAAACCACTGATATTCAGAATCCTTGTCCAATGTAGTAACAAGCTCTGAGCCCACGAAAATAGGATTATTATTAAATTCAGTGCCATTATCTTCATTTACAATGGCGATTTCACGAGAAGCCGTTTCTGTCTTTTTCATTGGATTTTGTCCAATATAAGAAAAAAACAAGATCGGCAGCGCTAAGATCACCAGTATTTTACCGATTAATAGCATCGGTTTTATTTTTTCAGACACTTTCTTGCACTCTCCTTCTTTCTTCACTTAGTGGTATTTGGATTTTACTCTCCTGGCCATTCAGCACAAAGTATCCGTAACCCGGCTGTATTTCTTCTTCTTTTCTGGAATAGGAGAGGGTATACAAGCTTTGGTCCGATTTTTTAATAAGCAAAACAGCCTGTCTGACTTGTTTCAATTCGGTAGTCAAAGAGTCATACCCCTTCGTGAAGTCGTTGGCATTTCCAGCGACAATCAGACTAAACCCGAGATGGCTGTACTGTTTCATCAAACTGCTGATCCTATCCTGAATCCTGCCGTCTATCGTTTGCTGGATCCTTGAAATGCTATCTATGACAAACATGATCCGTGGGAATTCCAGTTGCTTCATCGATTTATTTTCCAATGCTGCTAGATAACTTCTTTCACGTTCTTCAAAGATTTCAGAGATATGATCGAGCCATTCGGTTATCTGATCTTTTGTTTCCACATAGCTCACCTTCTCCTCTATAGCATAAGAGGATAGACCACGGTCAACTCCGTCAAATAAACCAATTTCCCCAATTTCCTGTGTAAGCATCGATTCCAAGAGCACTTTAAGGACATTCGTTTTCCCTTTACGTGACTGTCCTACGACAAGCAGGAATGGATTGGAATTCAACTCCACGAAAACAGGTGCAACACTTTCCTCTGAAAGCCCGATTGGAATGGAATCCTTCTTAATGGCTTGTGAGCAGTAACTCTTGAAGCTGCTGGAATCAAGATGAGCCGGTAACATCGGAATCGCAGGCGGTTTGGCTGTTTCCTTATATGTAACCTTATGTTCTGCCACGGCTTGTTTCATTTCTTCCAAGACGGCTATATCATCCGCACCATCGGCTGGTAGATAAACCTGCGTTAGATAGGTTTGGTCCTTTTTCACCAACGCCCTACCCGGAACAGGTTCATTTTCATAAGGGGTTCTCCCCAAAACTGAATATTGTTCCGAACTGTCCATTAAGTAATGGACGACCTTCGTCTTAAGACTATTCATTAACGGCTGGCGAATCGCATTGATTCTCGTTGCCGTTAAGATCATGAATATTCCAAGTGATTGTCCATCACGTGCAAACTGAACGAATTGCGCTTCCTGGTCTTGCATCTCATCCTTCACTAAGTCGAAATTGTCGACGACGATATAAATAATCGGCAATTTATCTTCCACTAATGCATTATAAAGCTTTATGTTACTAAGCTCCTTTTCTGAAAAAAGCTGCTTACGCCTTTCCATTTCCGCCTTCATGAATAACATGAACTTTTCAATTTTCCTTAACTCATCGAACCTGAAGTATTCCCCTGTATGAGGCAGCTGTCGTATTGGCAATAGAGCGCTATTCCCGAAATCGAAAATATAATAATGCAGCTCTTTTGGACTGAACTGATCTGCAAAACTAAAGAGAAATGTCAAAACGGTGGTTGATTTGCCGTATCCGGAAGAACCAAAAACCCCAACATTCCCATCTTCAATCCAGTTATATACATAATTTGTCTGGCTCTGCAATTCGGGCTCATCCTTCATTCCCAAGTGGAATTGATTGCTCGTCAAGCTTCTTTCAGCATTTCTCGATAAACGATTTGAAAGAGGCGGCAGCCATGGGCTTGCCAGCTTCTTAATATCCATTACTTCCTGTGTCGCCACAATTCGATCTGCCACGGCTTCAATTTCACTAATCTTTTCTCTCTTCTTATCAGTGATCTGTTCCGATACATTTGAGATTTGAACAAGGCCGAGGTCCGTGACAAGTGCCACTTCATCCTCAGATCCAACCGTATCCTCTAAATATGGTGCACCGCTCCACGCAGACTGGAACAATTCATAAACCTCGTTATTTCCTACCTGTAAATATCCCCGTCCGGTGACAGTAATATTTGCCGCATCACTATTTTTAAGAATTTCCTTACTATCATTGGCATCCTGCACTTTCAAGGAAATTTTAAAACGGGCATTGCTCCAAATCTGGTTATCAATTACACCGCCCGGCTTTTGTGTAGCAAGAATTAAATGAACTCCCAAGCTCCGTCCAATACGCGCCGTACTCACCAATTCACGGATGAAATCCGGTTCTTCGTTTTTAAGTTCCGCAAACTCATCTGATATCAAAAATAAATGCGGTAACGGTTCATCCGCTTTGCCTTCTTTGTATAAGTCCGTGTAATCGTTGATATGATTGACTTCATATCGATCGAACAAGCGCTGGCGTTTCTTCAATTCACTATTGATGGAGGCTAATGCCCTTGCACTGAAGTTCTTGCTTCCCTCAATATTCGTAATGACTCCGAGCAGATGCGGAATCTGCCTGAATGGCTGTGCCATTCCGCCACCTTTATAATCAATGAGCAAAAAAGCAACTTCATGCGGATGATAATGAACGGCTAATGATAGGATGTAGGTTTGCAGTAATTCACTTTTCCCCGACCCTGTCGTCCCAGCAACCAATCCATGCGGGCCATGGGCCTTTTCATGCAAGTTCAATTCAACCCTATCCGTTTTCCCTTTCAATCCAATGGGAACTGCCAAGGATTTGGAAGACTGATTGGTCCGCCAGTTTTGGCTAATAGGCAGATCTTCCACTTCACGAACTTTCAATAATTCCAGAAATGATACCGTTTCCGGTATGGAATTGTTCATGCCTTTTTGATGATCTAGTGAACGCAGCGTACGTGCATATCGCTCATTCCCTTCTTTTGAATGGGCATCAAGTTTAAAAGGAGTATGAACGGCCTTCGTTTGCTGGATGAGAATTTCACCTTCAAGATCATTTATATACTTCACAAGCGTATGGACATTTTCAGTCAAACTTTCTTTTGCATCCGCTGCAAAAATCGTCGAGATACCTAAATCGTCTGTTTTGCCTTCTAAATATTCCAATATGACATGCTCCGCAATTAAATTACGATCCGTGACAATAAAGACAAAATGGGGAGTAAATCTCACTTTCCCTTTGTTCTCATCCAAATCCCTTTCCCTCAATAGCTGATAAATCGAGGTCAGTATCTGGTCACGTGATTGCTCATTATATATAAAGCCTTTTGCATAGGCATGCGGCAATTGAAAATGAGGGAGCCATTTCATCCATTCCCATTCTTGGTAATCCTTTTCCGGAAAAATGGCCACAAATCGAACATCATGATAACTATGAAAAAAGGCCAGTTGCCCAATCAATTGTTGCAGCTCCCGTTTAACAATCGATTCCTTTCCGACCAGGCCCATCGATCCGCTTGATAAATCGATGGATAACGGAAGATCATCCAGGTTTTTGTATACATCCACCAGTTCTTGTGACTGCTCAAGTAAATCATCTATATCCCGATTGGACATATCGCTACTATTTACGGATACCTCATAACTTGAGGGTATGGTCGCCGTTCCGATCTTAAAGTGCAGGGCATCTTCACTTTCCAAAGTTCGCTCCCATATACGGTCGCTGATACTTTCAGTGAGAAGCTTCATCCTTTCAAAGGAAGGGTAATGATAGAACAGCACCTTCTTTTGTGTCTCAGACAGCTCTTGCAATTCTTCCCTCTTCTGTTCTAGATACCTTGTATATACACGTTGACGTTTTTCTTCTCTGGATTTTTGCTTCTTTTTGTCTTTAAAGTATTGTACCGTCGAGGTAACTAAAGTCGTTGTGAACATCACAATCGATATGATGATGAAAATGCCCCGAGGCTGAATGATCGTGATGACCCCCATGACGATTAGCATCATTAAAGGTGGCATAAGGATTAGCCATAACCCTCTATTATTATCTTCCGATTCCTGGCTCGGAAAAGATATTGTCACTTTCTCATCCGGCAATTCGTAGATCATCCTTGGTGTCCTGCGATATTGTGGATAGTTTTTTTTCATTTCAGAAATTGGCTTCTTCATTTTAGATAAAGATGTTTCATAGCTCTCGGCACAGTGAATCATCAATAAGTCGCCTTCAACCAACCTCAACACCATATTCGGCCAGCAAATCAGATCACCATTTTGAATGGGAACAGTCTTCGTCACCCTTTCACCATTCAGGAATATCGTGCTATTTCCCTTTGGCATGAGAAGCCACTGCCCTTTATGAAGCAAAAAGGAAAATCCATTGCCTGAAACTGGTCCTTCTTTACGGATAGTCGCTCCCACCTTGGCCGATAAAGTGATTTCCTTCAAATTGCCTATATAATAGAGGCTTTCTTCCAATTCCCCTGCTGTATAAAAAATCCCGACCGTTTCTTCTCCTTCATGAAAGGTGAAGCTTTGGAATGGCTTTACATCGCCAAGCTTCTTGCCCTCTCTAAACACCCCATATCCATCAATTCCTTCATGTTTTTTTAGCTTGATGGAACCATATTCAAAGGGAATGGAATAAACCGTGATCGTATCCTGTTTTGATGGGCCAATCGTAATTGGACCGTTATGATCGTCCTTGATCGTAAAGGATTGGTAGGTCTCCTTAGAATAAATCCATAATAAACTCATTAAATCTCACCTCCGCAAAAGGCCCATTGCTCACTCTTTGCTTTTCTCTTTTTCTTCAGATGATTTATTGGAGGAATCCTTGGAAGCAGATTCCTTTTCCCCTTCTTCTTTTACAGCAGGTTTTTCCTCCGCTGCGCCTTTATCCTCTATATTAGATTCTGTTGAAGGCTGGTTCTGATCTTGCTGTTCCTCCATTTGCTTTTGCAATTCCTTTATTTCCTTTTCATATTGGGACAACTCAGTATCGACCTCTTTAATTTGCGTTTCCTTTTCTTCCCCAGAAAGGTTATCGTCCAACTTAATTTGTTCTTTCTGGTTTACCATCCCATACATAATCAATTCGCGATCCTCCATGATTCTCGCCAAATCGATCGCGTCCTCGTTCATGCCCCTGCCTATATAAATCCAATATAGGAGGTACTGACTATCGGTTTGCAATGTGATTGCATTTTCTACATTCTTCTTCCTGACATCATCTAACGGCTCATAAGTGACGTAGGACTTCGCCAGTTCATACTGAACGACATACGGCATTTTTTTCGGATCGTAGTTTTCCAAACGGTCAATGACTTCACTGTATTTTTGTTTTAAGAAGCTTTCACCGCTTGCTACATATGCTTCCTGCTTAGGGTGGGAGAAAAATAGTGTGTAAATCGTGAACAACAGCAGTGGCACTAGAACGATCACCGTACCCCAAAGTGTATAACGGCCCGTTTTCCATTTCTTTTCAGGGATATGCACAAATGCTTTTTCTTCCTTCTCTAAAGCATCTATCCGATTTTGAATGACCGTGGAAAGCTCATCCCATGTTCCCGATGCCAATATACTTTGTGATTCATTCGATAGTTTCAGTGTTTTATGGTAAAGCAGGTACTCTTCGAATGTATACTGTCCATCCACAAGCGCTGAAATCGTTGCCTTCGTTTCTTTAAATAGCTCATCTTGATCATTCTCATAAGGAGGCAAACTGTCTTTTACACCATAATGCAGGAAATATGGGGCCAAGCTTGAATCAAAAACGATATTTTCTGGACAGACGACTAGTTGCAGGCGACTCAATTCATGATTCTTGGTTTTCTTCAAGATTTGATAAGACGCTAACCATCTACTCAATGGATTTTTATCTTTAGCTTTTGAAAAAACAAAAAAAGAGGCTGGTGGATTTACTCTGATCTGCACCTCGTCCTCTGTCACTTCTATATGTTTCCGGAGAGCATCATCCGCTTCATGAATAAGCTGTAATTCCAGTGGGTCTTGCATCGATAGTTTTGCCCGTTGGAAAACGAACGAATGCCCCTTATCATCCCTCATCATTGCAGCTTCTGTTTTTTTCTCCAGATATGAGGATTTTTTCTCATCCATTTTATGTAACTCCTTTACCCCTGCTAAAGGGCTTTAGACTTTTTTCCTATAAAGAGTCCACACTTAACCCATTAAAGGATCTCAAGGCGGTCCCCCGTCGTAATTCCGCTATCAAGCAGGGTTTCATAACCTGAACATACGAACTCTTTATTCTGGACCCGCACCCAATAGCCTTCTTTAGGTGCACTGGCAATATCCTTTACCTGCCATATTATTTCCACAACCTTCTTGATGGAGCGGTAATTCGACACTTGCAAATCAAACACTTCCCCTGTATACCTGTTTAAATCGATCGTCAGTTGAATATATATGGAAACCACCTCTTTTAAAGCAAAAAAACACCACGATCTTCATAAAGAGTCGCGGCGCTTTTTCCTAGAAAATTCTTTATCTCATTGACCTAATGATTATCCGCGAATTTGACTAGCAATCTGATTATCTGTGTCTTCAAGGATTTGAGCTGATTTATTCAATTGTTGAGAAACTTCATTCAACAAACGTGCCATATCCATGAATGAAGGCTTTAATTCTTCGTACTGGCCTACGAAAGCCTCACTGGAAGAACCTTCCCAAATACCAGTTAAATGATCTCTCATTCTATCTAAACGACCAATCATATCCGTTACTTGTTGGCTTTCATTATCGTATTGTCTAGCTACATCTTTCAGTTCCGAAGGTGTTACACGAATTTGTGACATAGAAAAAACCCTCCTTTTATCTTATATAGTACATTTTAATAGAACCATACAATTTCTGCCATATAAATAAGCGCAAAGTCGAAAAATGGTAAATTATGATTATGAAAAAAAACCTAAATATGGCATTATGAAAGTCTATGTACCTGTTTTCCCAAACCTTCAAACCCATTTTTTAGTTTTTTTTTAACTTTTTACTTTTTTATGGTAAAAAAAGTTCCTTATACCTAATATTTCAGAACCATCATCCAATAATATGGTTTACACCATAATAATAGAGACTTTAGACTTCTTTTAGCCAATTAATCAAACGTTTGATTAAAACCTGAAAACAAACGTTTCCATACTGTTCGCCTTTAGAAATGACCGATCCCAAATCATTCAGAAATGGACATCCGATTGAACGGGGGACCTGCTTTACAAAGATACTTTGAACTGATTCCGCTTTTTTCGGTCTTTTATTTCGGCGAGGAATACGTCATATAGCGGGAATCGGTCTATCCAACAGAAACAGGCCATCTCTTCCCAAAGGTTTTGGAAAAGTGATGGCCTTTATAATACATGATTCAATTACGTTGCTTAGTCATATAACCCGTTCCAAAAAATGTTTCAAAAACCGACCACTTTCCACAGTAGTACAGACGCGGATTCCAGATTCGCCATCCTTTTGACCAATTGTCCTGCCTGTTTCTTCACCCTCGGTCACCACCTTGACGTTCATCCGTTCTGTATTCACAAAACTTGAATCAACCGCAACCCCGACAGCAAGCGGATCGTGAAGGGCGCAACCGCCCAAGCCTGGATGGGAATTTTCATATGCTTTCATATAATAATCGGTCATTTCTGCTAAAAATTTGGCGCTTTCCTTACCAGTGGCCCGCCAATCATCAAGCTTCGATTTCAACAGGTATGTTTGGAGTGTCACATCAAGGCCCACTAGGGTGATCGGCAGTCCTGAAGCAAATACCTGATCAGCTGCTTCAGGATCTGATATTATGTTCGCTTCAGCATAAGGCGTTACATTTCCTGGTACGTTTACGGCACCGCCCATAATAACGACCTCTTTTACTAATGACATGATCGTTGGGGCTTTTTTAATCGCCAATGCAATGTTAGTCAGTGGTCCAACTGCAATAATCGTAATTTCATGCGGTCGGCTTTTCACTTGATCGATAATGAAATCTACTGCATTTCCTTGTGATGCTTTGATTGTTGGTTCAAACTGAAGAGTATTTCCTAACCCGTCTTCCCCATGAACATGCTTCGGATATTTCTTCTTCCTTCCGCGCACCAAAGTTTGGTCAGCACCTTCAAAAACCGGAATGCGCCTATTTAATTTTTCCAAAACGGCAAGTGTATTGCGGGTCGATTCAACAACGGGCACGTTACCAAAGCAAGTGGTGAATCCGAGCACTTCCAATTCCGGAGAATTTAAAGCATATGCCATTGCCATGGCATCATCAATCCCAGTATCAACATCAAATATGATTGGTTTCAATATTTCCACACCTTCCAAAATCACTTTTTGAGAGTTTTTCAATAAAGAAATAACAAATTGATTGCCCTCTCTTTTCTCTTTCTTATGTATCACGAAACACTGTTTTCCAATTGAATTTTAACATTCAACGATAGGCAGTTCCACAGAAAGTTAGGAATACTCTTAATTCGCAAACAATTGACAATGCTAGCCCCTTCTTGTATCGACCGGTAATAATAGTTGACCGCTCATAAATATCAATGATATAAAAAGTGAAAAGAAGAAATTATATCCTAGTAGTGACCAATTCCTCATCAACTTGTTCAATACTATTACGTCTACTACAAAAGCAGTTTGAATACTCGCGTTTCGAATTTATGATATCCAAGGTGGAAAAAGGATGAAAATGTTTAAGTTGATTGAAGATGTTCCTTCTGCATATAAAAAAGGAACAAATTTCTTTTTAATATCACATTCAGAATTCATTGGCGTGAAAAGTTATGTATTACTGGCTGAAGATTTGAAAGGAAAGATCGAAGTAACGGAAGAGGAATTGAGGAGTAAATTCGTTTCCATCCATTGATTTAAAAATCTCCATTTGGTTAAGCTGTAAGCAGCATAGCCAAATGGAGATTTTCCTTTGGAAGGCGCTGGGATCGAACCAGCGACTAAAAAACTGAATATGTGGAAGGAAAGGACAGTACATTATGGTGAATGTTTTCCTAATGCAACATAACAAACCTTATTTAATGGTCTATTAACGGGATAACTTTCATCATATTCTATCCCACACCAGGAGAAAGCATTGTTAAAGTCTATAGCAAATCAGATAAGTTCATTCCTATACTAGTTGGTACGGCTTCATTGGGCTGATTCTATATACCTCTACTTAGAACCAGAAGCTCCTTTGCCTTCCACTCTATTGTTTTTTGCTTCACACTATCGCCATATAATTCAATAAAAAAGAGAAGTATTGGCGTATAACGATGAAGCTCCACCAGAGTGAACAAATAGAATGTTATCCTCAGGCTTAAAGGTGCCTTTTTGTATTAAATCGATGAGTCCCGCTGCCGCTTTACCCGTATATACCGGATCCAGCAAAATCCCTTCCGTTCTTGCCATTAGCTTGACTGCTTCCACCATTTCAGGTGTAGGCAAAGCATAACCCGGTCCGACATACTCATCAAAACACGTAATCTCCTCACGAGGAATTGACTGTGGAATCCCGATGTGTGCTAACGTTTCTTTAACTAGCTGATAAACTTTCTCTTCTTGTTCAGCTTTTCCTCTGCTTACGTTTATCCCAATTACTGATATTCCACTTTGACTCCCATGAAATCCTGCGGCCAAACCAGCATGCATTCCTCCGCTGCCGCTTACACAAACAACTGCCTTCAAATCAATCCCTTGGTCAAAGGACTGTGCCAAGATCTCCTGTGCGCAAGCCACATATCCCGTTGCACCAATGACATTCGATCCACCAACCGGAATGATGTACGGGCTATGTCCATTCTCTGTTACCTCTTTAGCTATTTTCTGCATTTCCTGCATTAAGTCCGCTCCATTAGGCACTACTTTGATTTGTTCAGCGCCCAATAAATGATAGAGAAAATAGTTACCGTTAAAATCTGGTTCAGAATTTTCAAGACCTTCTTCCAACACAAGAATGCACTTCATTTTCTCTTTAACTGCTGCCGCTAATGTTAAACGGCAATGATTGGATTGAATGCCTCCACATGTAATCAACGTATCCGCACCTTTATCCAATGCATCGGCAACAAGGAATTCCAGTTTTCTTGTTTTATTTCCCCCCGCCGTCAAACCAAGCATATCATCTCGTTTAACATAAATGGATGGGCCCCCAAGAACTTCAGAAAAATGATCTAATCTTTCAATTGGTGTATTTGTTGGTGTATATCGCTGCCTGGGGAATTGTGCTAAATTCATTTTTTAAACTCCTCCTGATGTTTTTTGTTTAGGCTGCTTTCGCATACTTTGTTGCTATTTACCAAGTAAAGCGGTGTGGTTGATTTCCCCTCCCGATGCTCGCTTTGTGCGGGGCGGGCGGTGAGCCTCCTCGGCGTAAAAGCCTGTTCGGTCTCACCTGTCCCGCTGCTCCAGCAGGAGTCTCGCACTTGCGCTCCAATCAACCTTAAATCGTTTAGTTTTAAAAAACAACAATCTTTACGAAAAGAGCCTTTGTTTAAGACTGGCCATATTTACATTAAATATCAATCTGCCTTCCCTTTTCAATTATATATCATTAAATAATAGCCACCGCTTCTATTTCAATAAAAGCATCTTTAGGTAAACGAGCAACTTCAACCGCACTTCTTGCCGGATAATTATCAGGGAAAAACTCTCCGTATACTTGATTCATCACGGCAAAGTGATTCATATCGCTTAAAAAAACCGTTGTTTTTATTACCTGCTGTAAGCTTGATCCCGCCGCTTCTAAAACCTTTTCAAGATTCCTCAATGACACCCTTGCTTGCCCTTCAATATCATTAGGCATTTCTCCAGACTCAGGATCAATTGGGAGCTGCCCTGAAGTGTACACTATATTTCCTGCCTTAATACCTTGTGAATAAGGACCGATAGCCATGGGGGCTTCTTTTGTTATGACTGCTTCTTTTATCATATAAACCACCTCTTTTTTTGTAATTCCGTTAAAACGGACTTGAATGTAATATCCCTCTAAATGCAACGCTTACATGAAACAGCCTTCCCACTTATTCTTTTCGCTCAAAATCACACTCCATGAGCGGCACCATTTTTGTTTTCTTAATGATTTTATAACCCAACCAGAGAAGTAAGAAAATAGGTAGACCAATGTAGGTAGCCAGTATTTCCGCCCAGCCAATCTGATGTCCGAAAAAAAGAGTCTGTCCAAGAATGAAAACCACAAAAAATAACAGTGTGATAACCGGGCCCAAAGGGTACCATTTGGCTTTAAACGGCAATTCATTTAGATCTCGACCTTGTGCTACATATGCTTTACGGAAGCGGTAATGACTAGCGGCAATCCCGAACCATTTGATAAATCCAGTAAGGGCTGAAGCATTTATCAGCCATATAAAAACGGAACCATTTCCAAAAAGGGAAGCCAAAAAAGAGACTAGTCCTATAATTGCCGTTGCACAGAGCGCCAACATGGGAATTCCCTTCCGATTAAGACTAGCAAAGATTCTTGGTGCCTTCCCTTCTTTTGCTAAAGCCCAAAGCATGCGTGAAGAAGCATACATTGCTGAATTTGCAGCTGATAATACAGAGGTAAGAAGCACTGCATTCATTACGGAAGCGGCAAATGCCAACCCAGCTCTCTGAAGAACGAGCGTGAAAGGGCTAATAGATACATTTTCAACGCCGGATTTAAGCAGGTTTGGATCCGTATAAGGGATAATCAAACCGATAACAAAAATCGTCAGCACGTAGAAAATAAGGATGCGCCAGAAGATTGACCGGATCGCTTTCGGCACGTTTTTCGATGGATTTTCGGTTTCACCTGCGGCCGTCGCAATCACCTCTGTTCCCTGAAACGAAAAGCCAGCGATGAGCACTACACTAAAGATAGATATAAGCCCGCCATGGAAAGGAGCATCCCCTTGGGTAAAGTTACTGAACCCGGCCGCATGCCCTCCCATAATTCCAAAAATCATGGCAACCCCAATAACGAGAAACACGATGATCGAGATGACCTTAATTCCGGCAAACCAATATTCGCTTTCCCCATATGCCTTGACTGATAAAACATTTAAGATTAGCAACAACCCCAGAAATAGTGCGCTCCACAATATGGAAGGTGAGTCTGGAAACCAATATTTCATAATAAGGGTAGAGGCCACCAAATCTGCAGGAACCGTTATCGCGGTTGTATACCAATAGTTCCAACCTAACGCAAAGCCTAACGCAGGATCGATATACTTTGATGCATAGATATCAAAGGCCCCCGGGACCGGTAAGAAGGCCGATAGCTCCCCTAAACTATTCATGACAAAATAGACCATGATTCCTACCAGAATATATGCAGCAAGCGCTCCTCCCGGCCCCGCAGTGCTAATCGTCGATCCGCTGGATACAAACAATCCAGTTCCAATAGCGCCACCAATGGCCATCATCGTTAAATGTCTGGATTTCAGCTTCCTTTGTAATGATGACTTTTGATTTCGCCCTTCTAGGGTGTTGCTTATCTCCGCTTCTAATTTCCCCATATTGCACCCCCTGTTTACTCATAGTTCAAATACAATTGGTATGCAGGCTCACCTTGTTGTTCTTTTTATTTTTTATAATTTTCTGTTAACTAACAAAATACCTCTGCCTTCCACTTATAATTCAGCCGAGAAAATGCTATAAGCACTTCCCCGCATTAATATTATTTGAGTAAAGATGAAGTTAACATAATTTATACTTTTCCAACTTGCGATATAGAGTAGACAGGCTAATCTGTAGTTCCCTGGCAATCTGTTCTTTATCATCTCGATATTTTTCAGCCAGGAAATAGCTCTGGATTACGTCTTTTTCATATTCTGAAATCATTTGTTCTAAGCTTAAACCACCACACTCAACAGAGAGAGGATCCCGTTGAAAGAGATAGTCAGGTAAATCTTGAAAGCCCACAATATCCGATTCGGCCATATTCACCATATATTCTACTGCGTTTTCCAATTGCCGTATATTCCCGGGCCAATCATAACGAATGAGCCACCTCTCCAGCACGGGGTCAAGTCTCAGTGGATTCCTTTGCATGATCATACAATGTTTATGTATGAAATGTTCGAGATACAAAACAATATCATCACGCCGCTTTTTCAATGGTTTGGTATGGAGAGGGAGGACATTGAGACGATAATATAAATCCTCGCGAAAGGTTCCGCTTTTTACCATTTCCTCCAGGTTACGGTGAGTGGCCGCAATCACCCGTACATTAATCTCGATCGCTTTATTACCACCGATTCTTTCAATCTCTTTTTCCTGTAAAACCCGTAATAACTTTGGCTGCAAGAAAAGCGGCATATCTCCAATTTCATCAAGAAAAATGGTTCCGTTGTGCGCTAATTCGAATTTCCCCATTTTCCCATTCCGCCTTGAGCCAGTAAATGATCCGCCCTCATATCCAAACAATTCACTTTCTAACAAGCTTTCAGGTATGGCAGCGCAATTAACTGCTACAAATGAATGCATTCGACGCTTGCTTTCAAAATGAATCGCCTTAGCCAATAATTCCTTCCCCGTACCACTATCTCCCCTAATCAACACAGTGGATGGGCTGTTGACAATCCTTTTTGCTTTTTTAATAACATCTTGAAGCCCGGAATCTTTACCAAGAATGTTTTCAAAAGTAATGGATTTCGGGGATGCCGGTATATCTTCTTGAATTTTGCAACCCTGTTCTTTACCAAGGTCCAGCATTGCTAATTTATTGACCAACATTGTACTAACATTGCGTAAAAACTGTATGAGGTTCTCTGATTCTATAATCATTTTTTCCTTTTGTTCAAGGGAAAAACCAATCATGCCGATGACGCCAACCAGTTTATCTTGCTTTACAATAGGAAACCCAATGGTCGCGAGCTCTTTGCATTGATTCACGAATTTACAACTCCTACATTGCGACTCATTTTTTTTCACATCGTAAACCACTCCAGGCTCCCCTGTTTCCAATATCATTCTGAAAAAGGAGCCTTCCGGAGCCGTTTTGCCAATGAGGTCTTTATAGTAGCCGGTTCCGCTAACGCGAACGCCCTTTTCATCAAGCACCGTTAAATCCAGACCAAGGATACCTGCCGTGTTCTCAGCGTAATCTTGAATAAATTTTTGTATGCTGGTAAAGCCTGCCATATTATCCTCCTCTGCTATAGGGCTGTATGAAATAATTCTATAATAAAATAAATTTCTACGCTTTACACAAAGAGGAAACAGCTTTTTCTATGCCACCCAACGCATTTTTCAACATCGAACGCGGGCAAGCGATATTAAGCCGCATAAACCCTTCTCCTTCCATACCGAAGATCTGCCCTTCATTCATGGCAACCCTTGCTCGGCGCAACATAAATTGATCCATTTCTTCAACTCCCAATTCTCGGCAATCAAGCCATACAAGGTATGAGCCTTCAGGCTGAATGACTTTGATTTGCGGGATGTTTTCGCTGAAATAACCCAGAGTGAACTCCAGATTCCCCTGCAAATATTCGAGGAGCTGATCCAGCCATTCCTCTCCATGGCGGTATGCAGCCTCTAACGCAACAACACCAAATATGTTCGGTGAACCAATGGATAATGTATTAAGTTCCCGGTCATACCTTTCACGCAGTTGCTGGTTTGGAATAATGATGCTTGACGTCTGCACACCCATTAGGTTAAAAGTTTTGCTTGGAGCAATGCAGGTAAGAGAATGATTCGCAAACTCTTCTGAAATAGAGGCAAAAGGAATATGGGTATGTGTTTTATAAACAAAATCAAAATGAATTTCATCTGCGACAACGAGAATATTGTGCTTCATACAAAGCTGCCCCAGTCTCGTCAATTCTTCTCTGCTCCATACCCTTCCGATTGGGTTATGGGGACTACATAGAATCAACATTTTCACTTTTGAATCCATCTTTGCCTCTAGGTCTTCGAAATCTATTAAATAACGCCCATTTTCAAGCTTAAGCGGGTTGTTTACAATTTCACGGCCGTTCGCTTGGATCACACGGGCAAAATGATGGTAAACAGGCGGTTGGATAATAATCTTGTCCCCTGTCTGCGTGAAGGACTGAATCGCCAACGATAGGGCTGGAATCACTCCTGGGCTGTGGGTAATCCATTCTTTCTCAATGGACCATCGATGTCTTCTTTTCAGCCAACCAACAATGGATTCTATATATGATTCCGGTCTAAGCGTGTAGCCATAAACACCGTGCTCCACACGTTGTTTTAATGCTTCGATGATAGGTTGTGGAGACTGAAAATCCATATCGGCCACCCACATCGGTATAACATCCTTTACGCCGAAATGATTTTCAAGATCATCCCACTTTTCGCAGTCAGTGTTCAGTCGACGGATTTCTTGGTCAAAGTTATATTTCATCGAGTATCTCTCCTTCTCATGTTTGCTTGTGTATCCTGCCTTTTATATAAGCAATTGTCATGCCAACTCATTTCTCTTATAAAATCTTCTTATTTTCAAATAATATCTTAATGGAATTCCCCAATACCGCGGTCTTTTTTTTAAACCCTTTCAGCCTAAACATCAGCACTTTTACGATCTTAGGAAATATTTTCTTATAGATGATAAAATCAAAACATTTCACAAGATTTCTGGTAGGTCACAACTTCTTCCGTTTCTGCCATTCCTCATACCCACCTACAAGGCTTTGTACTTCTTTAAAACCATGAACTTGCAGAAGGCTTGCAGCGATGGCTGATCTTCCTCCGGATTTGCAATAAACTAAAATTGGTTTATCATGCGGAAGGTTAGGTGCCTGTTCTTGTAAATGGCCAAGCATGACATGATTAGCTTGTGGAAAATGGCCTTCCTGCCATTCGGCCATGCTTCGGACATCTAGCACATAGATGCTTTCTGTTTGAATGGCGTCATCTATCATGTCCATTGTCACTTCTTCATATTTCATAACACGTGAATCAGATTCGCCAGCCTGCTCAATGATATATGGATCCAATGTCGCAATGACGCGATCCAAGCCAATAGACTGGAGATCTTTTACAATATCTGCAACATCATCATTGCTTGCCAGAAGATATATAGGCAAGTCATAATCCAACAGCCACCCCGCCCACGTTACAAATGATTTGTTATAGGGGATATTAATTGAGCCCCGTATATGCTTGGAGGCAAATGCACTGGCCGGGCGCGTATCCAAGACTATTCCCTGTTCCGACCACTCCTGCACAATATCTATTGACCCCACCATAGGAAGTGGCGCTGCTATCCTCCGGATTTGTTGCGCTCCATCTTTATTCAACCGCTTCATCATTGAAAAATAAGGGGGTGCCTCAGGCTGCCCAGCCAACAGCGCTTCAACAAAGAGATTTTCATCATTATATTGCAGTGCCCAATTTGTCCGTTTTTCATATCCGATGGTTGACGACGGGATCGCACCTAGCGCTTTACCACAGGCACTGCCCGCCCCATGCCCTGGCCATACTTGCAAATAATCTGGAAAGTTTTTAAATTGTTGCAATGACCGATACATCATGCGTGCCATTTTTTCTGAAGAACCATGTACCCCTACGGCTTTTTCTAATAAGTCGGGACGCCCCACATCACCCACAAATACAAAATCCCCGGTAAATATGCCGAGCGGATCCTTGGTAGATGCACCCCCATCTGTTACGAGCAGCGATATATGCTCAGGTGTGTGTCCTGGCGTATGTACCACCTCAAAATGGATATTTCCAATGGCAAATACATCTCCATTTCTTAGAAAGCGGTGGTCATACCCAGTTGCGTACTCATATTTCCAGTCCGGCCTCCCTTCATCAGACAAATACAATGTCGTTTCAAGCCTGGAAGCCAACTCCAGCGAACCAGACAAAAAATCGGCATGGATGTGTGTTTCCGTTACGCCCACGATTCTCACACCATGTGCTCTTGCCGTTTTTATGTAAGGTTCTATATTTCGTGACGGATCGACAATGATCGCTTCCCCGGTAGCCTGACATCCCACAAGGTAGGAAGCTTGAGCCAGTTTCTCATCATAAAAATACTTTAATAGCATAAACCTTTCTCCTTTCAAGCACCTCGGATACTGATGTTTTGTTATGGCTTTTACATCCTTCCTTTAAGCATTCCGTTCCAATACATAAGGGGAAGCAAGTTTTTCTTCAATAAATACATACTGAACCTCTCACGGGATTGATCGATTGGAAAGGTTTCTTGCGGCTGTAAATCATAATTGAACTCAGCCAGTATAAGCCGCCCATATCCGGTAACAAGCGGACATGATGTATAGCCATCATATTTATGAACCATAAGTTTGGCACGCATCCGATGAAGCAAATTTTTCACAAGCACGGGCGCTTGTTTGCGAATCGCAGCCCCCGTTTTCGATGTAGGCAGGTTTGTGCAATCCCCTATGCCAAATACATTGTCATAGTGTTGATGCTGAAGAGTATATTTGTCAACATCCAGCCACCCACTACTTGCCGCGAGCGAACTATTCTTGATAAAATCAGGAGCGCTCATCGGTGGTACCACATGTATCATGTCATAATGCATAATCACGCGCTCTTCCGTGTTCAGGTTTTCAAATGTCGCTCGCTTCTTCTCACCATCAATTTCAATAAGATGATGCATAAAATATGTCTCTATTTCTTTTCGTTCAATTATTTTATTTAGTGCCTGTTCATATTTTTTTACATTGAATATGGATGGGTTCCCTGAAACAAAAATAACTGAAGATTGCTCGCGAACTCCTGATTTTCTGAAATAGTCTTCTGCCATATACATAATTTTTTGAGGAGCCCCACCGCATTTTACCGGCGTGTTCGGGTTGGTGAAAATGGAAGTCCCCCCCTTGAAGTTTCTGATTGCCTCCCAAGTGCCATCAACATAATCATAAGAGTAATTACTACATACACCATTCTTTCCAATACTCTCTTTTAAACCTTTGATTTTATGCCAGTCAATTTGAATCCCGGCTGCGACAACTAGATATTCGTAGTGCAGTTTCTTTCCGGATGCTGTTACAACAGCATTTTCATCGGGCTCAAAAGTGGTTATCGCATCCTGTACCCACACTGCTCCGCTCGGAATAACGGATGCTTCCTCCCTTTGTGTTACGGTTTTGTCAGCTTCGCCAGCTCCCACAAGTGTCCATAATGGCTGATAATAATGTTTCGTCGCAGGATCAATGATAGCAATGTTTCCGCTCAGAGTACGTGATTCACGCAAGAGACGAGCTGCGACCGTAATCCCGGCACTGCCACCCCCTACAATCAAAATCTTGTAATGGTTTTCATCCTTCATCTTTGCCATTCTAAGCACCTCATCTCAATTTTATAAAGTAGCTCACCAATCTAACGCTTCAGCATTAATGATTAGCTTGTTTCGCCGACAGCTCCCCCTCCAACAAATGCGAGCATAATCCCCTAATGCAAAAAAGTTATATTAAAAGTTATCTATTCTTCTCTTCTAGCCCTGAACACTGTATAAGTTCCTATAAAAAAAATAAGGTAACTACTCAATATTTATTGGCTTCAGATTAACGCGGATCTCTGATTAACGTTACAAAGTAGAGCAGCTCTTATTGAGTTTCAGTATTGGATTTGCATAGAGGCGGCACGGAAATCTTTTTGGATAGGCGCCTCCAATTAAATACTAATAAACAATTATCTTTTTAATTTCCCACTTTCTACGATTTGATTGAGAAACTGTTCAACCTCTTCCTGGCTTTTTCCGATTTTACTTACAAAGCGATTAAGTTCCTTCCCTTCTTGAAAAGCAATGAAGCTTGGGATTCCATACACATCTAGCTTCTCTAATAGTTCTGGAAAATGGTCTCGATTTACTGCAATCATATCTATTTTTTCTTTATACGCTTCTTCTACAATTGGCATGAATAAATTGGTATTCTGACAGTCCGGGCACCATTCAACATAAAATTTGGCAACAACTGGTTTTGTTGATAAAATCGCCTCATCAAACTCTTGCTCAGTTTTGATCTCTTTCATAAATACAATCCTCCCTATATTTTGTTCTCAATGTTATACAGATTGTCTCCATTACTTGATCGCTCTTGCATCAAGATATCATTCACAATCCGGAGCAGCCATACAACCATTTCCTGCAGCAGTAATTGCATGGCCGTATTTATGATCTTGTACCAGGATTCACGATGATATATTCCATATCGTCCGTAAATTGATCCATATCCGCCGAGCAAACCTAGTACGAATCTGACAATAGTTCCTGAAACAATGGAGAGGAGTACTTTAATAGTCGTCCTTCTCTCCAAGACTCTTACCAAATAGTTGGCTGTTCAGCTCTTCCTCCTTTTTGATTTACTCTTATTTATATAAGCAAAAACCATGCCAACTAATTTCTCCTGTAAAACCGCTTGTTTTACACACCCCGCACTTTATTAATTCTCAATTTTGCCACCATTCCCCTTAAAAAGACTTTCTCATCAAGCTTGATGCCTTCTTAAGAATGGGAACTACTTTTGCACCTGTAATAAAATCAACTTGTATAAAATGGTTCATTAACATATCGGTTATCGTTTAACTGAAATAGGATACATATAAAATGTTATTGTGTTACTTCTGATGAAAGAAAAAATCGCCCTCAATTTATTCAGGCGATTCAACGTTCTGGTATTATAGATTTTAAAGCTGGATGTATACTGTCGTCCTTCAGTTCCATCCTAAGCCAGGCCAAAATTGAGCTGGATAGGTCTTACATGAACAAAATTTGCGGCTAACTTCTGACGTGCCTCCATACATCACCTTTATCTTCAAAAAGCTTTATTGGACATCTTCCTTTTGGTATCACTCTTTATCGCTCACGAAGCTGACTATATGACTAACCCTTCATCCAACTTAAAACGTTTGACATCTCGCATAAATTCTTTGCTGCTTTTTTCCATAGAAAAATCCCCTACAGGTAAACTGTTAAGAACAGTCTACCTGTAGGGGATCATACAAATTTCCCGCGTTTTCTTATTTCAAGTCTTCAATCGAATCAATATCGACGTAATCCGGTACGACCAGACCAAGCTTTGTTCCTTTTAAGTTAGGTCCAAGGTCAACCATTTCATCTTTATACTTATTATAGTATTCAAGATGTGTTCCCGGGAGCCATGCAGCTACCATTGCGTCCGCACTTCCGTTTGCAACGCCAGCAAACATTGGCCCCACTTCGACCTGACTCAATGTTACATCATAGCCATTCTGCTCCAGTACCTTGCCAATCACATTCGTACTGGCGATTTCAGTGTCCCAAGCAACATAAACCAGTTTGATTTTTTCACCATTTCCTGATTCAGCACCCTTGGTCCATTCGGATACTTTGTTCTGATTTTCCTTTATCCATTTTTCTGCTGCTTCTGAAGGAGTCATACCTTCAGTAACCTTGACCATTACATCTTCCATATCTTTAGTATCCCAGAAGAATTGATCAAGAATTTTATAAGCGCCAGGGGCATCTTGTTCGAGGCCTTTTCTGGCAATCGAATTAATATTTTCAGCCTTGCCGAAGGTTTCCTTCGGATCTTTGAGATATTTCAAGTCATATTTCGAGAACATCCAATGCGGTGACCATCCTGTAACGACGATTGGTTCTTTTTTATCAATTGCTTTTTTCAATTCTGCAACCATTGCTGCCGATGACCCTTCAACCACTTTCCAATCATCCAGCTTATAATCATCCATTGCCGTTTTAGTCAACTTCATTATCCCTGCTCCAGGTTCAATTCCGATGATTTCATAATTTACCTTGGCAGCAAGACTGTTTTCATCCCCGTTCACAGCTTTTTCTTTTGTAAAAACACCGAATAGTGCCGTACCCACAACTAGTAAAGCCAATATTGTAAAAATGATTTTCCTGCTAACGATATGTTCGTAAGCTGGTTTACGAAGGTTTTGCGTGATACGATCTAAAATGATTGCAATGATTACGATGGATAATCCTGCTTCAAATCCTTGCCCAACATTAATTTGGCTGACAGCCCTGTAGACATCAGCACCAAGTCCGGGTGCCCCAACCAATGAGGCTGTAACAACCATTGACAGTGCGAGCATGATGCTTTGGTTAACTCCTGCCATGATCGTTGGAGTAGCCAATGGTATTTGTACCTTGAATAACTTTTGGCTGCTGGTGGAACCAAAAGCATCCGATGCCTCGATCAAATCATTAGGCACTTCCTGAATCCCAAGATTGGTCATTCGGATCGTCGGTGCGATAGCAAAAATGAATGACGCAATGATCCCAGGCACTACGCCTATTCCAAAAAATAATATCGAAGGGATCAAATAAACGAATGCAGGCATCGTTTGCATGAAATCCAAGATTGGGGTTACGATATTGCGCACGGTTTTATTTTGGGCACACCATATTCCGATCGGTATCCCGATCACTATCGTTAAAGCTCCTGACAATATAACGATTGCCAGAGTTTGGATGCTTGATTCCCAATAACCCAGATTATCAATCAATAGCAAGCTGATGAATGCAAATACCCCTAATGGCCATTTGCTTGTATAAGTAACTAAAAGGGTCAGGACGATGATTAAAACAATCGAAGGTCCTGCACTCATTACATCGACCAAGATATTCAAAAGACCCTCGATTACATCCGTAATAAATGTAAATAATCCAGCAAATACAATAGTTATCCAATCCACTAAAGAATCGACCCAAGCTCCTAGTGGGATTTTCGGCATATTCATTGAATTATTCACTCTCCATTTCATTCAAGGAATCTTTATTCCCGGCCAAAGCACCAATAACGGCACCGCGAAGAAGGATTCCTTTAATTCTGTTTTGATCATCGATGACTGAGATTGGCAAGCTTGAAGTCGCCATCACATCCATGAGGTTTCCAAGTAATTCATCCTCTTTTACAGTTGGGATATCAGTTGACATCACTTCTGAGATCGATTGGTTATTGCTCATTGCCTGACGAGCCTGTTCAGCAGTCACGGCCCCCAATAACTTCTGCTTTCTATCCACAACAAAAATGCTGGAATACCCTTGTTTACGCATGATTTCCAAGGCAACCCTCGGACCTCTGTCCACCGCGATCTTCTCTGGGCGTATCATCACATGAGATGCTGTCAATACTTTTGATAGATCAACATCTTCCACAAACTTCTCGACGAATTCATTGGCTGGATTCATCATGATTTGTTCAGGGGTTCCCAATTGAATTACACTTCCATCTTTCATGAGGGCAATTCTATCCCCTATTCTTAATGCTTCATCAAGATCATGTGTAATGAAAATGATCGTTTTTTTATACTGATCTTGGATTTGAATCAGTTCATCCTGCATATCCTTGCGAATCAATGGATCAAGGGCACTGAAGGCCTCATCCATCAATAATATGTCCGTATCACTTGCGAGTGCCCGGGCTAACCCAACCCTTTGCTGCATACCGCCGCTAAGCTGTGATGGCAGTTGATTTTCGTAGCCTTTCAATCCAACGGCCTCAAGAGCCTTCATCGCATTTTCATGACGTTTCGCTGGATCCACTTTTTGAATTTCGAGCCCGAATTCGGCGTTTTCCAATATTGTTTTATGCGGAAATAAAGCAAAGTTCTGAAAGACCATGCTTATTTTCTTTTGTCTGACTTCCCTTAAGCGGGCCGCGTTCATCTTCACGATATCTTCATCATCAATTAAGATTTCACCCAATGTCGGATCGATCAAACGATTGAACATGCGGATCAAAGTGGATTTTCCGCTTCCTGACAAGCCCATGATGACAAAAATCTCGCCGGGATAAATCTCGAAATTAACATTATTCACTCCGACCGTTTGTCCTGTTTCTTTCAAGATTTCTTTTTTCGTTTTGCCTTGCTTCAATAAGTCTGTTGCTGCTTTTGGAGATTTACCAAAAATTTTCGAGACATTTCTGACTTCTACATACGGCTTCATCAATTCACCTCATTCTAATAGTTGCCCATATGATATTCAGTTTTGCTGAATTCCCCCGTTTTATGCGAGTGGATTATTCATGCACAAGTACCTTGAAAAAACGAAATTCCACCCCTATCTTTTTAAAAGCGGAAGTGACACTTACTCAGTGGCACAGGGCATAACGTGCATAGAAAAAATAATCTATATTTATTATTCCCAAGAAGCAGTTCTTTACTTGGATTATATATGTGTGATTAATTGAGCATTTCAAGTAGGGAAAAAGAGGTGCAATCACAACTGAGGAAACTAGCAGGCACAACCTATACCAACTGTAATATAAACGATTTCCACTTAGAGTTTTGTCCGGATGATGGACATACGACTACCCTCTAAAGTACTTCATTTCCTTAACCAGGTAGAATGATACTTGCAGTGCAGTATAACACCAAAACGCATAGAAATATGATTATGGGTTCCCAATGTGTCTAATTTGAGCATTTCAAGTAGGGAAAGAGGGTGCAATACAACTGAGGAAACTAACAGGCACAGCATATATCAACTGAAATATAATGGTTTTTATTTTTTAGAGTTTTGGCCATCCCCATCACATGGAATAAACCGTTCTCTCTAAAGCACTTCATTACCTTAACAAACAATGAATATAAATTCAAATGATGTGCGGCGGAATTGTTGAGTACATATGTTTTGATGGTGCCTCATATGAAAGTGGCACCATCCTTCTATAAACATTGATTTATCAACGGTTAAAGCAAAAAACGCGACATTGAAAATATATTTCTAGACACACGATTTATCATTTTTTTATAAATGTGAAATTATCTCACAATTGAATACGAACAAAACCAGAGGTGCAAAAAATATGGCTACTTTAGTTAGTGGATTGCCTTCTTTCTATTAACCCATTCATAGCTTCTTTGGCTGTACAAGCTTTCCAGGTTGCAAAGAAAAAATTTAAAAATTAACGAAAAAAAGGACAAAAACAACGTTTGCGAAGTACGAAAAAGAGCGTGAAGCGCGCGGTACGACAGAATCGTTGGCTCGTTTGGTGAAACCGGCTACAATTTGACATAATCAGTCGCTTTTTTTTGTATATCATCACTAATCTAACAGCAGGGAAAAACCATGCACATGAAATACCTGCAGCCCCTGGCTGACATCCTGGATCACTAAGAAACGATTCTCAGGAGCATGGATGAACCAGCATAATAAGCACGGTTTTCATTGCGTAAATCAAAGTTGCTGCACCTTTCCCTAACTTAGCCATAAACCTCTTAAACATTTGGTTCATTTCTCCTTTAATTTCCATTAGCCTGATAATTCCACTTTCAATTAAATCTCTATCAATTTATACAAATATATAGCTCTTAAAGTTTCAATTACATTCTAAGATTGTCCTCTTGAATATTATGTGTCAATAAAATACTATCCATGGAAGAATGCCCCATTCAATTATATTAGTAATTGCATATTATGAGCTTACACCAACAAATGGGAGTATTCGCTTTATTAAATGACGCCTTGCTATTTGGTAAATCGTTATTTCCAAAAACTGGAGCAATAGTGAAGCCATCGATAACCTTTATTCTCCATATAGAAGATAATAAGCGTTTTTTAATGTTTGTTTACTCGATTTGTATACAAGCCTATGTTTTTACCTGATAAAATCGTTTCTGATTTTCCATGTAAAAATGCACTCATACAGGAATAGATAATTTCATAATGAAGACCCACCAAATAAAATCTTCATTCTCTAGGATGATTGCTGATTGTATAAAACTTTTTAATGAAAAGCTAAAAAACACAACGGTGAGCGTAACTTGTAAAAAGCGTTCTTACCAAAGGAGGATTGATGGAGATTTATCCATTAAAGAGAGAAAAAATAGAATCGAATTCTTTTTTTGAAATAGACAAAAGCATGACTCCACTCCCTTTTACTTGTAAATCATGTGGGGAAACCTTTGATGAATCTCTTATGAAAATAGAATTGAATGTATGTCCGAAATGCCAATATCACTACCCGGTTTCAGCTTATGACCGCATTTCAATGCTTACAGATAGTGGTTCTTTTTCGGAATTCAATAAAAGTTTAATTTCGGTTGACCCGCTGAACTTCCCTGAATATAAAGATAAATTAATTTCTGATATGAATAAGACTGCATTAAATGATGCGGTTATTACCGGGGAAGCTTCCATAGGTGGCTATCCGATTGTGATTGGTGTCATGGATTCTCGTTTCCGTATGGGAAGTATGGGCTCAGCAGTCGGTGAAAAAATCACAAGAGCCATTGAGGAATCATTAAAAACACGAAAACCATTTATATTGTTTTCGGCAAGCGGCGGAGCTCGTATGCAAGAAGGAATTCTTAGCCTCATGCAGATGGCGAAAACGAGTGTTGCTTTAGAACAACTAAACTACGAAAAAATCCTTTTCGTATCCGTTTTAACGAATCCTACAACGGGTGGAGTTTCTGCTAGCTTCGCTTCATTAGGTGATATCAATATTGCCGAACCACAAGCTTTAATTGGCTTTGCAGGAAGACGCATAATTGAACAGACGATAAGAGAAGAACTTCCGGAAAATTTCCAAACCTCCGAATTTTTATTGGAGCATGGGCAACTGGATATGGTTGTAAATAGGAGTGAATTAAAACAATCATTAACAACCATTTTAAAAATCCATCATCTCGACTTCAGGGAGTGTTTTAAACGATGAACTTGCAAGTATTAAAACAACTGGAAAATCAAATTGCTGAATTGAAAGAGGTGTCCACAAAGCACAATCTTGACTTTAACGAAGTAATAAATAATCTTGAACAAAAAGTCAATGAAATCAAAATTCATCTTAACGAGAATATGGAAGTTTGGGATAAAATTCAACTTTCCAGAATTCAACAACGCCCTACTACTTTAGATTATATCCACCATATTTTTGAAGACTTTATTGAACTTCATGGGGACAGACTTTATGGGGAAGATCCTGCATTGGTTTCAGGAATAGCTACCTTCGAAGGAATGCCTATAACTGTCTTAGGAAATCAAAAAGGTAAAAATACTAAAGACAATATCTATCGTCGTTTTGGCATGTCGCAACCTGAAGGCTACAGGAAATCCCTAAGAATTATGCAACAAGCCAATAAGTTCAATCGCCCCATCGTAACATTTATCAACACGGCAGGAGCCTACCCAGGTCGTGAAGCCGAAGAACGCGGACAATCTCAAGCTATCGCCCTCAATCTTCGTGAAATGGCAAGTTTTGGAGTGCCTATCATCTGTTTTGTAGTTGGTGAAGGTGGGAGTGGTGGTGCATTGGCTCTTGGTATCGGCAATCGAATCTACATGCTAGAAAACACATTTTATTCGGTTATTTCACCTGAAGGAGCAGCAGCATTATTATGGAAGGATGCCACACAAGCAAAACGAGCGGCTGAAGCATTGAAAATTACGGCTAAGGACTTGATGGAACTAGGGGTGATTGATGAGATCATCAAAGAACCTGTAGGAGGAGCACATATTGACATCCCACTTCAATCGCACTTTATCAAAGAAACCTTACGAAAAGCATTAAAAGAACTTGGTCAATTAGATAAAGGCATTCTACGCCAACAACGTTTTGATAAGTTCCGAAAAATCGGTGAGTATATAGAAGAAAGGACATTTAAATAAGTAGATGAACCATTATTTCCGAACATGTTCATAGACCATTTCATATAGACGTTAGACTCAAACATTTTGTAATGCAAATTATAGTGTCCATTCTTTCCTCCCCAATTACACCTGAATTATTTTATATCCTTTTGTTACATTATTCATGGCCACGCCAAATAACCCTCCAAACCCTTTTAGCAGGGTTTATCTCTGTTTTCCAAAACCGTTAACTAGGCTATATCAAGGAAATCTCTTGCCTTTTTAACAAAGCATAAATTCAATGAACCTCCTCCAACTTTAATCGAACTACTTCACGTTTTAAATGTTTGTCCCTTTTCATCAATAAAAAAATCCCCTCCTAGGTAGATTATTTAATCTACCTAGGAGGGGATAAAAAAGGCATATCCCTTAAATGAAATTGAGATTATGCGTATTGATTCAATCATCTCCAACAGTTACTTCGGCTCAATCAACTGGCATCAACTTCAAATTATTGTTTATTTTGTTTCTTTGGCGGTAAGGAACCTTGTCATTTCAGGGCTGCTAACTTTCTTAACAAAGAAAGTTGTATTTTTCAATAATTAACCCAAACAAATTATTAAAGAAGTCTTATGTCTATTTTGCATTCCTATGTTCATCAAAATCGATTTGGCATTCCTCCAGCGGAATTACTTTTGTTTTCTTAATGAACTTATAACCAAGCCACATTATCAAAAAGAATGGGATGCCAAGATAGGCAGCAATCACACTTGCCCAGTTTATGCCATCGCCAAGAAAGGCTTGATAGTTTTGCGCCAATAAAACGAAAAAGCAAAGAGTAAAGGCAAATATCGGTCCGAAAGGAAACCATTTTGATTTATAGGGAAGATCGTCCAGCGAGTACCCTTGGGCAATGTAAGCCTTTCTAAACCGATAATGGCTTGCCGCTATACCCAGCCAAAATATAAATCCAGTGACTCCAACCGCATTCATAAGCCAAATATAAATAACTCCATCACCGAAAACGGAAGCAAAAAAGGCCAACATCCCTACAAGTGAAGTGACAATCAGTCCCCAAATGGGAACGCCACGCTTGTTAAGCTTCCCGAAAATCTGCGGTGCCAGGCCTTCTTTTGCCATTGAGTACAACATTCGGCTTGTCACATAAAGGCTTGAATTACCAGCGGATAATACGGCTGTCAAAATGATGGCATTCATCACGGAAGCAGCAAATGCCAGTCCCACTTTTTCAAACACCATCGTAAACGGGCTAACCATGATTGTGTGTCCCTGCAGATTGCCATTCGTATAGGGAACGATCAATCCAATAACAACTATGGCCAGGATGTAAAAGAGGAAGATTCTCCAAAAAATGCTGCGAACTGCACGAGGTACATTTTTTGCCGGGTCTTCACTTTCACCTGCTGCAACTCCGACTATTTCTGTACCTTGAAAAGAAAATCCAGCAGCAATGAAAATACCCAATGTTGCCAAAAAACCACCGGCAAACGGAGCGTCACCAACTGTGAAGTTTTTAAAACCAATCGCTTCCCCATTCATAATTCCGAATATCATCAATATTCCGACAACTATAAAAATGATGATGGTTGCGACTTTAATGAGGGAAAACCAATATTCCCCTTCGCCATACCCTTTAACGGATACGTAATTCAATAAGAATATCAAAACTAGAAACAAAGAACTCCATAAAAAAGACGAGCTGTCAGGAAACCAAAACTTCATTACCATCGTTGCCGCAGATAGTTCTGCGGCAAGAGTCATCGCCCAAGTGAACCAATAGTTCCAACCAAGCGCAAACCCTAATGCCGGATCAATGAAACGTATAGCATAGGTACTGAAAGCTCCGCTGACTGGCATAAATGATGCCAGTTCCCCGAGGCTTGTCATAATAAAATACACCATTATACCTATTACGGCGTAGGCGACCAGAGCACCGCCAGGCCCGGCAGAGTGAATGGCCGGCCCGCTTCCGAGAAACAGTCCTGTTCCGATTGCACCGCCCAGCGAAATCATCGTAAGGTGGCGCGCTTTTAGCTTCCTTTGTAAAGTATTTGACGGCTGGTTTTGTTCATTTATGACAGGTGGTTGCAATTGCCGATTTTCCAAATTAGATTACCCTCCAAAAGTGCATATTTAATCGAGCACGAATAGGTAAAGCCGATTATTCCATCAATGGTCATTTCCTGCATTTATTACAATTTCAAAGTCATTTTCTCTAATGCCGGGACCTTTTTGGATTTCTGGGATCTATGTTGCATTTACATAACGATGTTAGGCCTAAAACCCAAGTCAAAGGGCTATAAGCCTAACGTTTATTCGGATATTCCGCACTTCATATTAAGTTGTAGGCAAACTCCTATTAATAAATGAATTCCAATCGATTTGATGTAACCAACTTGCCGTTGCTTCGATGTCTTTTGAAAAGATACGATCTTGTGTAATGCTTGGAATGAGCTTTCTTGCTTCCGTATAAAACTCTTTTGTAAACGGAGCCATCTTTTCTATTCCACGGTATTCCACCGCTTGCAGGGCACAAATGAGTTCAATCGCCAAAACGCGGCGGACGTTTTGAATGATTTGATGTGCGTGTCGGGACCCAATCGTTCCCATGCTTACATGATCTTCCTGGTTCGCTGAAGATGGAATGGAATCCACGCTTGCAGGATGTGCGAGTGTTTTATTCTCAGAGACGAGTGAAGCTGCACAATATTGCATGATCATCGCTCCCGACTGCAAGCCAGGTGACGGACTTAAGAATGGCGGTAAATCATTCAGCTGAGGATTGACGAGTCGCTCAATGCGGCGCTCTGAAATGTTCGCAAGCTCGGCAACAGCGATTTTCATGAAGTCCATCGCAAATGCAATCGGCTGGCCATGGAAGTTACCCCCTGAAATAACCTTTTCCCCATCGTCAAAAATAAGCGGATTATCCGTCGCCGCATTCATTTCGATCTCCAATTTTTCTTTTACATAATCAAGAGTTTGCCATGATGCACCATGCACTTGCGGGATGCAGCGGAGCGAATAAGCATCCTGTACCCGCAGTTCTCCTTGCTTGGTGATGAGCTGGCTGCCGCTGATCATGCGAAGGATCCGTTCCGCGACCTCTGTTTGCTGGCGGTAACCGCGTGCTAGATGGACATCCGGATCAAAGGCATCTTCAATGCCGCGTAATCCTTCTAAAGTCAGTGAAGCAATCGCTTCAGTTTGATGGGCCAGCTGTTCAGCTTCGATGTAATTTACTAGGCCCATCCCCGTCATGGCCTGTGTTCCGTTAATTAATGCAAGACCTTCTTTTGCTTTAAGTGTCACTGGAAGAATGCCTTCCTTCGATAAAGCTACGATGGCCTCCATTCGCTCTCCTTTATAAAACACTTCCCCTTCTCCCATCAATACTAGCGCTAAATGGGAAAGCGGCGCCAAGTCCCCACTTGCTCCAAGAGAACCTTGCTGAGGGATGACCGGGTGGATATGAGCATTCAAAAGATCGATCAAACGTTCTATGACGACAGGACGGACGCCTGAAAACCCTTTTAATAGCGCATTGGCACGGAGAAGGACCATAGCTCTCGAAACCACCTCTGGAAACGGTTCCCCGACTCCGCAAGCATGGGAATGAATCAAATTCCACTGTAGCTGCTCTGCGTCCTCAGACTCAATCAAAACATCGCTGAACTTTCCAAAACCTGTTGTGATGCCATAGACGACTTTCTTTTGTTTCACGATATTTTCAACCGCTTCCCGGCTTTTTTCCACTTTCTTAACACTTTCGGCAGAAGCCGAGACAAATGCCTCTCCATACAATACTTTTTTCGCTTCTTCAATCGTTAAAGTTTGACCCGTTAACATTATCATTTCCTGCACCCCTATTCTTTTTTTAAACACACAAAAGGAGGCCATATTGACAGACTTATCCAGTCTTTCAATACAGCCCCCTATTTCACTAAAATAACTATAGGCTTTTAATTATTTAAATGTGGTTAATTCCCAAGCCAACGGCTTCATGTTCAAATCCCCGAACCGGTGCTCCAATCGTTCCATACACGGCGACAGCAATCCATTCACCTTCGTCCCCGTTTTCAAACGGCCTGCCCCGAACGATTGCAAACCGAAGGCCCGCAGTCCTCAAAAGGCCGCCAAGCTCGACTTGGCCGCGTGTCACTCCTTGGAGTGCTTCGATGATCGCATGATACAGCGCATGCATTTCACGATACATATCGGGATTGACTAATCCAAGTCTTTTCGCTGATGTCTCAATGGCCGCAACTATTTTCTGCAGCTCCATTGAACCGACTTTACCTTTTCCATAAAGCCAATCCATCCGCTTTAGATCATTCGTCAATATGGCTTCTTCCTCTTCGTCCGCAAACGCGTACATGATTGCATGGCGCCCGATTCTTCTGTCGAATTCATTTGTCATGCAAGTACCTCTTTTACAATTTTCTAAATACACTAATAACTAAATATTATTGTAAGCGGATACAAGCCATTCAGTCAATATATTTTTTGAAAATAAATCTTTCAGGGGATGATTCATCACTCCCCAATGCAGCTTTCTACCTATACAGCTCTCATCAATATTCTTTGAAAACCAGTGAATGCAAAAAAGCGGTAGAAAGTGAGCTAAGCAAGGACTAAGTGGCCGAGCCCGCCAACGCGAGCTTTACAGATATAAGGCCACCTCTAGAAAACGACGTAATCCCGAAAACCAATGCAGCACCTAAACCTGCCCCTACAAAAGAGAACATCATTAAACCTAGGTAATTTACACCTGGTATATCCACGAGAACCTCAATTAAAAATGAAGCCCGCACCGTTACACCCATTAGGTGATGCCAATGGATTTATAGTCATCCCCTGCCTGATCGCTCCTGAAATTAAACACCCCGACCGCATAATCGTTGTACAAAATGGGGCAATCATCGAACAAGGTGCCCATGATAATTTGCTCCATCAAGACGGAGCATACAAAAATCTAATCCTTGCCCAAACTGTGTAAAAAATTAAAGTTTGTCTAAAAGAAATCCACACATTCATATAACAAGAATAAAGGCCTCCCGACTTTAATCGGAGGCCTTTACTTTATGGAGATATTCATTCATTCGTTTCCAATGCTTCATAAATCGCAGTCACAACACTTCCATAGCTTCCTGTTTTGAATAAATCGCCAAAAAACTGATTGGAATTGGCTACAGGGTCAACGAGCGGAGAGTGCTTTTTATTAGTTAGTAGCACAATCCCTAAATCCTTCTCCGGATCAATGATCGTGACCGTCCCAGTCCATCCAGTATGACC
Organism: Brevibacillus sp. JNUCC-41; assembly: GCF_014844095.1. NCBI lineage: Bacteria > Bacillati > Bacillota > Bacilli > Caryophanales > Bacillaceae > Peribacillus > Peribacillus sp. JNUCC41. The sequence goes on along the minus strand of NZ_CP062163.1, from coordinate 2,184,171 downwards.
GTAGGCACTGTCGCTCGCATAAGGACTGAACATCCACTCCATGCTAGCATCGCCATTTCGTCTCCACCCAAGTCCATATGTAGGATTCATTGCGGAAGGTGCGACGAATTCATCGATGGTTTCTTGATCAAACAACATATGTTTACCGTATCCCCCGCCATTCAGCATCACCTGCAGGAGAACGGCCATATCTTGCGTATTGGAGAAAAGACCAGCATGCCCTGAAACTCCCCCCATCGAATAAAAGGCTTTTTCATCATGTACTTCCCCTTGAAGTGTGTATGTGCGGATGTTAGGGAAATCTATCACGCCGTCCCGGGTGTTACCAAGCAATTCAGTTGCAGCAAAATCCATTGGCTTAAAGCCCTTTTGAAGAGGATTGAACTTTGTATTTTTCAAACCAAGCGGCTTGTACAATTCATTTTCAACATAGGTGTCAAGCCGCTTACCTGTTATTTCTTCAACAATGGCGCCAAGCAGCATATAATCGACATCACTGTATACATTCTGTGTCCCGGGTACATATGTGAGCGGTGTTTTAGAAATGAACTGGATGGTTTTATCCCGTTCCTGGGAGTAGAGTTCTTTCGAAACCTTTGGATTATGATATTGCGGATCAGGTCTAAAGCCTGCTGTATGATGGAGAACATCAATAATCCTCAGATTGTCCTTTCCTTTGATCACATCCTCCTTTGTGTCTTTGAATTCAGGAATGTATTGCTGGACTCTTGCCTGGATATTTAACTTTCCTTCGCTGACCAATTTCTGAATGGCAAAATTGGTTGCATACATCTTCGTGTTTGAAGCAAGGTCAAATAACGTTTCATTTTCCATTTTCTTAAACTTCTTAAGAGGTGTATGTTCATTATATTTCTGTTTGTACCCATAACTTTCATTTTTAACGATTTTTCCGTCCTTTATGACAATCAGGGCAGCACCAGGGAAACCCACAGCCACTTCCATTTCAATAAGCTGATCCACCTTTTCCAGCTTTTCAGACGAAAAGCCCGCTTCTTCAGGTTTTTTGGCTTTCTTTAACACGGGATACTGGCTGGCGGTCTCCTTACTCACAGCGGCTTCCTGATTTGGATTTTCATTAGCGAAAGACACGGATGGCGCTAGTAAGGAAAGAGCCAGAATTGTACTAAGTGTGCAGCTTGTCCATATATTCATCATTTTCCACCCCTTTAAAATCGCACTTTAGTAACTAAGGAACAACTTTGTCTTTTGATTCCTATCGAAAGATAATTTCTCATTCATTCCGTTCTTTTTTCACCAGGCATCGCAATCCCATAATGCGATCATCGTGTATCCTTTTCCGTTCTGGGTAGCGATTGGTTATCTTACTCTAAAGCTGATAAATGCGGATATTTTCCAAACCTAGCTAATATTTACCAATAATTCTCAATTTTCAGTATATATGATTTCGAGCATCATTTCAATTTGATATTTATATTTTTAAAATTACATTTCAAAGAGGTAAAATCGATTATTAAAATCATTAATTAAAATACCCTGTAAAAGCACCGATAAAAACCACCCCCTTTTTTTCTTTCTAAAAACATCTCAATCAATTGTTCACGATACATGTTCATTAAATCTCACTATAATCATTCGGATAAGTCCCAGAATCGATTTCTCCCCCTTCTCTCCCACACATATTCAAACACTTTTACTACATAGCTCAATCTAAGTTTAAGTTGATGTAAAGCGGCTAATGGCCTTTACCTTCACTGCATAAGAACAAGTAGCAAGTTCAACAACGAAACAAGCCGGACCACAAAAAAAGCTTATGTTAATGTTTCTCAAACGGGAGATTCCCCCCTTCAAATGACTCGTGAATTATCATTGATGAGAAGTGAATAGCCCTTAACCGCTCACCATATGAAAGTGATTGTTATCAGTGAAAGTCTTGCAAAATCGTATGGCTTGAAATAATTACTTGATCTTGCGCTCATCACATCAGTAAAGGAAAAGCAAGCAACACACTGGAAACAAAGACAGCAGGCGAAATTCCAGCGTTTCGTCTGGTTGGCATTGTGGAAAGTGCCTATCGAACAGCGAGAATTTTGCCTCCTATGCCGCTTATTAAAATAGAAAGTAAGATCAAATCAAAATCTAGTTTTCCGTTGCAAAATGTACTTCAGTGAATATGCCCCTCAGGATGAACACATATGGGCTTCTTGCATTACATGTTGTAAGTGAAAACGAGCGATTAAACGGCAACCATGAAAATACAATAACTGAGTATGAAAAGGCCTCCCATATAAACTGTGGGAGGCCTTCAACTCTAATGATATTCATATGTTGGGTGAGCACTCATTTCTGAATCTCGCCCCCTGTATTAAGTGATTTGAGCGACGTTTGTATCATGTCCCCCATTTATATTAAATAAAGTAAGCAAATGCAATATTATTAAGAAAAGAACAAAAAAAGCCCTTCTCTATTGAGATGGCCTATGAGCAATCGCTTAACTTTTAAAAGGCTTTGCTTAATGCAAGTGTATTCTTGATTGTTCGCATACATCGGAATAGGAACGACCATGTTTGTATGGGAGCTTAAACAAATTATCCATAACAGCAGTAACACAATCTTCGCAATAATAATTGACGAACTCCCTACCTTGTTCAAAAATTGGTGTCATCGTATCTATGTCAGCCCATTTAAAACAGTAAATACACATTTGTCTCATGATATATCACTCCTTTAATATGCAGAAATAATTAGTAATAATCAAAAGAAGAATACGTGCTACTTGTCGACATTATTCTTGAAACGATACACTTTCGTAAAAAATCCCTAACATAATCAAGGGAGCAAGGGGAATAAACTGCTATAAAACTATATCCTTTATATACCACTTAAAATAGGCATTAAACCTACCAAAAAACATTATCTTTTCTACCAAGACTTTATCTTTCCCCCAGGTTTGTGTTTACTCCGTTTGCTGATTGGTAATAACATAATACATCTTTTAACTATAAATCAGAGTAGGGAGTGATATTTATGACAAGGCGTTCCAACAAAACCAAACATAAAGCAAAAACTACTTTGAATAATTTAAAAACTAATATTAAGGAAACATTATTTAATATCACAGACAATCCATCAACATCTGTACAACAATTGGCCTATTATATACAACATCACCCTGATGTAAAAGTCGCCAAGAAACAAATGCTTGGAATTCCCTATACCTTCCATAACTTAGAAACAAACGGTTATAATTATTATTTAGAAACCAATAGATCTAAAATTTTGCAGTTGGATGGACATTATCAGGATAAAAAAATTGTATCTTATCGATCATATAGGGATTATCATCAATTAAATACACCAATTAGAATGCCATAACTAATATTTCCACCCTCTTTAATTAGAGGCTTCCAGACTGTAGACAAACTCGATGAAAATCGAGTTTGTCTACAGCATTTGAGGTCTCCCCTGGACAAGCCTTTCCCGCCCGGAGTTTCGCTCCCCCCCCCTCACACCACCTTTTTGTTACATAAGAAAAAGAGCTGCCAAAGCAGCACCCTTATTGAAGTAAAATACGAACGATTATTGAAGAATGACTGTGTCTTTGTCACTTTCTATTACTGCCAGTTTGTGTGAAAGACTCCTGCCAGATCACGTCGTTCATAGGTATGTGCACCAAAGTAATCACGTTGTGCTTGCAAAAGGTTAGCATTAGAGATGCCTTTTCGATAACTATCGTAATAAGTGAGTGAAGCGCTTAAACATGGAAACGAGATACCGGAATTTATTCCCTCACAGACAACCTTTCGCAATCCTACCTGATAGTCCGTAACCTTTTCGGTAAAATACGGTGAGATTAATAAATTAGCCAGATTCGGCTGCTCTTGATAGGCTTCGCTAATGACGTTTAAAAATTCGGCACGAATGATGCAACCACCGCGGAAAATCAGCGCAATATCCTTTAAAGGCAAATCCCAGCCGTAAAGTTCAGAAGTCATTTTATATTGAGTAAAACCTTGCGCGTATGCACAAACTTTTCCCATATATAACGCTTGTCTAATATAATCAATCCACTCATTTTTATCCAATTTTTGCTGATCGTTTTCAGGGCCTGTTAAAATATTTTCTGCATTAACCCGTTCTTCTTTTAAAGCGGAAATGTAACGAGCAAACAAAGACTCTGTAATAATCGAAACTGGTATTCCGTTATCAATAGCTTGCATGCTGGTCCATTTTCCTGTGCCTTTTTGTCCTGCTTTATCAAGAATCACATCGATCAAGGGTAAGCCTGTTACTTCATCTTTCTTCCTTAAAATTTCGGCTGTGATTTCAATTAAATAACTTTTCAGTTCGCCTTGATTCCATGTTTCGAAGATGTCAGCAATTTCATTAACTTCTAAATGCAGTTTTTCTCTTAAAAACGTATAAGCTTCGGCGATTAATTGCATATCCGCATACTCAATCCCGTTATGTACCATTTTCACAAAGTGACCTGCTCCTTTTGGTCCGATATAGGTACAGCAAGGATCATCATTTACTTTGGCTGCGATTTTTGTCAGGATTGGAGCTACTTTTTCATAGGCTTCCTTATCTCCGCCTGGCATGATTGAAGGTCCTTTTAACGCCCCGACTTCTCCACCGGAAATACCAATTCCTACATAACTGAATCCTTTAGATTTCAATTCATCATATCTGCGTTCAGTATCTTCGTAATGGGAGTTACCACCGTCCATGATAATATCACCTGATTCAAGGTAAGGAAGTAATGAAGTGATCACCGAATCGATCGCTTTACCCGCAGTCACCATTAGAAAAATCTTTCTTGGGGTTTCAAGTGACTGAACAAAGTCTTGGATTTCGTAATACGGATGGATCGACTGACCATCCAATTCAGCAACAAGCTGATCCGTTAAATCTTTTGTGTAGTTATAGACAGCCACTTGTTCCCCTTTACTAGCCATATTTAACGCGATATTACTGCCCATTACCCCTAAACCAATGACACCAATTGTATTGTTCATTTTATTTCTGCTCCTTCTATGTAAGAATAATAGGCAGTAAATCCCTGCCATAAGTGGGGGATTTACTGCCGGGAAAGACCTATACAAATAAGCTTAGTAATAGAATAAATCCTAATCCAGCTACTGAAATGATCGTCTCAAGCAAGGTCCACGTTGCAAATGTTTCTTTCATGCTTAAACCAAAATACTCTTTAAACATCCAGAAACCAGCATCGTTAACGTGTGAAGCGACTAAACTTCCCGCTCCTGTAGCAAGCACAACTAGAGCAAGGTTAACGTCCGTCTGACCTAACATCGGAATTACTAAACCAGCTGTCGTTAAGGCAGCAACGGTAGCAGATCCTAAGGAAATACGCAGGATTGCCGCGATGATCCAGGCAAGCAAGATCGGTGATAATGATGTTCCTTTGAACAATTCAGCTACATAGTCACCTACACCGCCGTCGATCAATACTTGCTTGAAGGCTCCTCCGCCCCCTATGATTAAAAGCATCATCCCGATATGCAGGATTGCTGATGTACAGGATTCCATAATATCTTTCATTGGAATCTTTCTTGCCAATCCCATTGAATAGACCGCAAATAATAAGGAAAGCAGCATGGAAGTACCGGCCTCACCAATAAAACGGATAACTGCTAGTAGACCATTATCTTCAAATCCCATTGTTTTTTGCATCAAAGTGATAATCGTAGCAATTGACATTAATATAACCGGAAGTAATGCAGTAAATACACTGATCCCAAATCCAGGTGTTTCTTCAAGTTTAAATGATTTTTGTTCTCCTAAAGAGGCAATGCTGCCTGTTTTCGTAAATGATTCAGGTACTAATCTTTTAGCTATCTTCGTAAATACCGGTCCAGCTAAAATAACGGTTGGAACCGCAATAATGAAGCCGTAAAGTAAAACCTGGCCAATGTCTGCACCATATTCACCAGCGATGACGGTTGGCCCTGGATGCGGCGGTAAGAAACCGTGTGTTACGGATAATGCCGCTACCATTGGAATACCAAGATACAATATCGAAACTTTCAATTCCCTTGAAATTGCAAATACGATTGGAATTAATAATACTAATCCCACTTCAAAAAACAATGCGACACCGATAATAAATGATGCTGCAACGACTGCCCATTGAATATTCTTTTCACCGAACTTTTTAACAAGGGTCATGGCAATGCGCTGCGCGCCGCCTGAATCCGCAATCAGCTTACCTAACATCGCTCCAAGTCCAAAGATTAACGCTAAGTGACCGAGTGTTCCGCCTAACCCAGCTTCAATGGTTTTGACAATTCCATCAAGTGGCATCCCAAGCGCTAAAGCCACTCCAAACGATACAATGATCAAGGAAATAAAGGTGTTTAATTTTAAACCCATTATTAAAATTAATAAAGCGACAATTCCTAAAGCGACAATAACTAATGGCATTGTAATTCCTCCATGTCTTTACTTTGTAGCATTTATTAAGTTTCTTTGATAATTAGCAATCTGTGTATATTCGTTTTCCAATACCCTTGATAGGTTAATGAAAATCGGCAGTAGTTGCCTATATTCTTTTACAGAATCATCTTTCGGTGTGTGCTTGTGGGTATTGCCTATCATTTCAGAAACTACTTCGAAGGAATCAATTTCCCCGGTGGCATATAACCCCAATATACAAGCACCCAGGCACGAACTTTCGTAGCTTTCTGGAACCACGACTTCCGATTCGAAAATATCGGACATCATTTGCCGCCAAACAGCCGACCTTGCGAAGCCACCCGTAGCTTGAATTCGGGTAACGGGACCGTCCATACATTCGGTTAAGGCTAAAAATACTGTATATAAATTGTAAATGACCCCTTCTAGAGCCGCTCGAATCATATGTTCTTTCTTATGCGAGAGTGTTAATCCGAAAAATGATCCCCGTACATCCGGATTCCATAATGGTGCACGTTCACCTGCGAGATATGGATGGAATAACAATCCATCTGCGCCTGGCCTTACACGTTCGGCAATCTTGGTCAAGACTTCATAAGCATCGATGCCAAGCCTTTTAGCCGTTTCTACCTCGGAGGAAGCAAATTCATCGCGAATCCAGCGAAGGACCATCCCGCCATTGTTTACCGGCCCGCCAATCACCCAATGCTTTTCCGTTAATGCATAGCAAAAGATTCTTCCTTTTTCGTCAGTTTTCGGCTCGTCTATAATCGTCCGAATCGCACCGCTTGTCCCAATCGTGACAGCGATTTCACCTTTCCGGATAGCGTTCACACCTAGATTTGAAAGGACTCCATCACTTGCCCCAATGACAAAGGGGGTTTGTGGATCAATCCCGATCTGTTTGGCTAAATCCGGGTCACAGTTGTTAAAGACCTTTGTTGTTGGTACGAGCTCAGATAATTGCCCACGCGTTATTCCGGCAATTCTTAAGGCTTCCTCATCCCAATCCAAGTTTTTGAGATTCATCATGCCCATCGATGAAGCAAGAGAATAATCGACAACATATTGATCAAAGAACTTTTTAAAGATATATTCTTTAATCCCGATATACTTTTTAACATGGGTTGCGATATCTGGGCGGTCATTCACGATCCAGGCGATTTTGGATAATGGAGACATCGGGTGTATCGGCGTTCCGGTCCGTTTGTAAACTTCATGCCCATCTAATTCATCTTTTATTTTATGGGCCCAAGCTTCACTGCGATTATCTGCCCAAGTGATACAACGTGTCAGCGGCTGGTCATTTTCATCCATGGCTATAACACTATGCATCGCACTGCTAAATGAAATAAATGATATCTGTTTATCTGGATGCTGCTTCGTTATATTTGTAAAGGCTTTCAAAACGGCCTGGAAAATCTCTTCAGGGTCTTGTTCCGCTGTTGTCATATCCGGTGTATAAAGAGGATAACCAATATTCTCCTGCTCGATGACATCGCCTTTTTTCGTGAATAATACCGCTTTTGTACTTGTTGTACCGATGTCTACACCTAACATATAGCTAGTCATTTTCTTGTTCGACTCCTTTTGAAAGCATCTGTTGGGCCGTCCATAAGTCTTCAACTTTCTCTTGAACATCATCAAAGTTTTCATGTAGCGACTTAATCATGAGGTCCCGATCTTTTGTCCTGATTGCATCAATATAAAGTTGATGGTTATTTATGATCCGTGTAAAGTCTTCATACTTTTCTTTAAAACGACTGCGCATGGATAGAAGAATCAAACTTTCCATTACAGGTTTTAAATTATCCCAAATCATCAGGATGTAGGAATGATCGATGGACCGAATGATCGTTTCGTGGAATAGGACATCCTGATAGGAAAACTCATCAGCATCTCGGTATTTTATGGAAATTTTCATCATTTCCAGTATTTTACTAAGTTCCATCACTAATTCATTCGTTTCCATCCTTACTAGCCGTTCGAATACAAACGTTTCGATGAGTATACGCACATCATAAATTTCTGCATATTTTTTTTCTGTTAAACCAATGACAACCGCACCCATTCTTTCCAATCGGATGATATTTTCAGAGGCCAATATTTTTAACGCTTCACGAACTGGTGAGCGGCTTACACCGAAATCGGCAGCTATTTTATTTTCAGATAGGATGGCACCGCTTTCAATCATCCCCGAAATAATGCGCATTCTAAGCTCGGATGTTACACGATCACCTGCTGAGGCTTTTGAAAGCCATTTTACAGGATATAGAAACTCCTTTGATTCAGCCATAAATTCACCTTCCAATAGAGTTCAAGTACACTTGTATACAAGTATTTTATAATAATAATAATGAATAATGCAAGCATTTTGAATGTAACCGGATTCTCGTTACTATAAGTCAAAATGATATAAGGTTCTGGTGAAAATAATGAAACGGATTAACCTGCTCCGTTAGTTCCACAAGAAAAAGCTGTCTTAAAGACAGCTCCGATCTTCAGCTAATGCACCTGTTAGTTCAACAAGAATCTATCAACGATTTATTTTACCACTCAAAATCCATATAAATTTCTGAAAGAAGTCTTTCTTCGATTGTTCCATATTTAAAAAGAGCCTCAGAAGTTTCAAACTCTTGAGTATAGGCACCTCTGACTCGTGTAAGATAATATGCACCTGGATTTTGGCTTATCCAATATTCTTCATTTTGATATATAAATGAGTATTCTTCCCCGATTGCTATACCTTCTTGGAACTCAATAAACTCTTTTAAAGTCACCTTCCCACCACCTGTGAGCTTTTATAAGATTTATAATTAAACTAACCCGCCCCTATAGTTGCATAAAGAAAAAGCTCCCTTAAAGACAGCTCCGATCTTCAGCCTGTCAGTTCTATAAGGAAAGTGAACCTTATTCAAGAATCGCGCTCGATTACTGAAGAACGAATATAAAAACTTGGTACAAATGGCCATGTCATTTATTAATGATACGGTTCACCGCACCTATTCAAGTGACTTTTTTAAAACTGTCAGCCTTTTAATTTTACACTTCTACTTTAAATCGACGCTGCTGAGGAAGCAGCTGCTTGATCAGCCTTCACACAATCAATTGCAACAACGAGTGCAATAATAATGGTTTCCATCTCTTCATCTATTATTTCAACCTTGTAGCTATCACCCCAAGTGAACCACTCCTTGCCCACTTCACCTACGATTTTACCATGCTGTAAAACTCGAAAATCCATATCCCACCAATTACCATGTACTTCAATGCCTGCCGCATCAATTGTATATCGTGCTTTAAAGAAGGAAAATTCCTTCTTTATTGTTAATACCTCTCGACCATTCACCTCAACCAAAAACTTTGGTAAAAAGCTGAACACCTTTTTCGTAATGAGTGCTACTTCATCCCTTGCTGTATTCATAATGGAGAAAGTCTTTGGAACTTGCATAAAACTTCCCTCCACGTAATATATATCCTTCTCCTGCTGATCCTTTACTGTAAATTTCCCGCTAAGACTGAACACCTTCTGCTTTATATAAAGCTGCCTCATACTTATGCCTCCCAACCTTAAGTCTTTTACATTACTTACGTTTGAAATGGACCTTGGTTCCAATCTTATGCATTAAATTCCAAATAATAGTTCCACTCAAAAGCGCCTTCTTTTCGGTTCACCACTATTTATCCTTAACTAATTTACCTTTTGTAAAGTCAGCAATTCTTCCCTCGCAATCTGGTCCAATTGTTGAACAACTCTTTATGTGCTCTTGAACTATCCTGACCCTTTAATTCCATAAGAAAAAGCTGCCCCGGATCCGTTCTTGAAACATAACCCTCCCATCACTAAAAAGATTTTTTTGTGTTTAAAAACTAAACGATTTAAGGTTGATTGGAGCGCAAGTGTGAGACTCCTGCGGGAGCAGCGGGACAAGTGAGACCCCACAGGCGTTTACGCCGAGGAGGCTCACCGCCCGCCCCGCGGAAAGCGAGCATCTGGAGGGAGAAATCAACCACACTGCTTTACTTGGTAAATAGCAACAAAGTATGCGAAATCAGCCTATAAAAAAGTAATTCCCTTTTTTATTTAATTCTTTACTCTTCTCCAATAACTCCTTATTAGGAAGTTGCAAAACTTCCAATTTGTTCACTTTTTCTATAAAAGCTTGTATTTCATTAATATCTGTAATGACCTTTGAAGTTGACTCTGAAGATACCCCGTCCTCATCAACACCTTGCACTAATAAAGTTGTATATTCATCTTCATGTGCTTCTCCCCTCAATAAATTAAGGTCAAGTCTTAGATACAATGGGAGAGCTTATTAAGAGGTTATTTTACAGACAAAAAATACGGACAAAACCTGTAACGACATGAATTGCTTTATTTCATTTTTCTTCCTAAAATATCCGCAAATACTCCGATTACAGCCGATTATCCATGATTAAATGGCTTGATTATAATGTAAGCACCAAATGATAACGCTTCCCTTCACTATCTCGGCCTTTTCCTTGTGAATGTCCTCTCTTCCCTTGAATCTGAATCTCAGCATGTTACGATAAAATGGCTGAAAAATACGAACGGAAATACGAACGATGAACTTTTAGGAGGGCATAATGTTGAAAGATAAAACTGTGGCATTTTTAGGAGCCGGTTCGATGGCAGAGTCGATGATTTCAGGAATTGTGCAGATGGGGAGCATACCATCAGAGAGAATTTATGTGACAAATCGCCGGAATCAATTACGACTCAAGGAAATGAATCACGTGTATGGAGTTCAGGCGGTCCATCAGGATGCATTGCCATATGAAGAAATTGATTTCTTTATTTTGGCAATGAAGCCCCAGGGAGCAGCAGATGCTCTCGATGCATTGAAAGATAAAATAAAAGTGGATCAAGTTGTAATTTCTGTTTTAGCGGGCATTTCAACTGAATTCATGGAAAGTCATCTACAGCTTGGACAGCAGGTTGTGCGGTTGATGCCAAATACGTCGAGCATGATCCAGGAGTCGGCAACTGCGTTATGTCCGGGAAGACATACAGCGATGGACAATGTGATAGCAGTGAAGGAATTGTTTGGCTGTTTGGGAAAAGTGTTCTTAATTGAAGAAGAGCAAATGGATATTTTTACAGGAATTGCAGGAAGCGGACCTGCTTACTTCTATTATTTAATGGAACATATGGAAAATGCCGGCGTTAAAAAGGGTATGGATGAAGCGATGGTCCGTGAGATTGTCGCCCAAACGATTTTAGGGGCAGCCAAGATGATTATGGTGAACGACGAGGCACCGGCAAGTCTAAGAGAGAAAGTCACTTCACCAAATGGAACGACAGCATCCGGACTTGAGGCTTTACGGAAAAATAATGGCGGCAGAGCCATTTCACAGGCGATTCATCATGCAGCGAAACGTTCGAAAGAGCTGAATGAAGAGATGTCAGTAGCGTACAGGAAATCGGCTATTCCCCGAGAGTATTGTGGCACTTCAGTACCATAAGAGGAAGGTGTCCAAGTTAACTATTACCATGGATCCTCCTTAGTAAATATATGTATCAAAAGATATGGTTATAAAATGATAATCCTATCAAATAGTTAGAATAAATAAAAACGTAAGAAAAACGGAGGACAACATGAAGAGAATCCTTAAGATCGCTAGTGCTTTTATCGGAATCCTTATCGGAGCAGGGTACGCCTCAGGACAAGAGACCATGCTTTATTTTGTAAGCTTCGGGAAATTGGGCACAATTGGAGCTATCATTTCAGTCGTTATTTTTGCATACCTTGGAATGATTCTGATGAAGCTTGGCAGTCGTACACAAACAGATTCGCATCAGGAAGCAATTTATAAGATTTGTGGTCGCTTTCTCGGCGGTATCATTGATTATGTTCTGAACGCCATCCTACTAGGTATCGGAATTGTCATGATTGCGGGGTCAGGCTCAATCTTTAATCAGCAATTCGGATTACCTTCTTTTATAGGCACCATTCTTATGACTGTTCTTGTTATGATAACAGTTATGCTGAAAGTTGACCGTGTGATTAAGGTAATTGCATCCGTCACACCATTTCTGATTATTGTCGTACTTTTCTTATTTATTTATAGTATGTTAACAATGAATTCATCGTTTACGTCACTTGAACCACATGCACTGGAACAAAATTCAGCTGCGGGACATTGGCTTATATCTGCAATAAACTATATTTCAATAACCATAGCAATGGGGGCTTCCATGACACTTGTTATGGGTGGAAATGAACCTGATGAAAGGATATCATCCATTGGAGGACTTATCGGAGGGGCTGCTTTAGGTCTACTTGTTATGATTAGTAACCTTACTATTTTCTCACATATTCATACTGTATCGCACTTAGATATGCCAATGCTGGGAATCGCCAACAGTGTTTCACCTCTCTTAGGTATTCTGTACTCTCTCGTTCTGTTCGCTATGATTTTCAACTCGGCAGTCAGCATGTTCTACTCATTTGGAACACGCTTTTCAAATCCGCATACCACAAAATTTAAAGTAATCATCATTTCATCACTGTTGATAGGATTTATAGCAAGCTTCTTTGGCTTCACTAAACTTGTTTCCTCTCTCTATCCAATCTTTGGCTATATGGGAATTGTTCTTATTATCGTTCTCATCATTACTCCATTCCGAATGAGTCGATTAACGAAAGAAAATTAAATGGAATAACTATAAGCTCTCTAGTAAATGATATTCTAATTTATCTGTATGTTCTTCTTACACAGCTATTATTTTTGGATGTGGCCTCATATAAATAATAGGATAATCCTTTTCGTCATATTTCTCTTGAGTTGTATAACCAGCTTTCTTCATTAATTGAAAAATTGGGCATCTATTCCCTTTTTATTTCCACGAGCATCAAGCCTTTGCCATTTATTAAGTGAATAACGATTATTGCTAATGAAGCATACAAGAAAAAGGATTGCAGTAAGGTGCGGGGATACTTCCTCATTTAGAGTTTTTATTAATGTCAATATAAAACTATCCAATATATACATTCCTTTCGAAAAATAAACTACTGAACTTTGCCTCACCACCCGGAATATTTAACCATTTGTTTAACCAACCTTTCTACTAATGAGTAGAAAGGTTTTTTTTGAGGAAAAAACTTTCCTTTTCCCTGTATACTTCGGACAAACTAACATACTAAGAGCTGATGCCAGCATTAATTTAGGTTCTTACCTTAACAATATGAAGACAGTTTATGAAGATAATTTACTAATTCAATAAAAGCAATATTAGGAACATATTTTTCGTCATAAAGTTGCATATAAAAATGATACCAATCAAAATGGATTGGTACTGGATAACCCAGTTTGCCTAAATGTTTTACTATGCCATCTAAATAGAGTAATTCTGGTTCTTCCTTATTTGCTACTTTGCTCAATTCTTCAACCACAATTCATATATGTGGCAAAAGTTCAAATGGATCCGAACATTCCGGGACATTTGTAAACTCACTTTCTTCAAGCAATTCCCCACAGTAAAACTTTCTAATATCTGAAATAATTTCTTTATTATCAATAGTAACACCGCACTCGTAATTGTTATTGCTCCCGAAACTAAAATTAGCAGAGCCAATAAATCCTCGATGATAAAAATGCATTTATTTTACCTTTCAACAAAGAAAAAAGCCCCCCACACTGTGGGGGAGCTTTCAACTTTAAAGATATACACATGTTAGGTGAGCACTCATTTAAGAATCCTTGCTAAACCCCTCTATTAAGGGATTTAGCGGATCATGCCGCCCATTCATTAAGATAAATAATAATAAAAAATAGGTTTTAATAAAAAGGCTGTTTCTGTTTCCGTTTCCGTTTCCGCTTACTTTGTTGCTATTTACCAAATAGTGCGGTGTGGTTGATTTCCCCTCCAGATGCTCGCTTTCCGCGGGGCGGGCGGTGAGCCTCCTCGGCGTAAACGCCTGTGGGGTCTCACCTGTCCCGCTGCTCCCGCAGGAGTCTCGCACTTCCGCTCCAATCAACTTAAATCGTTTCATTTTAAAAACAACAATCTTTACAAAAAGAGCCAATAAAAAAGAGAAAAAGGCTTTGAGCAAAATTATGAGCATTTTCATAATCAGGGTAAGGAACTTTTCCTTAACCTGATCCATATTAAAAGCTTTTTGTAAGGACTTAACTAAAATATGTCCATGAAACTATAATAGCTCCATTATGTTGATCGAGTATCGAGTGCACGACTTATACTCAATACATTTACTCTTTAATAAATTCACTTCCTTTTATCGGATTTACATTCCCAAGCTGAAAAACAGATGGTCCATACCAAGGGCTGTTCTGGGCATTGCTGTCTCTCCACCAAAAGCAAACTTCACCATTTATTAATTTGCATACTACCACAAATACACCTGAATGAGTTTCGAATAATATAGGAATTCCCATAACACCTCTAGCGAATATCTCAGATTTATACCATTCCCCCCCCGGGGGTTGCCAATAGTGTGTCAAAGCAGAACCAGAGCGAACGACAAGCTCTAAAATACCAAATTTTCCTTTTATCGGAAGCGAAATGGAATAATTATTTGGATTGTCTTCATGCCATGGATATTCCTTGTTTGTATATAGTTCTGAATCATGACCCTTTTCAAAATGTTGGATTAATTTCCTGACAGGGTCAGCTTTGTCTCGAATAATGGGATGACATAGATAACCGCTATTTTTAGTATGGTAGTATATCATTTCTTCCAATGTAAAGTAAGGGCGATAACGTATCATCTCTGAGTCCAGGGGGTTTGGATATTTTTTTTGCCTGAATCCAAGTTCCTTGGCCATGTTTACAAAGATAATCTCATCCATCCCCCAGGAAGTGGTTTCCATTAAAGCTTTTCTTAACTTTCCCATCCTTTCTGGTTCAAGTAATGCTTTAACAATAGGTCTCGAAATTACCTGTCCAACATTGAAAACTCCATACAAAGGATTAATATTAAATAATTTCTTCCATCTATTAACGTCTTTCTTAAGTTCCCTTCCAATATACCAATCTTTACTTGGAATCCTAAAGTCCACTCCCATGTAATCCGTATCTTTCATTTCATTTTGAATAAATTCTTCATATCCTTTTTTGATAAACAAAGCATCTGAGTCAATATTAATAAAATATTCATACTGAGTCCCTAATTGCTCCAACCATTCCATCGTTTCAAGAAAATAAATGGCAGTATGCCCATACTTTAATTTACGACTGGAGGGGCAAACGGGAACACCTAGACCTTCACAAAGCGTCCTATCAGATCCCCCGTTGTATAAGACGATTGCACTGTTAGGGCAAAAAGAACGGACATTTTTAATTAGTTGCTCGACTAACTCTCTCTTTTCATGAACAAGGATGGCAAAACAAATTTTGCTTTTAGGTGATGTCATATATGCATTTTCATTGCTGTTTAAAACCTCAATATTATTAATTTGTATCTTTTCTATATTATTCTTTCGTTCAGAAATAAGATTGGTCATTTCCTTCCTATTTCCACTTGCGCGTTTATAACGGTTGAGAAGTTCTAGATTCGCTTTACCGTTTGGATTTGTTCCGTAGTTTGAAACAGGATGCCATACATGGTAAATTTCTCCTGTAACATTCGCTAATTTACCACAAAGTGTCTGGACAGAAAGTGAAAAAGCATCATCTTCGCCTCCCCAGCCACTAAACCGTTCATCAAAACCTCCGACTGCCTCAAAGTTCACTTTGGGTATGACAATAAGTTTTCCCGCAAAACCTGTGTAAATCCAATTTGCTTTGGTACATTCTTCAGATTTAACATCAAAAGGCCACGTTGGTTCTGTTTGAATCAGTCTTTCTGTTCCTGACCTTTCAATGTCATAAATTTCAGTAAAAGGAACTACCCATGCTGATTCATTAAGTACCTCTATAGCTTTAACAATAAGTTTAGGGTCATAAACGATATCCGCATCAGCTATTACAAAAATTTCCCTTGTTGCTTTTTTAGCTGCTAAGTTTACAGCCTTGGATTTATTAATTTTATCGTTATCGATTATACCCAAGCATAATTCAGCTTCGGGCATGATACGTTCATAATACTGTTTAATCCATTTAAATGCTTCCGCTCTTGGGCCATTGTCTGTTTGGAAAGGTATGATTATTGAAACCTTTTCTAACAAAATTCTACTCACCTACCTTGTTATTAATAAAAAGGTCCATCCAAATGCTGATGATACTATACGTAATTTGAAGCAAGTTTGACACAGCTTTAAATCAAACCTTTCTAAATCGTTTACTATCCACCATTAAATCCCTAGGTATAGTTGGAAATAATATTAAATCAAAATTCCTATATATAAATTTTTTTTATTCACATAATTGATTGATTTGCCCCTTTCAAATCAACTATCGTTCGCATTTTATAATGTAATGTACTGATTCATGCTTTCAGATGGGTTTAGAGTATCTGAGTGTGGGCGGGGCAATTTCTGATTTGGAGAGATGTAATGTGAAACTTGGTATCATGTGCGGAATCCCATTAAGTGGTAAATCAACATATGCTAAAGTTCTACAGAGCGACGGATGGGTACGTGTATCTATTGATGACCTCAGGCTTTCCTTACATGGTCAAATTTATAAAGCAGAGGCTGAACCACAAGTGTGGAAAACAGCTGAACTTATGGTCAGGTCGTTGCTAAAAAGTGGTCATAAAGTAATTGTAGATACCACAAACAGAACAAGAAAGCGTCGTAAACAATGGAGACGTGTGGCTAAAGAATTTGGGCTTACGTTAGAAATTTACCAAGTGGATACAGATTATGAAATATGTAAAGCAAGGAACAAAGATCTAATGCGACTACCTCAAGATGTATTAAAACAAATTCATAAAGAATACCAAAAACCGACATCGGATGAGGGAACTATTATTATGGTAAATTAGGAATCGTATTCAATATAAATGAGGTGATAATTCCTCGAGCCTACTTAATATTCTTATAAAAACGACGGTGTATAGGGGGAATGTAAGTGGAAAAGTATATTTGTTTTGATGTCGGCGGGACAAAAGTAAAACACGGGCTCTTATTAGAGAACGGAACCATTCTTTCACAAGGCAGTTACAGTACCCCGTGTACAAATCTAGATAAATTTATAATAAAAATGGTAGAAACAATTAATATGTACTTAAGAAATAATCATGTGTTGGGTGTAGCTATAAGTTTACCAGGCTTTATTAACCCGAATACAGGTTACTCAGAACAAGGTGGTGCTGTTACCGCGTTGATTAATCAGAACTTAAAGAATTTATTAGAAGCAAAAGTTCCTCTAAGGGTTGAAATTGAAAATGATGGAAACTGTGCTGCTATAGCAGAAAAAACAAGCGGTAATGCCCAAAATTGCACCGATTTTATATGTGTCACAATTGGCACTGGAATAGGAGGGGGGATTTTTGTTGACGGTAAACTTTTACATGGTCATAGATTTAGAGGCGGTGAATTTGGTTTTATGATTACTCAAGCAAATGGGAAAAATTTCGGTGATATATGGCACTCCACAGGTTCAACTTCTGCCTTAATTAGGAGCTATAAAAAACTTAAGGGAATAAGTGAATATGAAAATGTTAAAGGGGAGACCGTTTTTTCAGAGGCTGCTAAAAGTAAATCGGTAAAAAAACTTATTGACGGATGGGCTAGAAATATTAGTTATGGAATTTTCAACCTAGCAGCAACTTTAAACCCACAAAAAATTTTAATTAGTGGCGGAGTATCCTCCCAACAGGACTTGTTATCTACTATAAAAAAACAACTAGACGATCTCCCTTGGTGGAATGATATTAAGATTCCTGTTGAACTATGTAAATATCGAAATGACGCAGGAATGATTGGGGCCATGTATCATTTTATTCAAAAACAAAGATTATAAAAACTTATTATTTAAGTTACGGTTCACCTTAGTTTATAGAGTTATAGAAGAATACAATATGAGTCGTTACCAATGGGGACTAAAGAAAATGGCCCCGGTACAATACCGGGACCACCTATTAGCCGTTAAGGAACTTTTTACTGTCCGAAAAATGGGGCATAGTTCAGATTACCAGCGTTTTTTTTTATTTCGACATTGCTAGCTGCCTTGTAAAATAACCTCAATACACCATTCAAAACGTTCGATGCATCCGCCTGCGAACATCTCTGATTTTAGCATCATAATCAATGGATATTTCGCTGGATCTGCTTGATTATAAAGTGCAATCATATCGTCTAAGTCCGTGCTTTCCTCTTCTACTCGACTTCCCCGTTCAAATGAATATCAATTCCCCAAGCCATACTGCGTTTTCACTCATACCACCGTTTTTCAAATATTTCAGTAAGCATTCATTGATTTTTAAAGAGTTTTGACCATATGGAGAAATAGTCATTGCAAGCATTCTAGGCATACTTTAAAAAAGAGCCTCTCCAAATGTATCTTCTCTTCCACATTTGTTACTATTTCATTTATTTGCTCTTGCACTTTCTTAATACCCTGTTTTGTTTCAGTTGAGTATTTGTTTTTGCCATTCCCCATCATTCCTATTCATAATAATTCTTGTTTCTTTATTAAAGGTTGGACTGGCACAAAGGTTGATAGGCATTTAATGGTTTTTAACTATAGAGTCGTAATTCACATGAAATATATTACAACTTTCCTTCTACAAAATTAAACAAAAAGCAACAATATTAAACAATGAAAACAGTTGATTATCAATATACAGTTTATAGGAATTATAGTGGAATAAAATCTAGTACTTTCGCACTCCTTAATTACTAGATCTTTTGAGTAGCACAGTACTTTTTAAACAGGAAAAACAACCTAAAATTTGTTCTTCTAAAATAAAGTATTAATAAAATTTTTGTTGAGTGGATTTTTAACTGCCCCTGATTTTACGACAAGATATTAAGTACATTCAATTTACAATAAGCTTGTATTAAAATTTCTAGCATTTTGGGGGTGCAGTTTTTGACAAAACAGAAAAAGCAGAAATGGAAAAGGAATTTAGTGGTGATGACTGCCATAACCGGACTGGTGTTCTCTATATTTTATCCAGGCCTAAGTATTCCGGTTGCAGCGGTCGAACAGCCTGACCAGCCGATTCCTAAGGAAGAATCGGTATCAATTGTCCAACTTGTAGTGCCAAATGATAAGGCAAAGGAGAAGCTTCTTGAGCTTGGAATTGACCTTACCCACAGAATCGAAGCACACGACGGAGTCTATGAAGTGGATGCCGTTGTCACACCAACAGAAATTGCCATGTTAAAGACCTTTGGCATCAATGTAAAAGAGACCCTGATCACCAAAAACCAATGGGACACACGCGTGGCAGAGCGGCAATCTACTGTCCAGCTGCAAGCCAGTCTGGCAGCTTCCGAGGATACACTTAAAGTCCTTAGGGCAAACCATTTTACCAATCAATCAGGCACCTTCCTATATCTCGAAGTGAAATCAAGCGCCGGTGCGACTGCTAGCACAGCACTTAAAGCAACTTGGACCGAGAACGGTGAGGAAAAATCTGCTACACTTTCCAGATTGGTAGATTACGGTGAATATTTATATCACTATTTGCTTTTACCAGTTAGCGCCATTCCTTCATCTGTTAAAATTGAAAGTAATCTTGGAGGAACAGCTACGAGCACAATTACTGAATGGTTAGGGAAAGAGCCGAAACATCCAAAAACAGATTATGTTACCGATTTTGTTGATCACTATATGGCACCAAATGAATTATATGAACGTGCCGAAAAACTTGCAAAAGAATTCCCGAACTTGGTAGAAATCATTGATATGCCAAATAAAACAAATGGTTACAGACGTCTTGCCCAAGCAACTATCGGCGGCACGACCAATCTCGCAGTTGTTGTTTCCTCAAAAGCATGGGGGCATGAGGGCGGGAATGATGTATCGGTAGAATTCAAGAATCCGGGAACCAATAATTCACCACTAAAAGTGACTGTGGATGGTACAAAGATTTTAGTAGATTTAGCTACTGATTCGTCAGGAAAGGCAACAAGTACTGCCGCACAAGTGGTGAAAGCACTGAATGAGAATGCTAGCCAACTTGTCACTGCGACTACATACCGCGGTAATTCTGGTGCCGGTGTTGTCGCACCAACTACAAATGCTGCGATATTAACTGACGGCTTGAAAGCTGGGGCAGACGTTTCCCGAGATCCTTTTACAGTAAAAGCGATCCGAATCGGCAAGCATCGTGATGGTTCTAAACCAGGTGTTCTTGGATATGCTCAGGAGCATGCCCGTGAATGGGTGACCCCGCTCGTAACAATCGAAACGGCGGAAAGACTACTGCGAAACTATAGTCAAGATAGTGAGACAAGAAAGCTTGTCGATAATCTTGATATATTCCTTGTACCTTCAGTAAACCCTGATGGTGCCAATTACAGCTTAAATGATTACAATATGCAGCGTAAGAATATGACCAATCACTGTGGTCCCACTGCCTCTGATCCTGGGTACCGTAATAATTGGGGAGTTGACCTTAACCGCAACCATTCTGTTGGTTCCGTTTTTGATGGCTATATTGGCGGAGGTACAAGTTGTACGGGAGACACTTACGCTGGACCAGCTGAAAACTCTGAGCCTGAAGGAAGAAACCTTGTCTGGCTTGCTGATAAAAACCCAAATATTAAGTTTGCGATGAATATTCATAGTTATGGCGGCTACTTCATGTGGTCCCCTGGTGCTTACGATTCAAAACGTACAACACTGCCACGCCCATCAGCTGGTGAAGAAGCGTTTTACTGGGCAGCTTCTGATAACATCTTAAATGATATTCAAGACCACCGCGGAACGGTCATTCTACCTAGCCGTACAGGTCCAATTCCTGACGTACTATACTCTGCTGCAGGTAACTCTGCGGACTACCTATGGTATGAAAAGGGGATTTATGCCTGGAACTTCGAAGTAGGGGCAGATTTATGGAATAAGGATACAAAAAGATGGCAGGCAGTTGGATTCCAGCCAGCCTTTGTAGAAGGCCATGAAGAAGCAATGGAATTTGCCAATGGGTTGATTGGCTTAATTAAAGTAGCCTACAACAGTGCAAAAGACCATCAGCCGCCTTCCTCAAAAGCTACACCTGGAAACGGTAAATACACAGGTCCGGTTGATGTTAAGATTGAAACAAGTGAGCCAGCCACCATTTATTATACGCTTGACGGCAGCCGCCCAACCTTCCAATCAGCTAAAATTAAATTAAGCGGCACCCGTGAATTTGCAGAAACATTAAAAATTGAAAAGACTACAACCATTAATTATTTCACTGTGGACGCCGCAGGAAACATTGAGAAAAACTACAATCCACTTGGTAATGGGAAAAACTATAATTCTGTAACGCTTACAATAAAATGACGGTTTGCAAGGGGTTGGCCTTACGGGGCCAACTCTTTTTTCATTGGTACCTTTGAACTGATAGACTTTCTATTATTTTTGGATACAAAATAACCAGAATCGTGTTATCGTTAATATTTCCTTTTGCGTCACTAAATCTTGGCCAGTAGTTGAAGCCCTCGCCTAACTAATTAACAATATATATCATCCTCTGTCCATAAGTCTTAAATCTTTTATACTATAAATAACAGACTAACTTTTAGACATAAAACAAGAATAAATAAACAAATAATTGTCATATTGAATATAGTAACCATTATTTATTATAGTACGGTTAAGCTACGCATTCCGCCTTTCGTTGAATATATATAAGCAACAGCAAAAAACCCCTATCTATGTGATAGGGATTTTAAGTTTGTTTTTTTGATTTAGCAAATCCAAATCCAATCGATCCATCATTTTGCAAAACAAGAGCAGTATCAGAAGGCTTCTTTTCTTTTGCCTTCGGTTTCATCCCTTTAAAGTATCCGGAAGTTCCGGTCCAAGAAAGTTAGAGCTTAAGAATTGTGTTACTGCAAAAGTAATGCCAGTTACTAAAATTGCAGTCTACTTAGATGGGATAATATCACTCAGTTAAGAATCTATATGCCTTTTTTTAACAAATACAGTACTTGCACCAGAACCCTTTTCACTAATTATTTCTATACTATAAAAGATGACATGCTGTAATTCTAAAAAATGAATTTCGCATTAGAACCAATTATTAGTTTGTAATAATATCACCGTCTTCATCATCATTTGGATTGTCATAATTATACAAGTCCTTTTCTAAAAGTATAACTTTATCCTTCTTATTCCAATCTACTTTATAACCTAATGCCTTTGCCGTTTTTATAACAGATAAATAAGAATTTTTATTTGTCTTATATGTCTTTAATTCCCTTGAGTAAATAACACCTAGACCAAGTAATAATTTTTCTGATTGAATGTATGGTTTTCCATCTATTATCTTCATCTGATTAGCTTGGTAAGGGTAAACATAACCGTTTACTTTAAGGGTGAAAGGTCCTTTTTTCTCCTCCTACCGAGCGTCATTGCACTTACTCGGGTTGGACTTTCGACAACTAGCAATTAACGGCTTGCTGGGCACGAAGGAAGCAAAGAGACGGTTCTTGTGCTTCACCAGCAAGTGGATGAAGCAGTAGAACCGTCCCCGTGCATCCTATCCTAAATTAATTTTCGTAGATAACCTTATCGTTCACAATTGTCTTAAGTACTTTGATTTCTTTAATTTTTATAGGGTCAACTGTTAACGGATTTTCTTCCAGAACAACAAAGTCCGCAAATTTTCCTTTTTCGATTGAGCCTTTTTCATTTTCCTCGAAGTTTTGCCATGCTGCATCACTTGTTACTGCGCGAAGTGCCTCTAATGGTGTAATTCTTTGCTCCGGACCAATTACTTTTCCGCTTCTTGAAATCCGGTTAACAGCAGACCATACTGCCTGCAGCGGGTCCATTGGAGTAATGTGAGAATCAAGATGAATGCTAAATTTAATACCACGATCAATGGAAGATTTAAGAGGGCTCATCATAGCTGCACGTTCAGGCCCCATGAATATATCTCTGTGCTGATCGCCCCAAAAGAAGGTATGGGAAACAAAATATGATGGTGTAACACCCAGTTTCTTCATTTCATCCAATTGATCTAATCTAGCCATTTGAGCATGCTCAATACGATGACGGGCATCCTTACGCGGATACTCCTCCTGGGCAGTACGGAAGGCGTAAAGAATATCATCAATCGCTGCGTCTCCGTTACCATGAATCGCAATTTGGTATCCAGCCTTATGCAAATCCACTACTCGCTTCGTTAAGTCCTCACGACTTGTCGCCGGATATCCCCGATAATTTGGATCATCTCCCGGAGGCACGTGGTACGGTTTACTTAAATAGCCGGTGTACCCTTGAATAGATCCATCATGAGACAGCTTCACCGGTCCAAGCTTCAGCATATCACTGCCGAAACCTGTTACAATACCACCTAATTCACCAGAGGTTATAGCGCCACCAAACCCGGCACCCATGGCTGTAATCCTTAACGGCAGCAAACCTTGCTTCTGATATCTTTGTAAATCAATAAGACCCTGTTTATTTGCACCAGCTATAATTGAGGTCGTTACACCTTTTGAGATATAATCCTGGACAGCCTTTTTAAACGCTGCAAGATTTTCCTCTTCTGTAACAACAGGAATATGCTTGCTTACAAGACCTATAGCAGATTCCTCTAATACCCCAGTCGGTTCTCCTGTCTTAGGATCTCTTACGATTACTCCACCAGGTGGATCGGGAGTATCTTTTGTAATTCCTGCCATTTTAAGTGCAACACTATTAGCTACTGCTAAATGTCCTGAAGTATGTCCGATATAGATTGGATGCTCCGTTGATACCTTATCCAGATTTTCACGTGTCGGGTGACGTCCTTCCGCTAAAAGTGTCTGATCATACCCTCGCCCGAGTATCCATTCACCTTCGTGGGTTTCCATAGTTCGATCTTTCAAGGCAATGATCAGATCATCAATATTTTTAATAGGACCTACCGGAGGACTATTTAAATTAACTTGAACAGTCCCGTCCATTCCGGAGCTCGGAAAATGACTGTGGGCATCATAGAATCCCGGCAATAACACTTTATTCATTAAATTAACGACTTTCGTGTGCCGTCCCTTTAACTTACCAATTTCCTTATTTGAACCAACGGCAATGATTTTTCCGTCCTTGACTGCTACGGCTTCGGCAATGGTAGCACCTTTGTCCATGGTGATAACTTTTCCGTTAAAGTAAACAGTGTCAGGTGCAAGAGAATCAAGATGGTCTGGAAGTGTACCTGAAGAAAAGCCTACTAATGCAAGCACAAAAACTAGGGAGAAGATAAACAAATTTCTTTTACTTAAAAAATTCCTTTTCAAGAAAAAACCCCTTTTCTGATTTAAGATCCTATCCATAACACCTCTTGTTTTTGCCATATACACCGAAGATTTTCTAAGAAATATTTCATTTAAACAACTTGAAAGAGCCCCCCTCCTAAATGCTGTTGAAAAAGATTCATAAACATCGTGATGTCCGTACCAATTATAAATGTATTATACTAAATATTCTGAATTTTATATAGGGATTAATTAAAAATAGGTTATTTTATCTAAAAACCATTAGGATGATCCAATTGTTGAACAAAAATCAAATAGCACTGTTGAACTAACCTGACTTTAGCTCCATAAGAAAAAGAGTAGCAACGATATCCCTAAAATACTAACTATGCTTGCAAAAAAGTTGAACCTTTCGATGTCTGAAGCTTCCCTAAAATCTATGCGATATTATTAAGAAGAGGACAAAGAAAACGATCAAGTTATTCCTTATCAACTTCCCGAAACAGCTTCAAAATTGGCGATTGATTCTGTTACTTTGGCCCAACAAGGTTAGATAACTTTCCTAGTTATGTTGGGTTTAGGAAATTCCAGATAGTTATTACCCTGGAATTATATAACAAGAGGGCATTCCTTTTAAAAGGGGTGTTTTTTACTTCTTGGGATTTTCTCTTTGTCTCTACCATAGCCCTGTCCTCCTTGGCTTGCTTGTAGTCTTGTTGTGCTGTCCGAGCGTGATAGGTTGCTACTCGCGATGATTTACTGCTTTCAGTACTATCGTAGGTTGGCCCTCATTCACCCTTTTATTACATACGAGTAAAGAATCGCTCCCTTTAACGGAACAACTCTATTACCACTCAAAAATTCCCTTGATCCATTTTTGAATTTCAGATGTACTTTATCTTTTGGACATAAAAACACCCCTTTAGAGGTTAGTATCCAAAGGGGTAAAACGGTGCAACTTTATTATAAACATCGTGACTTTATTTCAATGCCACATCATTTTCCCTTTAATTCAGCTAAATAGTGCCTTACGGCACTTTCAACTAGTTCATAAACCGTCCTATCATGAATGATTGCTTGTATTTTTAGTTCCTTCATAAGTTCAACATCCATATCGAATGAAGAACGTTTTCTTATAACGCTGGTTCGTTCCATGGTTGGTGCTGATTGTTCGTTCGCTTGTTTGACCTGTTCTTTACCACGTTTTATGCCAACGTTAAAACGTTGGTTGGTATCGTTAATAGGTTCTTTATTTACATTAGTTGAAACGTCCGCCATTGCCTTTCCTGCTGTTGCAAAGTCATAAATAAGCTGCTCTTTTACCGTTTCCTCGTCACCTTCACCAACGAAATACCAGCCTTTTTCGTCTGCATTTCTAGACTCATAACCGGCTTTATTCAATGCTTTTCTTAGTAATTTTTCTGAAAGATGAACATCAGCCCTTTTGGCAATATTCGCTGGTGTATCAGTTTTAATTAACTCCAAGATTTTACCGATTTTCATTTAGTACGCTCACGGGAAAACCAATACTTTGTTTTGATATTTCGATAGGTCCCAATGTCTTTGATCAGCTCGGCAATAAGATCATAACCGCAATATGTGTGCCTCAGTGTGCTAAATTCATCCAATGTGACATAATCATCACTCTTTAATTCAACGTGACACTCTCCACAACAAATCCCCATATCCAACACCTCCAAAAAGTATATTGATATATTCGTCGAAACTTGGTGGTCATCCTTCTTTCGTACAAAAAACAGGTCTATTGACGGTCCTTTAATGTTTGTTAGTATTCCAAAATTTTCTAGATTTAATTATAAAAAACCTTAATAAATAAAGGAGAGTACATATTAGCCATGTATAATATGTACTCCCCTTTTTCTTGACTCATAATATACAAGGAGTGAGTTTAATCATCATATTACGCTCCTTTATCCAGAAAGGTTGCCTTACGTAATGCTATTAAAGGAGTAATCCATTAAGAAGAGACACGAATAGCAGACTTATTCCTTTTTATAGGAATAGACATTTCTTTTCATAAAATAGAAAAGAAAATTGATACTTACTACAGATGATAATCACAATAAAGTGAGGCAGCATTTCTGCTGCCTCTATTTGTAGTGAAGGAAAAGACAGAGGCTCTATTCCTTCTTGCAATGATCCTGCCTAGGCAGCTTTTAATCCTTCCTCTAAACGATTTAATTTAGAGGAAGCTTATTCATTTGACACTATCGAAGGCTATTTAGCCGGATTACTTTGGAAAAGTCTCTTTTACTAACGATTACTTTCCCCTTTATGTTTTACCGCATGTAACGAATGGTCTTCTAGAGGGATCAATACGCCATCTTCTATAAGATAAACACGATCACAGTACTCCAGCATACGCTCATCATGCGTTACCATAATGGCAGCTTTTTTCCGTGCTTTGACTTCTTTTGAAATCAATTTTACCACTTCATGTGCTCGATTAGAATCAAGGCTAGCTGTTGGCTCATCTGCAAGAATGATTTTAGAATCATTCATAAATGCACGGGCAATGGCAGCACGTTGGCGTTCTCCTCCAGATAATTCATTAGGAAACTTATTTAACTTAGAACTTAAGCCTAATTCCGTAAGTAACTCTTTTGCAAATGCTTTGTCTGCAGCACGTAAAGCTCCAGCCATTTTTTTAACAACTAGCAGTTGATCAAGAACTGTTAAGTAAGGAATTAAGTTTGACGTTTGCAAAATAAAGCCTATTTCATTTAAACGAACTTGGGAAAGTTGTTTCTCTGATAGGTTGGCAATATTAACACCGTCAATTATGACTTTCCCTTTTGAAGCTTGTAAAAGCGCTCCAGCAATGGATAAAAAGGTACTTTTTCCAGAACCAGAAGGTCCAATAATTGCTACAAATTGCCCTGGTTCGACAGTTATGGAGACATTATTGAGAGCAATGACTTGACTGTCTCCTTCTTTATATATTTTTGATACATTCTCTAATTGAAGTCCAGCCATTATTCTACCCTCCCAAGTGCAGTAAGTGGATCGATTTTTGTTATTTTCCGAACGGAAATGAGCGAACTAAGCACACTGATTAATAAAAGCAGAACACCATAAATGACAACAAGTTTTACATCTAAATTAAATGGCATGCCTTCCGGAAGAATCAAAGCTGTTCCATAGGTTAAAGCAATTCCTACTAAAATACCAATTAAAGACAATAAGAATACTTGTGATACAATGGCGTTTGCAATAAAGCTATTACTTGCGCCAATGGCTTTCATCACACCAAATTGGTTTGTTTTTTGTATCGTTAATACGTAGAAGAATACAGCAATCACAAAAGTCGATATAACGATCAAGAATACAAGCATCATCATAATGGTCCCATTTTCAGCTGTATACCCTGGCATTCCTTGTATAGCTTTATTTTTGGATACCGTTTCGATACCTTTTATTTCTTTGTCTAATGTTTCAGTATTTACATCTGGACCTTGCAGAACAAATGCATTGACTGCATCTTCCATTCCATTATTAGAACCAGGAGCGGAAAATTTATATAAACGCCATTTATCCATCGTTGTAAACAAAGCAGGTAAATGATTATATGTTTCGTTTTCAACAAAACCGATGATTTTTAGTTTTTCCATTGAGCCATCTAAAGCCAGGCTATCCCCAATTTTGTAGCCTTGATCTTTTAATCCATCATTAGCTAGAACACCTAATTGGTTACCTTGATCTAACTGTTTACCTTCGATCACTTTCGGTTCCAAAAAAGTTCCTGGATTAATCCCTAAAATCGCTATATCCGTTTTGTCTTCATTTCCAGATCCATCTTCATTTAAAATGGCTCCCATCGCAGAACCGAATGGAGAAACCTCTTCTACATTAGATTGTTTTTCGATATCAGATATTAGTGACTCTGATAGTAAAGACTTGCTGAATGTGGAACCCGAACCTTTTTCATACACTACATAATCAGCATCCATATTTTTTATAGATGCTGCACTTAACGTTGATAGTCCATTACCCAAACCAGAAAGAATAAACACAAGCCAAGCTATTAAAACGATGATCAGGCCAATCATCGTGAAGCGAAGTTTTCCTTTCTTTAACTCCTTTAAAGCTAAAAACATATCCGAACACCCTCATTCTTTTAAAAGTAAAATCCAAAATGAAATCATCACATTCTGGAGAAAAAGATGTTTGTACAAACAAAATAACACTAGTGTAACTTTGATTATAGATTAAAGTTACACTAGTGTCACTTATTTAATTTTATAAATTCCATGACCAACAACTTCTTTTATGTAATGCAACCATTCCTCTTGTGGAATCCCTCTATGGTTTGGAATTGCAATACTTTGGAAGATGAAACCCAATATCACGTCATTAGGAAGTTTTTCACTAAGTAGGTTTTCCTGTTTTCCTAGATTGATTAATGACTGGAGTTGTGAATACATATCTAAATGCAGCTTTTGCAGCTGATTCTTTTTCATTGAAATATCCGAGCTATTTTCTTGAATTTGGTGTGCCATCCCTAAAATTTGATGAATATCCGAATAGGCAAAAATTAGCGTTAGCAGTTGATCTAATTGTGACGGGAAATCAGCTGTGCTGTCGATCTCTTGTAGATCACTTAATATTTTTTCCATTTCACTTACCATATAATCAATAATAAGTTCTTCTTTATTCATATAATGCTTGTAAATTGCCGCTCTAGAAACATGTAAGGCTTCTGCTAACAGGCTAAAAGAAAATCCCTCGTAACCATGCTTTAATAAAAGCGAATTGGTCGCTTTAAAAATTTCTTGTGTAGAAAATTTTTTCTCACGTGCCATTAAACCACCTCATTCTAAGACAGATTTTCGCTTATAGAATAGGCAAAAATCACTCGATTTCAAAACAAATTATCTAAGATAGTGTTATGTTATCACTCATAGTATTCTAAAACCACAGTATCCATTAATATTTCATGTTGTTAAGGTTTTTAATTCATAAAGGCGCTTCAATCACTAGGCTATCAAGTTGAATTTAAGGAGCCACGTGCTTGTGATTACGGAGCGCCTACAATTCGAAAGAGATCTTTCATGATTGCTCGTTGCGATGGTAAACTGATAACATGGCCACAACCGACTTATGGTGATCCAAACAGTTTAGAAGTACAGGTCGGAAAACGTAAGGCTTGGGTATCTTCCTCCGAAATTATGGATTGGGATATTGGAGCACCTAGCATTTTTAATCGTAAAAAGGATTTGTCCTACAATACACTAAGGAGAATTAAAAAAGGGATCCAAAGGTTTGTGGTGGATAATCCAAAACCTTTTATAGTACCAGGTCAGGAATATAAAGCAGCGTTTCCATCCAGTTATTATACAGAGACTTCAAAGAATGAGGTCAGAGGGCTTTCTTTAGATGGTCCATTGCATACGATTACTGCAGGGTGAAATAGATTCGCTTTAGTCACAGCATTTTTAACGAAATACTATGGACAAGGGATTGGGGAAGATATTAATGAGCCTATTCATACTATACCAACCAAAGATCGGTTTGGTTTAGTTACGGTACATCGCCAAAATTACGGATATCGGTTTACACATGTTACAACCTCATGAATTAGGGTTTCCCATCCAATTACATCTGCCTTAATGACAGCTCTGATCTTCAGCTAACGCACCCTTTAGTTCTATAAGAAGAGTTGACCAATATTTCGTCATAGATTCTGTTTAAGGTTTGCTATTAGTTTTTTTCAAAAAAAACAATATATTAAAATAGGGATGTACTGCTATTCCTACCGTTAAATAAGCCCAAAAATTATCAGAGTCTAATATGTAGGCAAGAGTGATTGCAGAAATAGTATACAAAGAAAATTGTAAAAGATATACTTTTAAGTTTGTATGTAAACCCAAAAAATAAGTTATGGTATCAATAATTAGAGTTACAGGAATACCAATAATGCAATATATTGCTAATTCATATATTGTGCCAATAATTACTCCATTTAAAAAAGGGAAATATTCATCTTTTGGAAGATCTTCATTTAAAGATATTAAACTATCAATTGAAGCACTAAGAAGCGATGACAATGGAGCTGCAAGAAGTATAGAAATAGGGATCAAATATAATTTTTTCATAAACACCACCTCAGCATTAAATATTACCATTTCATAAAGAGTGGTAGCAAAATGTATTGCAATTAATTCACAGTACGAATAAGTTACGCTTCTTGAACTAAACTGCCCCGATAGTTCCATAAAGAAAAAGCTGCCTTAAAGGCAGCTCCGATCTTCATCTAACGCACCTGTTAGTTTAACAACTAAACTTAATTTTTATTTTCTTTTTCGAAATAGAAACCTGTCCCATTTTCTTGTGGAACAAACCCTTGTTGAGCTGAACTATTTTCCACCATATTTTGCTCTTCTACTGAAATAATTGTGGTAACATTTTTTCCTTCAGCTACATTACCTTCTCTACGATTTTGCTCTTCTACTGATATAACTCTGTATTGATCTCCGTTATTAGTGGCAGTTTGTTCAACCTTTACTTTTGACTGTCCAGTTTGTGCAAATACCTTTGTACTTTGTAGGTCCTTCGCAAAACCGATTGATAAAGCTAAAGCACCAGCAAACCCTATGGTCAAAACTAATTTCCATTTCATTTAAAAACCTCCTAATGGTTCGAGCTTGTATTAATAACATATTTTACCACACCTAAAACTATGTTTCTTTAAAAATTTGTTACTCAACTGCCCCGTTAGTTGCATAAAGAAAGAGCTGCCTTAAAGACAGCTCCGATTTTCAGCTAACGCACCCTTTAGTTGAACAAGAAAAATGTTTAACTCGTTAGCTTAACATTGCATTATTTCTTCATCTTTCTTAATTGAAAATATATTAAAAAAGAAAGAAAAAAGCAGATTATGCTTATTATTCTTTCGACAATTTTATGGTCGAAAAACATAAAAGGTACTGATGCTATATCTAAGATTAGTTGTATATTAGGTACATCAATTCCCATAATACCTAATATTACAGCACCTATAATAATACCAGCACAGCACAATACTAATATAATTAACAATTTTACTATATGTAATATTAAAATAAACGTTCTCTCAAAAAAATTTTGAAACATATAAACCTCTTTCTAACTACTTCTTATATAAAAACAATTATAGGCTACTCTCCAAACTAGTAAAACAAATAAAAAACCCCAGTTTGTTCTTCAACTAAACTGCCCCAATAGTTCCATAAGAAAAGGAGCTGCCAAAGCAACTCTCTTATTGAAGTAAAGCACCACTTAATTGAAGAAAGGTTATCAGTATTATCTAACTGTTCCTAAAATCATATTACTGAAGGAAATATTAATAAGACCGAATTTAAAATGATAGCACAAAGTGTCAAAAAATCCTTTTGCATTTTATGTGCTTTTTGAAGCGAAGAAAAGACCAATAGGACAAAATACTAAAGGAAAAAATATAGGAAATCCTTGGATCTTTTCAAGTGTAACAATATCAAACAGAAAATTCACAATGAACATTAGAGGAACAAGGAATAATAAATAAGAAACAATAATAATTGTCTTTCGCACAATAAGCCCCTTTGAAAAGTTATGTTTCTTAGATTCCAACATAAAAAAAGGTATATTTCGGTAATTTTTTCATCCCCTTATTATCCTTCCCCGTTAGTTGCATAAAGAAAAAGCTGCCTTAAAGACAGCTCCGATCAATCTTCAACTAACGCACCCTATAGTTTAAGTATAAACCTTCACATTCTCTTACGTGTATCATAAAAAAGGATGGAACCAATGCAATCCCATCCTAAAAAACTTTATTGTGTGTGTTTCTTTTCCTCTTGTTGTTTATGCTTCTCTTCCTTTTGCTTGTGTTTCTTTTCCTCTTGTTGTTTATGCTTCTCTTCCTTTTGTTTGTGTTTCTTTTCCTCTTGTTGTTTATGCTTCTCTTCCTTTTGTTTATGTTTCGTTTCCTCTTGTTGTTTATGCTTCTCTTCCTTTTGTTTATGTTTTTTATTCTTTTTTGTAACTGGTGGAGCTTCTCCACCTTTAATGAACAGTTCATTATTCACCCGGTATACATCACTAGGCTGTTGGAAGCTACTTTTGTCTGTTCCAAACGCTCCCAGCATGGCCTTAAACATTTGGTGCGAGATTTTAGTTGTATTTCCATCCATATAATTACCTGGACCATTTTTAGTATATCCAGTCCAGACCGCCATAGTGTATTGCGGTGTATAACCAGCGAACCAACTATCATTTACCGAACCGGATGGATATCCATATTGTGCTCTGGTTTTACTGTCAAAATTGGTTGTGCCAGTTTTTCCAGCCACATCTAGTCCAAGGACATTTGCTGTTTTTCCTGTACCAGATTTTACAACTGTCCGTAACATATCCGTCACCAAATAAGCTGTGTAATCATGCATAGCACGTTTTGGTTTTGGAGTTAAATTAACAACTCTGCCCTCAGGATAGACAACTTTACGAACAAAATGTGGTGTATTGTATTCACCGTTATTTCCAAAAGCACTATATGCCCCTGCCAACTCTAATGGATTAACCGTATTACTTCCAATCGCATATGATTCGTACACCTTATTATTTTTAAAAGTAATTCCCAGATTTTCTGCAAAATTTTGTGCTTTATCCATCCCCACATCTTGAAGGGTAAGAAGTGCTGGAATATTGTATGACCATTGAAGTGCTGTTCTAATCGACATCATTCCGTGATATTGATGATCCCAGTTAGAAATAGACTGACCATTTGAGTAGGTTATCTCATGATCATTAATTTGGTGTGCTGTAGACCATTTTGAATTTTCAATAGCCGGACCATAATCAAAGACTGGCTTGAAAGTAGATCCTGGTTGACGTTTAATATCAACCGCAAAGTTGTTGCCTCGGAAGGAAGCTTTATATTGGTTTCGACCGCTTCCAATAGCTCGAACTTCTCCTGTTTTTGTATCTGAAAATACGAAGGCTCCTTGAAAATTGTCATTTGGATAAGAAATAATCGTATCGGTGTTCATTATTTTGTCCGCAAAGGTCTGAGCTTTTGGATCTAGCGTCGTATAAATAGATAATCCATCCGAACTGATATCTACATTTTTCAGCTTTCTTTCAACTTCTTTTACAACAGCATCCAAAAACGCCTCGTACGGCATTCCTTGCTGTTTCGTTTTTGGAACAAGTCCTGCTGTAACTGGAACCTTCTTTGCATCCTCCAATTGCTTTTTCGTAATATACCCTTGTTTATACATAGCTTCTAAAACAATATTACGACGATTTGTTGCAGCTTTCACATGTTCGGGTTCAGTGGGATCGTAATAACTTGGACTCTGTGGGAGCCCCGCCAGCATAGCGGCCTCCGGAAGCGTTAATTTATTTAGATGATCGGCATCAATTCCGTAGTAATTTTTGGCGGCAGCTGCTACACCATATGCCCCGTCTCCAAGGTAGATCTTATTTAAATACATCATTAAGATTTGATGTTTGGAATACTTTTGCTCAAGCTGATAGGCCAAGCTCCATTCCTGTACCTTTCGCTTTATTGTTTTCTGAGGTGACAAAAAGGAGTTTTTAATGACCTGCTGCGTAATCGTACTTCCGCCTTGAGATCCGAAATCCCCTTTTAGGTTCTTGAAGATTGCTCTAGAAGTTCCTTTTATATCAATGCCATTGTGTTCATAAAAATGTGCATCCTCCGTGGCGATGAAAGCATGTTCCAACATTTTTGGAACTTGAGAATACTTAATTTTTGTCCGCTTTTCTTTACCATATTCGTAAATGAAATTCCCGTTTTTATCGTATAATTTGGTAGAAAGCGGATCGACCAGTTTTGAAGCATCTATTTTGGGTGCATCCTTAATCATTGCTGCAACCGTAACTACCCCTATTCCAATTGAAACAACACCTAATAATGAACACCAAAGTAAAACTTTTTTCAAGAAAGACCTTCTTTTAGGGGAGTTTTTACCTTTTTTTCGATCTTGTTTTGTTTTTTCCACTTGTTTTCGTTCCTGACGAGAACGATACGTTTCTGACATTAATCTTCTCTCCCATATTCAAGTTACTCAACAAAATTGAAGAAAACTATGCAAATAACCTTTTATTTACTCACTAGTCATTGATGATCAGTATGGTATTTAAAACAATGCATTTCATTCAAAACCTGTATATAACGTATTAAGGAAGAATTTATCCTATACTCTCCTTGGTCGGTTTTTGCAATAAAGTAATTACTTCGTACTATCTTATCTAATACATCTTTTAGAACGTCTTCCTTCTTTACATCTGGCCCTTTTATTATTTTTTCTCGTTTAATATCATTATCCAAGGTATAACAAACAATAAATTTCTTCAATTAGATCCCCCTTTCGAGAACAACTTCTGATTGTCTTAAGTAGGGAAACACGTCTACTTATTTGAAGCGAATAGTCTTAAATTTATGAACTAAATAAGAATGCAATTATCGACCAGCTTTGTCTTTCAAAGACGTTATACATAAAACAAATACCCATGTTGATAAATGATGGATAGCATTCCTTATTTTTGAAAAATACCTTTGTGTACCATCAATATATATTTCATGAATACCATAGATACAGCCTAAAAAGATATATATCAAAGCGTGTATAGAAAATTTCATTTTTTTAAGTCCATTTATATTAATTCGAATTGAACCTTAGTATTAAGGGGGCAAAATATTTAATCCTCGATTCCCCCCTCTATATAAAGTCCAAATCTGCACCTTAGTCAATAAAAAAAGCCACCAATTATGGCAGCTGGATCTTCGACTTTTGCTCCCGTTCAAGCACATTCTCTTTTTCTATATTTTATGTTCGTTTTACGTAATAACCTGGATAACTTACCTATCTATAGGGCATCCAAGAGACACCCTAAGGATCTTGGTGTTTGTCTGAATCCATCCTTGAAGCTTTTCAAGTATGGATTTTTTTTTACTTTTCTTAGCTGAATAATATTTCTCAAGAGCGACTTAAAAGAGAGCTGGATTTTCAACCCGTCTTATGGAATTAACGAATTTACATTTTTAGTAAAACAGAGTTGAATTATAACATGAGTAAATATTTTACAAGGGGAAAAATATGAAAAATTCAAAGTTTGATTACAACCTAGTTACACTTTTACTTTTGCTATTTATAACTAGTTGTATAGCTATTCACACTGCTCAAGAATTTGGTCAATACGAAGGGAATTTTTTATTTAGACAAGTAACTTGGTAGTTTATAGGTTTCGGTATGATTTTAGGAGTTATGTATTTGGATTCTGAACAAATATTTCGCTTGAATTGGTTTTTTTACTCGCTTAGTTTATTTCTATTAATTGCATTAATTTTGTCGCCTGAGTCAATAGCACGAGAAATAAATGGAGCCAAAAGTTGGTTTCAAATTCCTGGGATTGGGTCTCTTCAGCCAGCTGAGTTTACTAAAATATCTTTAATAATTTGTTTAAGTTACTTAATACAAAAACATCATAATAAATATGAGACAAAACTTTGAAAACGGATTTTTTTCTATTAATTAAAATGGGGGCTGCAACACTTCTTCCAATACTTTTAATTATGAAACAACCAGATTTAGGTACATCTTTAGTATTAATGTGTATTTTTATAGGGATATTATTTGTTTCAGGCATATCATGGAGAATAATTGGTGGTATTTTTATTATTGGAGGATCAATTGTGAGTGGTATTTTGTACTTAGTTTTTCTTCACCCTGAAATTCTCCGTTTAATGGGGATAAAAATATTTCAATTAGGAAGGATTTATGCTTGGATTGATCCAGAGTCTTATAAATCAGGAGAGGGTTTTAACTTAATCAAAGCCTTGCTTGCCATAGGATCAGGTGGAGTTTCTGGTTATAAAGGAAGCGGGGTATACGTTCCTGAAGCACACACAGATTTTATATTTAGCGTTATTGCTTCTAAATATGGTTTCCTAGGATCTAGTATTTTAATAACAATTTATTTCTTCCTTATTTCGGGCATGGTGAAGTTAGCGTTAGATGTCAAAAATAGTTTTGAATCTTACCTATGTGTAGGTGTGGTTTCAATGATTTTTTTCCATATTTTCGAGAATATTGGAATGAACATAGGTTTACTACCTATAACAGGGATACCCTTACCTTTTATAAGTTACGGAGGCAGCTCATTAATGGGGAATATGTTAGCAATAGGATTAATTTTTTCAATAAGCTATCGAAAAAGAGCATTTATGTTTGGCTAATTTGAAATAACAATAATTTTTTCAAAAGTGAAGTTATCAAAAGAAACCTACTAAAAAGAGGCCATTTATTTGTTATGAATTATTAAAGACACTAAATGACTTTAATACATTGTGGGTTTCTTCTTCTGTAATCCCAATATAGCATAGGGTAACTGATGGGTGCGAATGATGAAGGATTCGTTGCAACATGGCAATAGTCTTCATGACCTTGTAAAACCAATAGCCAAACGTTTTCGGTAAGGTATGATTGCTGACATGCTCTACGCCAGCGAACTCTGGAGTCTTATTTTTTCCCCTTTCACTCAAAATATTTGAAAACAGAAGAAAAATCACATTAAACCATTTTGATTGCAAACTTTCGGTACGTTTAGTATCGAAAAAGAAAAAATAATAATATATAGTTCCATATATTCGTGGTGAAAATGCGGTTATAAACTTTTTTGCATCTGATTTAAATATGTGAGGACCCTTTGCCCCATATCAGTAATAATAATAAAAGTTCAGTTATTATTCCAGCGAAGGAAGACTACACATGTGTTTTATCACCTTTAGCATAATTATAAAAACTCTTTCCTTAGAAGAGTTTATTTCTTTTAATTAAAAAACACCCGGTAGAGTTTGAGTTCTAAAGTAATTCTACTTTCTTATCAACAAAAACACTTCTCCCTTTAGAAGCTTCTAATTTTGTCGATATCTACTCAGAATTTGTAGATATTTCTCGGGAAATTGTTGAAATTTGAAAATGGTGATCCCGAATAGTTGGACCAAAGCAATTTCTTCTTTTGATTTGGTTGCCTTAGGTTTAGATAGTTATTAACGAAAATTAACAACTGAGGATCTTAAAGGAGATTAAAAAAAGGTAATGAAACCTTTTTCTTATTGCAGTAATGTTTCGTAATGGGTTTTTTGTTGTTCAGTTTTAAGCTGTGACATATCGGTTGCCAGTTAGAGGTTCATTTCACGCGTAGCTGCGAGGTCATTGGTTAATAACAATAAGATCTCTTTTGAGAACATGGGTTAAATATATTGTCATATATATCGGGTATCGCTGTCTCTTTTAAAAGCCTAATTTTGTCGATATCTACTCAGAATTTGTAGATATTTCTCGGGAAATTGTTTAAACTTGAAAATGGTGATTCCGAATAGTTGGAACAAAGGAATTTCTTCTTTTGATTTGGTTGCCTAATGTTTTTTGTTGTTCAGATTTATGCTGTGACATATCGTTTGTCAGTTAGAGGTTCATTTCACGCGTAGCTGCGAGTTCATTGGTTAAAAACATTAAGATCCCTTTTAATTGAATGAGAACATGGGTTAAATATATTGTCATATGTATCGGGTATCGCTATCGCTGTTTCATTGGTTCCTTCTAATCTTTCTATTTCTTGATACAAGAGTCTTTAGCTCTATCGTTTAGAGGGTTGCCCGTATCGCGTAACGCTATAAGCGTTTCGATGTCGGATTGAACGAAGATATGCCAATCGCCATCTTAAAAACCCATATCCGTTTCGTTCTAAGTTTTGACCATACTTTTGACAGTGGGTGTTGCATCCCAATTTCTTCTTCCACTACCTTGGAAAAGGCTGCTCATTCATTCGGATATATCCTATCGTATATTGGACCTCCCTTTCTATTAAAGATGAAGGTTCTGTGGATTTATTTGTATGTTATATCGCCCAGCGATACGAAACACACAAAAGAACCGATCAGCCCCTTTCTTGAGGAACACTATTAAGGACATGGATCTTTCTGGAGCTGGAAACCGTTGTTTTAAGCTGAGACATATCGTTTGTCAGTGGATGTTCATTTTACGCGTAGCTACGAGTTCATTGGTTAAAACAATTAAAATCTCTTTTAATTGTTTGGGATTATGGGTTAAATTATCATATGTATCGGGTATCGTTATCTCTGTTTCATTAGTTTCTTCTAATCTATCTTTTTGTAGGTACACAAGTTAGGGGCTTGTCCGTATCGCGTAACGCTATGACCGCTTCGATGTCGGATTGAATAAAGATAGGCAATCACCATCTTAAAAACCCATATCCGTTTCGTTCTAAGTTTTGACCATACTTTTGACAGTGGGTGTTGCATCCCCATTTCTTCTTCCACTACCTTAGAAGAGAATACTCGTTTATTCGGATGTATATCATGTTTTTGCATATCGAACGTAGCTTTTCTATTAAACCAAAAGGTTTTGAATTTATTTGCAAGTTATATCGCCCAGCGATACGAAACACACAAAAAAGGAACCGATCAACACTGTCTGGAGCAACTCTATTAAGGATGACTCTTTTTTTTGGATGCAAGTTTTCAACCGCCTCAACTCCCATTTTATCAAACATGCCTTTTTTGCTTGCCTCAAATTGTGTATTTTGTTTTAGATGCATATCGCTTAAACAAATCTCCAATGAATTTCAATTGAGCCTCTGTTTGCCTTTGGTAGAACTTGCGAAACATTGGTATCGCCGAGCTCTTACATAGTAGGCACCAAATCCTGTAAAGTTGAAATGCTCTTTCTTAATTCTGAGTTTCAGCTACGCGAATCATATATGTCACTATGCTTTTATCCATCCTTATATATATAAAAAAGATTTATCAAATGTTTCTACATCAATAATTTGCTTCCACAAATCATTAATCAGTTAGGCAAAAAAAACATGACAGTCACCTTATTTTCTGAATATGGAGAAAAGCCCCCACCATTTTTCTGAACGTTTTTGTATAGCTTCTTCTAAACGTTTATTAAATTCATTTTGTGAACTCCAGTCTTTTTTCTGTTCGTCCCGCATATTTTGTATTTCTTTTTGTAAGATTTCACTTTTTTGTTTTTCTTGTTGCAGCAATGTTTCGTAATGGATATTTTGTTGTTCAGTTAATTGTTCAATTTTAGTATTAGTTCTTTGCGCTGAATTTCCAATACTAGAACTTATAACATGATGATCTTGCTGGAGCCGGGAAACCTTTGTTTTAAGCTCTGACATATCGTTTGTCAGTTGGACATTCATTTCACGTGTGGCTGCGAGTTCATTGACTAAAAACATTAAGACCTCTTTTAATTGATTGGGGTCGTGGGGTAAATTTTCATATGTATCGGGTATCGCTATCTCTGTTTCATTGGAGCCTTCTAATCTTTCTTTTTGTTGAAATACAAGGTCTTTAGCTGTATCGTCTAGGGGCTTGTCCGTATCGCGTAGCGCTATAAGCACTCCGATGTCAGATTGAACAAAGATACGTCGATCTCCATCTTTCAAAAACTCATATCCATTCCGTTCTAAGATTTGACCATACTTTCGAACAGTGGGAGTTGCAATCCCCACTTCTTCTGCCACTTCCTTGGAAGAGAAAGCTCGTTCATTCGGTTGTATATCACGTCGCATATCGGACCTCTTTTCTATAACTAGTTGTATCTGTAGTCTACCTGACCTTAAATTTTCTGTCTAGATAAGTTTAGCCTATCCAGAAGTTGTTAGCGATACCGATAAGATTTCCTTTTCCTTTCTTCTACTTCCATATACGTTTAGATCATCTATTCGATTACCTTCCTTCTCTTGCATAGCCGCTATCTCCTAGCTATCCTTATCCATTGTTTGTGTTACATCTGGTCGGTCTTGGCGCCTTGCCCCGTGCCAAGCATGGGTGGGGTTGATAGAAATTCAACAACGATTAGGACATACAGATATTCAAACAACAATAAACTTCTATGCTTATACGACTGACTACATGAAAGAAAAAGCCTCCCAGCAGTTCAATAAACTGATGGAAGACCTTCACTTTAAAAATATTTACATGTTAGGTGAGCATCCATTTCTAAATCCTCGTTAAACCCCTATATTTTTCAAGGGATTTAAGCAATGATTACATCATGCCGCCCATCTAAGAGGTGTTTTTTTGCTCTTTTATGGGTTGGCAAAACCTTTGTATCAACTTTGGTTTTAAGAATGGAGATTGTATACGTTGGAATGAAAAATAAAAATTTGGTTAGCAAAAAAGTTAGCAAC
Organism: Brevibacillus sp. JNUCC-41; assembly: GCF_014844095.1. Lineage (NCBI taxonomy): Bacteria > Bacillati > Bacillota > Bacilli > Caryophanales > Bacillaceae > Peribacillus > Peribacillus sp. JNUCC41. Next base: position 2,143,248 of record NZ_CP062163.1, on the reverse strand, counting down.
CCTGGAAGGTGACGATATGAAAAAAATTCAAGCCCCCCCCCTTACAGAGAGAGCATTATTAAATCATTCTAAACCTTGTAGAAGGAGAGATTATCATGAAAGTGAGAAAAACCTTAAATCCAATTCAAGCTGCGTTATTAAAGAAACACATAAATAAATTTGAAGAAAAAGATGGTGTTTTAACTGAAGCCTTCACGATTGATGGTGATCCAGGCATGATTTTATACGGATTTGTGTCTCCGAAAAAAACTGTGAAAGGTGCAGTTTTTATATAGATCAATTAATACAAAGGAGTTTTGTAAATGAGTTTAAAAAAGGTTTTTAGTGGCTGTCTTGTTTTATTGCTTGTATTGGTTATATCAGCTTGTGAGAGTGATGGTGTGAAAGGAAGGATTGGAAAAGCAACTGAACTCGATTTGAAGGAAGTTAAAGCATTTATGGATGATAAAAAAACAGGGTTTTTATATGTGAAATCAGCATTTGATTCTGATTCTGATAAAGAAAGCGATCAATTGCAGTTAAGCGAAATTGAACGTGTTGCCGAGGCTGAAAAGATTGATTTTTATGTGTTTGATGCAAAAGAACTGCCTACTTCAGAACTTTACGAACAGGATACTTCAAAACGTACTCTTGAGCAAAATTCAGGAACCTTTGCCTTTTATCAAGAGGGTGAAATGAAAGAGGAATTGGATTTTACGGATATTTTAGAAGATGATTTTTCTAGCGAAGTTGAAAAATTTGTTCAAAATATGAAGCATGATTAATCCAAATAAGGTTAACCACAATAGTGCGGTTAACCATTGATATATTAGGGATTATGAGTTAACTAGGAGGGGTTCCATGGATGAAGTAGAAAGGATACTTGAAGAATTTTCTGACTTTCTCGAAATGACCAATCCGATCTCGTACATGCTGCGTTTGATCGGGTGGGTCATTATAAAAGGTTTGGCATGGCTTGTTGATTCCCTATCAAACATAACAGATTCAATCCTGGGATTAAAAATGTTTTATGACAGTGTTGAAATTACAAGTTTTGTAGAATTCCTTATTCCTCTTTCTGCGATATTGATGGGGTTTTCGCTTCTCTATACAGGATATCAGCTCATTTTTCAAAAAAAGTTGGATCGCGAAGCCGTGATAGTGAATGTGTTTATGATAATGTTTTTTTTCGCTTTGATACAAGAAGGTATGGAAAAAGCAAACCAATTCACAGATAAAGCTATCGATGCTCTTGATGTTGTTGAAGAAGGTTCAATTAGTCAAAAAGTTATTAAAGACAATATGACTGATCTTGCTCAATTTGATACAACGGGTTGGAGAACAACTGAACTTAAACATCCAAACCGAGTTCCAAAAGATCGAATTTTAAAAATTAATATTACACAAGCGATTGATAAGGATTTTGATCCCGCAGGGGAAGCTAAAGAAATGTCTGAAATAGGACTTGGGGTTTTTTCTAATCGTTTAGAGTATGACGATTTAGGTAATCCAAAGAAAGTTGAATTAGATGATGGTTGGTTCACTGCGTTTAAAGAAAAGTATTACCGTTGGGATTGGAACTTTTGGACAATCGCCATAACATTAGCTATTACAGCATTCACTATGCTGACAATTGCTATTAAGTTAGCAAAACTTTTCTTTGAATTAACATTCAACTACGTATTAGCAATCATTATAGCCCCTGCTGATATTCATTCAGGGCAAAAGACAAAGCAAATCCTTCAAAGTATCCTAAATACTTTTCTAGTGACAATTATGATTTTCCTATCAATGAAAATCTATCTGATTGGTACAGAGTTTATTACTGATAAATTGGATGGTGTCGCCTATTTAATTGCATTATTTGCTTTCTCTCTTGCTGTAATTGACGGTCCCAATATCGTTGAACGGTTATTTGGTATTGATGCAGGACTGAAATCTAGCTGGGGTGCCGTGGCCGGTGGTTATACTGTTGCAAAAGGCGTAACGGGTACAACAAAGGGTACTGCAAATACTTTGAAAGGATTATCAAGTGAAGGTAAATCAGCCGCATTGAAGGGTGTAAGTGGTATTGCAGGAGTTGCAGGAATGGCACAAGGCCTTAGATCAAAAGGACAGGACCAATCCACAGAACAGACTTCGTATGGTTCTGAAAGTGGTCATTCTGCAGATTTAAAGGCACAAGATCAAAATCAAGAAAAACAAAGTCCAAATGGTTCGAAGGGTTCTAGAGAAATTGAAACTGGAACGCAAGAAGTTGCTTCCTCAATTGAACAAGAAATGGCTCAGCAAAAACAAGAAGAAGGACACAAAGGAATAGGGAAAGTAATAGGGTTGCATGATCAAATGGATTTGAATGGTGCCTCCAATAATGGAAAACAGAGTGCAGCTGTAAATAGTCCACACTCCATTTCGTCTGGTTCGCCAAACCAAATGAACAATGACGATTTACAAAAGAATGAGAAAATGTCAGGTGACTATGACAGTGCCAGTCCTTCATCACCTTCATTTTCACAATCAAATTATCATTCGGTTTCCTCTGAAATGCAAGAAGAACCTAATATGGAAACATCACTACAAGAAAAAAGAACTGATCGAGAAACTCGTCATGTTGGAAGCATAATTTCTGATAATGTGCGAAACGATCAATCAGTAAAAACGGTTAAACGCACCTATCAAATTGGTCAAAATACAGGCGAAAGTTTAAGAAACAACATCGCTAAGTTTCGTCGAAAAGATCAATAAAAAAGTTTAAAAAAAGAGAAGGTCCCTTCTCTCAATCAATAAAAGTGGGAGACGTGAAGGGGACATTGATAGTTTTGTAGGGGGACACAACGGGGACATTACTTCTAAAAAAGGGGACTTAAAGGGGACATTGATTAACATTTAGAGATATCACTAAATAACTGTTTTTTAATTTTCATTTAAGACCCACATCAGCCCACCTGAGAAAGTTCAGGTATCCCACGTCAGCCCATCTTTACCAATCAGGAGACCCACGTCAGCCCACCTGAAAGAAATTAACGATATCATATAAAACACTAGGCTTCGCCTAGTATATCACCCTAGGTGATATCAGTTTTTCCTTATGCTCTTACTAACTCTATATCCCTTTAAACTAATTTTTGGTTTCGTCCAAAAGGAGAGATAAACCATGGATATATTTTTAAGAAACATAGACCCAATCGCAGTAAAAAAATTTGATGAAATGGCAAAGAAAAAAACAATTTCGAGACAAGAACTATTAAAAGCAGTCATTGAAAAGGTAGCATATGAAAAAGAACAAAATGAAAAAGACATGCGAATGGAAATGATTATTTCAAAAAACATTTTGGTTATGGAATTAATGACAGAAGCTGTTAATCGTTTAGAAATACTATTGAGTGATTTGATGGAGGAATAAACTAATGTAAAGTTATTTACTTTTTTCTTAAAGTATCTTTTAAAAGGTGTATTAAATTTTCTTTACCAAAAAAGTATCCTGGGATTTTTTGGTACCTAAGGTGAGCTCACCAACTTGACTGTCGTCTTTATCTTTGAATATACATTGAATTAATATTAGTTATCTTATCTACTTCTAATAACTACAAATGGATTACTCATTTTTCACCTTATGGCTTGAAGCTTGCACTAAAAATAAGTAATAGAAATAGGACATATAAACAACTCACCTGGCGAGTTGTTTATGTGTCCTCAAGATAGCTGATATTCAAAATGAAAATATTACTTTATATTTCGTTTCTCGCTAATCTGACTGACATCAAAATATGTTTGTTTGTTTTCTAAATAATGGTTTAAAAAATCTACATCTAGTCCTAAAATTTTAGCAATTAATTCTTCATTATAATAAGTATAATCCGTTAACTGATTTAAAGAAATTAACTTTTTTTCAAATAAGAACTGAAGTAAACTTCTAACCTTACCTGGTTTAATTATTTTTATTGTCTTATCCAGTGGTTCATTTCGATTGTAATTCAGTCGGTTTAGTGAAGCATTGAAGTATCTATATTGATCATAATTCATTTTATTTAAGCTATGTGCCCGATGCCCCATTGCAGCTATTGATACAGACCACTTTTCTTTTAATTCAACATATTCATTTGGATTCGATAATTTCTTTATTCCCCCCAAATCTTCAAGAAATTCTTGTTCAGGAAGCAAAAGGCAGGATGCAAAAGTGTGTGCTTCGTTTTCAATTTGATTATACTCTTGTTTATTAAGTTCACTTAAATTGACTTTATAATGTAGCAGTAAATGTCCAAGTTCATGAGCTAAATCGAAATTTCTTCTGACAGCTGATTTTTTAAAATTACCCAACATGATTATTGGGTTATGTTTTTCACTCCAAGTACTATAGGCATCTATGTTTTTACCTAGTGACTTTTCAAAAACAAAAGCACCGTTTTTTTCCAATGAAAATAAAAGTTTTTGATTATTCTTTCCTAATCCCAGTTGTTCTCGCGCAAATATAGCAAGATGGTTTATTAGTTCATTCCTACTTAAAGATTCGTTATTTTCAATAATATAATTAATGCTATATTCTCTCATGGATAAAAGCTTATTCTCGGGATAGACAATATATTTTTCAAATATATTTAAAAGACCCTCTATAAACTCTAAATGAACTGCCTCATACTTCGTTGTTACAGTACTATTTATTTCTTTAGATCTATAAGCAACTAAATCAGCTTCAATATTTGATTTGAATTCTTTTTCGTTGTAAAAATACTTAGTTTTAACGTTAAAAATATTTTTTAGTTTGTTTGCAATTTCAAGTTTAGGTCCATTATAGTTATTCTCATATTGCCAAACTGACTGTTCACTTACCTCTAATATCTGAGCCAACTCATTTCTTGAATATCCATGGAGTAATCGAATGTCTGTTAATTTCTTCCCAACAAACATAATACACCCCTCTTTCTGATGAAAAATCTATCTTATTCTTCATTTTCCTTTAATCCATCAATAACAGTATACCCAAATTGCTCAGCATTACCCGAAAACTCTTCCTCAGGTATATCTTGAAGCTCTTTAATTGCTTCTTCATTAACAGAAATACCACTATTACCTAAATAATCATTCAAAGAATCAACTTTATATAATTCTACTTTGCTATCTCCTTGAAACTCAGGCATCCACAGACTAATGTCAGACAACATGCGGTTCTCATCATCTATTGAGTAAGTTAGAATGTAAAATTTATTGAATTTCATTTTTAGTTCTTCCACCTCTAAGTCATCAATGGATTTAATAACCGGTGAGAGATCGAGAAACTCTAATGCCCCTTGCTCTTCTTTTTTTAAATATTTGAAATCAACGTTCGTATTTACATGTGTTAGTTTAACAATATAATGATCAGAATTTTGCGTATCTAAGGAATGTCTTCCTAACTTATTTTTGATAACATTAGCATTCTTTATCAAAAATAAATTTTTTTCTTTGGAATCATTAAATTGTAAATAACCCCAAGTATAGCCTGCTTTTGATTTTATAAAGTCTATTTCGATTTCCTCAAGCTCTTCAGCAACATGATGATCTATATGATTTCCTTTAACCCAAGCGTACGCAGAGCTAATTTTCATTTCTTTTCTTTTTGCTCTTCTTTCTTCTGCATAACTGCTGTAGCCCTTTTCAATTCCTCTTACTAATTTTAAGTTAAGTTCATCTGAAAATTTAAAGTTTTCCATATGATTACCCCATCTCATTATAAAATAAAAGTTTTAGTTAATTTTACACTATATCTTAAATAAAATATGTAATAAATGGAAGATAATTTCCCATTTTCCTTAGATAAATAGATGTTGAAAAATATCTAAAAGAAATAATGACAAACTAATCTATATGTTCCCTATTGCTGAAAAGTTTCAAAAGAATTGAGGTGGTTAATAGCATTTTTATATGATAAAAAAGACCCTCAACAAGTTGAGGGCCCGATGTTCTGTGTTCAAAACATGTAAGGGTTTTTATAAGTAGAGGTTAATACTGATATCATTTCCGTAAAGGTTGTCACCAGTTTATCCTCAATTTTCTGTTTCCTCAATACCTAATGCTTTAAATGAAAAATCTTCCCATATTTTCTTCTCTTGGTGCTGTAGTTTTATTTTTATTCGTTTTATTTTGTTATTTTTCTTATCAAGTTCTTCTACAATATCACCAATTTTATCTAATAAACTTTTGGGGAATTTAAATCTTCTTAAATCCTCTTCGATTACAGACGTTTGTCCACTTGCACCTGACTCAGCTCTTTGAAATTGTAATTGTCCTATCGGAGATGCTAATAAATAAACAAGTGCCTTTGGGGATATTCCTTTCGGTCTCAATATAGCAACATGGCTATCTACAGTAAAATCTCCTTCTTTGTTAAAAAGAGCTGCTTTTCCTATCGAAGTACCTCCATCCATTGTAAGCAGAACATCATTTAATATAAGTTTTCTATTTTCTGATACCACGGTGTAATCCTCATCAGAAATATATCTGCAATCCTTAGTATTAATTTCCATGTTTTGAATCGACAAAGTGTTAATTACGGGCACCCCTTCAGTACCTTCTATATAGACAGGCTGAGAACCTTTAATCAAAGGATCCGGTAAAAGTTCTCCAAGATAAAATGTTTCATTTTTGTTGAGTAAATTATCAAGCTTCTCAAAGCGCTCTTCGAATTGCTTAGAGTCACAACGTAGTGAGTGAGAAGAGGCAATTTTCATTAAGCTAGCTTTATTATAAAAAGGAAATTTTTGTTTCTCGAACATAGTTAGCTCCAACTCACTTCTTTAGATATATAATCTAAAACTGTTTTAGGGTTTTCCTTATCAATAACAACTTCATAATCTTCAGCACATAAATGTAAGTTACTTATTTCTTCTCCAGTTTGTACTCCTCTAAATAGAGACAATTGATTCGGTTTATTCTTTTCTTTTCTTTTACTTAGTTTATATCCAACTTCCTCTACATTGAAGGTTGGATACTCATAATTAAATTTTTTAACTGTTTCTTGAAAAACATATCGAACAATATACTTAGACATGCCTGAAGATTTAAATATTGCTTTATAGTGATTTACTATATTTTCGAAAGAAACATCACTGCCTTGATATAATAAAGGGATAATCTCTGCATTCTTACCTTTCTTAATTATCCATTCATTTTCAGGAATTATTGGTTTGATTTCGGTTAAAATTGCTTCTTGTAACTTTTCGGGACTAGAAAAAGATTTTATAGCATTTTTAGTAAGATAAGACTTAGCTTGATTAACCTTTTCGTATGCAAACTCATTATATTTCTTCCATTCTTTATCCCAACTCAATATTTCAGCACCAGTTTTTTTCCTTGCAAATAAGAGACTAGTTAAAGTAGGAGTGTCAATAAAAACATTTCTTGGTAGCGCAACAATACTTTTAATTTCAAACATTCTATAAAGGAAGATTCTTACCGGCATTAAATCAATTGCATTAAAAATTGACTCAGGAAGTACAAGCCCTAATCTTCCGTTGGGTTTTAATAACTGGAAACATCTTTCTATAAAAAGGGCTTCACTAGGCAAAGTTTGAGGAAGTAAAAAAGTTTTTGATAAAGCCCTTGTTACTTCATTTGATAATGTTACCCCAAACGGCGGGTTTGACAAAATCACATCAAAAGTCTCGCAAATATCCATTTCGTAGTTTAACTTGTCAATACTTCTAATCTTTTCACCGGCAATTCTTAATTTTGTATCAGAATACTTTGAAAGAGAATTAAAGGCATCTTCTTTAAGAACATGTGCTGCACCATCACCATGCAAAACCATATTTACTTTTGCAGTAATAGCCATAATGAACTTCGGATCAAATCCATAAATGAAATTTTCTGCCCAATAATTTGGTGTTGTATTTGACATACGGGCATTATAAAACTGTTTTGAATCATCATCATCGACAAGTTCTTCCTCATTTTTCTTTATCGCTTGTGTTACGGCGTGCATAGAATGAAGTAAAAATGTGCCTGACCCGCATGATGGGTCAATTATATAAGGCAACCTATTTTCTGGATGAGTAGCTTTTTGCCAAATTTCTTTAGTTAGGGACTCTAAACCGATTGCTTCTATCATAAACTTAACGATATTTGAATGCGTAAAATACATTCCTTTATCTTGTTTAAATCCAACTCTTAGTATTTCTTCAAAAAAAGCACCAATAATATCCCCATGTAGTGCAGCCCCTCTAGTGAGAGACATTACTTCTAAGGACATTACCACTGACTTAACCTTTTCCTTCGAAAACTCTTTGGGGTCTATTTCGTCTGCTTGAGTACTATTTGGATCGATATATCTTAAGTAAGCTTTTTTATAAAGTTCATTAACACCTTCAAAGACTCTATCAGCATTTAGAGCTTTTCCATTTTTATACAAAACCTGAAAGCTATATTCTTCTCCCTTTTTAGTAGTTCGTTCATCATAAATTTTTGCTAACAGACATTTAACCAAGTTAACAAACAAGGAATTATCAGGATGCTCACCGAAAAATTCATTATGGAAACTCGAGGCGACTGCTCTAAAATCGGCTTGAGTACAATCTAGTTTTAAATCTTTCTCTCCAGAATTCACATATGGTTTGTAGTCAATATCTTGATAATCAACAGGAAATTCATCTGAATACGGTCTTCCTGCATCAACCCAACTTTCATATGATTTATATTTTGTATAATCGATGCATTTAAGCGTCAATTTAGGTTCATTTCCATTAGGTAGAATAGTTGCATATACTAGAAGCTTAGGGCCTTTCGTTAGCGGGGCAGTTCCAAATAATTGATATTGTATTGTTCTTTCTTGTTGCCCAATGTATTTATCTGCCGCTTTAAATTCCCATAACGCATAAGGAAGACCATCTTCATCTGATATCATTAAATCAACTTCATCGGATAAAGAACCTGAACTACCATGTGCAAAGTATTGCTCATGATATAAATAATTGACATCATATTTATACTTTTCACTACTTAGGAGTGCTATTGCCAAAGCGTGAACCATTTCTTCCGGATTTAGAGACTTTGATGAGCTTTCATCAGAACGCAATAAATTAGAATATTTTATTAATTCACCCTCAATCTTAACGACCTTTTCTTCCGGATCTATTTGTTCTATTTTTTGTATATACCAAGTTAAATCCTTTTCTGTAAGAGGCATAGCTCATTTTCCTTTCCCTTAAGTAGAAATAATTTAATTTTCTGCAAAGGTAAATTTTATAGTTAAAAAATAAGAAATTTAAAAGTAAACAATTTTTAATTCTTCCTTTAATATTGTTTGTGAATTTTTCTAATAAAAAATTTTATTAATGCTAAAAAATATCAATTCACAAAAAAACTTCCTGTTAAATAGGAAGTGTCTTTTCCATCAACTCTTTAATTAGTTGACTTTTAAAATAAAGAAAGGATCTTGGTTTTTTAATCAAGACCTTTCTATCTTACTATTTAATATCCATATAAATCAATTATAATTTCCTTCCCTTTAAACAAGTAATCAATTTTGATTTTCAACTTCTAAATATCTTGATATAAGAACTGAACTTCATTTATACTTCAATAGCTACTGAAGCATTAAATCCTATAAAAATTCCATTTCTAGTAGATCTATCTTTATAGGTGACCACCTATATGTGCAATAAGTGTTTTACCATTAGCAATGTTTTCTTTTCCCCCATGAAAATAGATCCTATCATACCTGTACTCCGTGTCCCCCGGCTGATTAGTTCCTTCTAATTTTGTATGAGGCTCGCATACCACTTCTTCGTCTATATCCAAATTATTCTTAAATTGAAAAGTAAGCCGTTTTCTAGCTGATTCTGCATTTCCTTCTAAAGAGCAACTCAACTCTCCTTCTGCTTTTAAGACCTTTAAATTTTCGTTAATTCCCCCGTTCTGATTTTCTTTATATAAAGGATGAAATATATCATTAATAGCTGCAAGATGCCGTATAATTTCGAACTTATATTTCTTAAAGGGAGCACTCAAACCCCTTAAAGTATTTACCAGATCAGGATGAAATTGTAGGTTAGGAAAACAAAAAGGACATGCAGTAACGAAATCTTGAAGATCATTTGTTAGTAGCAAAAGTTCTCTTCTGACATTTAGCAGAGTATTGGGTGTATTTGCATGATAAGGTAGCGTGTTTGTTAAATAAAAGCACAGTAAAGCATAAGGTTCATTAACCTGCTTTTGTATTATGTCGTTAACGATTTTATCGTACTCATCATTTTCAATGCTTGAATTTTGTTCAATTACTTTGTTCAACATTTTTACTTCTTCACCAGTAATACCAGCTTCTTTTTGATGCTCCTTATCAAAAAGAATTTTATATAATTCAACACCCGAAGAAAATTGCGCCATATACAACCTATCATTTCTATAAGTTTTATCACCTAAGTTAATGAGTATTTCTTTAGTCTCTTGAAGATCAATCAAAAGATCATAAAGTGGATTACTATTTAAATTAGCCGTATGCACAAAAGAATCATTTTTTAGTATCATTGAAATATTCATTCTTGGTTACTGATCCTTTTCATTTGGAATAATTCTTTTAAGTCGCATTGTTCCTGATCAAAAAATCCAGTAGGCCAATCAGATAATTCTCCAACTTTGTTAATATGTAATTCTTGTATTTGAATACTATTGTTTATAGTATTAAAAAAATTGACCTTCATATCTTCATTTTTCTCTAATTTGGCCATTTCTATCCTTGCTCCGTTAATTACATGCTCACTATGTGTTTCCACAATGACTTGTACCCCTGTCATTGAAACTCTAGCGAGAAACTTGCCAATTCTAGATTGCCCATAAGGATGAAGATGTGCTTCAGGATTTTCAATTATCAAAGTGCTATTTTCCTCGGAAGATTGAATTAAGCCAGCAATAATTATCGGCAAAGTATAACTAATTCCAAATCCCGTATTAGGAGCTGGAAAGAAATCTGTATCTAATGAGTTGCTTTTGAATTTAATGGAGGCTAAACTAGCGTCCTCAATAAGTTTGTAGTCAAGTTGTAAATCAGGCACTATTTCTTGTAACCATGCCTCTACTTGTCTGGAAAATCGACTGGAATCCCCCAAAATTTTGAGTAAATCATGAACTCTCCTATTCGAAGTATCAGCACGAAATAGTATGTGTGAAGAATACTCTCCTTTGTACCCGATATTCCATTCAGAGTTTGGTCCTAATGGTAAACCTACTCTTGGTCCTAATCTTTCTGCATTCAAGTAACTAAAACCCTTCTGTAAAGGTATAGATGAAGAGTTATCAACTTTTGAAACATGTCCTTGTAATAGATGCTCTCCATAATTTTCAGGGAAAGTAAAATCGAATTTTGTTTGTTCATTTAAATCATTTATAAGAGAAAAGCTTATTTGTTTTGAATCTGCATCACTGGAAATTACATTTTTCGGAAACCCCAAATTTAACAAGTAAGGTCCCTTTAATTCAATTTCAAAATTTGTACCCCTCAATCCATCTTCAGCTGTTTGAATTTTTTGTAGAGATTGTTTAGATAACAATAATGATTGTATTACGCTTGATTTACCTACCCCATTCCCTCCAACTAAAATAGTTAGCGGTTTAAAAGAAATTTCATGGTTTTGAAAACATTTAAAATTATTTATAAGTATTTTACTTAGCATTTTCAATTACCTCTCTAACAATTTTTTTCGTTAATGTAAATTGTGTTTTGATTCTTGATAAATCACCTGTTCCTTTTGAAAATGATTCTTCGAAATTCTTATTTTTATACATTTCTGCTGCTAATTTTCTTATCATGTCATCCCTGATATTTAAATTTTTAATTTCTTCATATTCATAATAGGCTAATATTATACTTGTACAAGTAAATAGGGATTTATTGATCGGTTTCAATTTTGGCTCATTGTTATTATTTAATTCTTTGTATGTAATTCTTCGAAACGCATATTTATCAAATAAAAGATAAGAATTTTTCATAGCGTTATCAAATTTTTTTTTGATTTTGTCAAGATCCGTAAACGATAATTTATTAACAGCTTCGTATGTTTTATCTAAAAAGCTATCCATACCTTTTTTATATAAAATTTCTCCAGTTTCAAAATTATATTTTAAATAAAATGCAATAAATCGTAATATTAACTCTTGGGCTTGCATTCTTAAATCATTCATTGAATTTGTAGCTAATTGAAATGATTCGAGGGATACTAACTCTTTAAAAAAGTCACGTGTAGTTTTATTAGCAGTTGAATTACGGATTTCTTGAGAATTTAAAGGAACGCCACCAGTATTTATTCTTCTGAAAATATCGTATTTAACCTGCGGAGGAGTTAATGAATCAATTACATTTATGGTTAAAGTTGTTGTATTTATACGATTCTTATATTTTTGATCAAGTTCTGAGAATTTCTTGCCATTGTTATTTGTAAGGTATTGCAGCCCAGTAAGTGCAAATTCTCCCTTCATAAATTCATACATTGTACTCATTCTTTGAAGACCGTCTACGACATGCCAAACTGTTTCCTCATCTTCATAAACATAAAAGACTGGTATAGGTATTCTCAACATTAGTGATTCTATTAATAACGATTTTCTTTTCCGTTCTTTCCATACCTTTCTTCTTTGAAAGTCGGGATTTAGATTAATTTGACCTCCATCATTTGTTTCGATCATCTGAAACATTTGATGGACAGAAATAGGCTTTACATCAACACGAATCCTATCAGGATCAAATGGTTTTTCTTCGGATTTATCATTATCCTCATCATTAACATCTTCTTCCTCTTCCTCGAACTGAGATTCATTTTCCCATTCAAATTCTAATTCATTATTTATATTCACAAAATCCACCTCTCATAGAATGTATTATTCAAACCTTTATATGAGTAATATTATACCAAAAACAATACATATAAATAACTGTAACCAAAATATATAAGTCTTAATAAGAATTTTTGGGAACCATCCAGTTAGCAATTTATTCTTACCTACTACTGTTAAAATTATAGCTTCTTAATTATAAGTAATAAATGTGCTTTTTTTAGAGACTCAAATTCAGTGAAATAGTCTACCAACAAGTCTTTTTCGGCAGTTCTGGACTTTTTACAACGTATCCAAAAGTACAACTAAATTAGTAGTTAGTTTTTTTCTGTAACACAAAAATATAAAATAAAAATCCGGGACAGCGTCCAAGGTTGTACAAAATCCTACATTTTACCGTACAGTCAGACCACTTGGAAGTAGTGGATCATTGGCCTAACTGTCCTGCACTCTTAGCACGTCTTTATTTTGTCATAAAAAATAGCACCTCCGATTGTTAGATGGTGTCTAACAATTGGGGTGCGTTCATTGTTCAGGTACTTTTTGTTGCTTCCCTTTAAAGGGGGGAGTCGGATCATCATGCTCTATTTTTTTTGTCTTTGTCACTGCTCCTGGATATCTTTTTTTCTCTGAATGATCTTTTATTTTCTTCAGCAGCTCCAAGCCCTCTTTATTTGTCAAGTTTACCACTTGTTTAACCATGATTGCATCTCCTTTTTATATGGTTTGAGATTACAGCAAGGCCACAATTATGACTACTTCCACCCTGCCGTAATACTTACAATTTCAGGTACCTAAGTGTACGTATTTTACTTTTGGGAGGGGGAAGCCAAACAATAAAAAGAAAAGTCAGATCCGATAAAAAAGAGTTATCAAACCATCGATCTCAGAATTTTTGAATGAATAGGAAGAACTCCCCCATTCCCCCTTACCCAGGACCCAACGAAGTAAGTGGCACATGTCGACAACCGTACCTTTCGAAAACGTTTGACTATTGGTTTTACAAAGCAATGATATCTCGATGCTGTAAGAATCAAAGACAACTCCTTACGTCGTCTTTTGCAACCCTTTTCCTATAAACCCATTTCCTTTTACATTCCAAGCCCATTTAATCTAAGTCTAATCATTGCTTGTGCTAAAGGTAAATTGGCTGGTTCTATATCAGCAAGCTTTTTGATGATGTTAGCTGGATCTGGATGATCATAGAGAGTCATAGCAAAATCAACATATTGTTGCTCTTCTTTTTCCATTGCTAAAAATTTTTCACTTTGAGTGAACATGGTTTTTTCCTTATTCCATTCCCCTGTCCAACTCATAGGTTCTATAATTTCTTTAGTGGGAATATTTGCTGCTGCGTTAGTGTAAAAAGCTAGTAAATAATTATTTTCATACGAACAGAAAGGAAAAGTCATTAGATATGCCATAAATTTATCCTTATGTTCTTTGTTGAGAAAGTATATTGATTTTACTGTGTTCTCTTTTTCTAATAAAAGATCTTTTTTGTAGTTATTAATTAGAAACGAAATTCTATCTATAATTGTAGATTCACTAAAATATGCCCAGTCTTTTAGAAAACGATATTCCTTTGGGTTAATCCTAACTGTTTTATAATTATCTTCTTTATACTTATTCATTAGTTTCCCCCTTGTCATTTTAAATAAAAAAGAAGAAAAACAGTTACATTATTTCCTTTTCAGATACAATGCTATGTAACACTATAATCCCTACTGTATAACTGTTTAACTGGTGTTATTCTGTCTAGTTACAGAGTTACATATATTTTTACATACTGGACTATTAACTAATAATAAACTTACATTAGATTAATATACTAAATATATAACTCTGTAACCCTTGTAACTATTTACATAAACGGCTTCAATCCACGGTCTATCAATACTTAAGGGGCTACATTAACTTGTAACTATGTGTAACCATTGTAACCCCATCCAATCATCCAATCCGTTTAACTGAAATTAAATCCCAATTGCTCAATGATCTCCCTATTCACTAATACGCCTCTAAACGATCGCTTATTTTTTTTTATGACTTTGTAATCGACTTCATTGTCTTTATTGATAAATGTGTCAGTCAGTCCTCTTTTCATCCATAGGTAGCGAATTTGCTTTTCGTTGAGTCCTAACCGTTGTTTTAAATAAGCAGGTGCAAAGTAAAAATCTCCATTATGGAAAAAAGCGTTGATTGTTCCCTGTGGCTCGTAATCTGCATACAGTTTATTGCGATTTGCATCAATATCCTCCAAAGCATTTTGTAGTTCCACAATTGGCAAGTCCATTGCCTTATTTGTTTTAGACATTTCAACAAAGAGTTCTTCTAAATCCCTCAAATTTATTTCAATAGATTCGTTTTTAAACATCTCATTTAACACTCTTCCTGTAAATACAATGAAAGAGTAATGTCTTGATAACCGCTTTAAAATATTATTATCACAACTAATTTCTAAAAATTGTTTTTCATATGCTTTAAAATATTTCATATAGTGCTCTCGATTTTCCTGCCATCTTTTTAAAAACTCTATTCCGATTGCTCCGTAATTATCTCGAAACGAATCATACACTTTCCTCAAATAATCATGGTCTTCTCCTTCAAATGAAAAGTTTGAAATTAGTATGACGCGGGCAGGAACTCCTTGGGCGTTTGCATATGTTACGATCTCATTCTCTCCAGAAGTAATCATTAAAGAATTCCATGAATCCGTGTATTGACTGCCATTCAAGCTTCCTCTTTGCTTTCCTGTATTATTAACGTATTGGTAAATCATTGGTTGTATCATTTTAGTTTCATTCGCACCGTTTGAATCATCCAGGATTTGAGGAAATGAGTTTAAAAAGGTAGATCTTCTTTCAACTGCTACGAGTGTAGTATTGAATGTTCCAAGATATCTTTCAGGATCACCCCATACAGATGCACACATTCTAAGAAGGCCACTTTTCCCACTACTTGATGCCCCTGATACATCAATAACAATGGGTTTCATATCAAATTCGTGCAAAATCACAGAAGCAAATGAAGAAAGGATAGGAAGAACTGCTTTCGGATGATTTTTAACCAAATTAAAAACATTTTTGATCCAACTATCAACAGTCCCCTTTACCTTAAAAGATTCATGTAGTTGAAGTTCTCCCCCATCATTTGGTAGTACCTGAATCTCATTTGATATTACTGGGTGAATGAATTTTCCTTTAATCTGCCCAAGCCGATTAACAATCTGTACAGTTGGAATATCGTTTTTTGCTATGAACAGATCAAAGTATTCTATTAAATGTTTGGAATTAGAGTCATTGCAACTTAGTCCTTTATCAGCTAGAGATAGAATCTCACGTTTTGAAGCAATTGTGCTGGCTGCAACTGTTTCGTTAAAGTCTCTCCCCATGTTATTCCAGCAAATTTCATAGTATATTTCGCTTCTCTCTAGGTGCTCTAAGTATTTAGTAATGTAAGGTACATTCCGACTCACAAAAGTGCTAACTTCTTGTAATTTACCATCAATTTTTTTCATTTCTTTTTTGTAGAGTGAACCTTCTTTTTTCAGATAAGGATCAGGAAGCTTAAATTCAAACGATTGGAAGATATTATTTACTTCTAAAGGTTCTTCCTTTTTTCTTGAGGTTTGTTCTAACTTAGTGATGCTATCTATTGAGGCCTTAACGTCCTCCCATGTATAACTTCGATCCTTGTCAATACAGAAATATTTATAGATTAATAGCATGCTTTTTTTCACTTGGTCTAATGGAACATTTATAGATTTAAGTCGTCTTCCAAGGTCATAAAGTGATTGGTTACGAGACCCATTTACCATTGGAATCGCAAAGTAATAGTCTTTGGTTTTCTGGGCATTCCATACTGGTCTTAAGTAAACAGGAAGCTCGTCTAAATCTTCTGCAACCTCAACAATAAAGCGTTTTTCTGTATTCTGGCTCGGAAACACAATAAAGCTATTCGTTGTTCCAACACGTGTATCAATAAGTATTCCGAGTGATGTAAAAAATCGACTAATCATTTTAACTTGCTTGTTTGATGTTGATGACGCCTTAAACACGAACTGATAGCCTCGCGGGGTCCTAATTAAGTGATGTCGAACTCTTTCGCCCTTTAAAAGTTTAATTAAATAAGAACCGTGTTCTACATCATCGACATCAATAACGATAAATCCTTTTGGTACTAGAGCACCGATCCACCCTCCCCTTGCTAGGTGGTCTTTAATCTCTGTTTCAGTTAAGCTCTCTCTATTAATATAGGAGCCAAGTGGCTTTTTCGCTGTACTGTAATGAGTATTTCCATTCGAGTAACCCAGACATTTTATGATTTTCGTGTTCGGGAATATCATTTCAACCTCTCGTACGTAAGAGCTGTGTAACATGATTATCCCCCTCTTCTTCACATATTTGATTGATAAAACGAGTGATACGATTTAAAATAATAGTGTAATGTTTTTTCATGCCTATTAACTCACCCCAATGAGCTAATGGGCTTTTTTTCTTCGCATCAGGTTGCATGTTTCTCCTCACAACAACATTCATCCTTTCCTTTTATATTTCAGAATATCTCCGCCATTATTTCTCACATTATCGTAGTATTTTTCCATATATTCTTGAACATCCTTTCTTTTAAACAACCATTTACTCCCGAGGCGAATTTTAGGAAAGTTCTCTTCGTATAAAAGGTGCGTACAAATTGAATTCCAAGACATATTGAGATATGACGTTAGTTGTTTAGAATTCATAAAAAACACCTCTGCCTCAAGTTCCTCAAGACGCTCTTCCACTTTTCTAAGATACAACTCTTTCAACTGTTCTTGGTTAATCTCTAAAGTAATCATAACTACTCCTCCTTCTATCTTTACAATCATTAAATTTAATAAAGAATCATTTAACAGATTGTTACTAAACATGATATAATAACCAAAATGTTATTGCAAGTGTGTATAAAAATATTTCACTTGTGTGTTATTGTGTTATTGTGTTATCTTTCTTTGATGGAAGGTTTTATTAAATAACGGTTTTATACTTTTTTATTAGGGGGGGTAAATTATGAGAGCAATTAGTCCATTCGGTAAAAAGATAAAAGAAATAAGAATTGATAATGATATGACCATTAATACTGTAAGCAAAAAATCTGGCGTTTCTCAATCATACATTTCACAAATTGAAAATGGTTCAAGGGATACTCCACAACCTGACATGATTAAAAAAATCGCGAATGGTTTAGGTGTTGATTATTTCATATTGATGAGAGCTGCTGGCTATATGGCAACATCAAACGAATTCCCTACAACCAACGAGGAAGAATTCACAAATATTTGTTTTAATGTGAAAACTGTATATAAAAAGACTGATGAAAATGGTTCGGAAAAATATGTGAGATACACTGAAGAAGAATTGAAGAGCAATTTCTTTAATTTACATCATTTAATAACACAAGATACCAATGATATTTTTTATAAAGATCGCGTATTAACTAGAATAGAAATTGAAAAAGTTAAAACAATGCTTGAATTGCTGCTAGAAGATTAATTGAAGGGAGGTGAACTAATGGCGCACATTTTAAAACGTGGTGACAAATGGGCTTACATGGTTAACGTCGCAAAAGATCCAGTAACCGGCAAACGGAGACAAATTACTAAATCCGGCTTTAAAACAAAAAAAGAGGCTCAACTTGCTGCTAACAAGGTAGAAGATGCTATAGCAAACGGTGGAGTGTTTCAGGAAAGCAACATAACCTTTGAAGAATTTGCTACTGAATGGTTAAGCTATTATGAACACCAAGTAAAAATCAGTAGCGTTCGAGCGCGCAAGATAGCGATGAAACACCTTGTCTCTTCGTGGCAAAATACTCCTTTGAAAAAGATTACAAGGCATATGTACCAAACTCGCATAGATGAATTAAGCAAACAATTTAGCCATAACTATATTGACAGTATCCATACAACGGGAAACATGATCTTCAAGCATGCTATCAGGCAAGACTTGATAAAGACAAATCCAACCTATGGTTTTGTCATGCCCAAAAAGCATGTGACTGTTGAGGATATCGAGGAAGACGAGGTTAAGGGAAAGTTTCTTGAGTTAAATGAACTGAAAACCTTTCTACGTATCACAAAAGAACATGGATTATATCTAGACTATCTATGTTTTGCTACTTTGGCATATACCGGTATGCGCTTGGGAGAAATGTTAGCATTAAAATGGACAGACCTGGACCTTACTAAGAAAACAATAAGAATCACCAAGACATACTATAATCCAAATAACAGAAGTACAGGTTATCAACTTCTAACCCCAAAAACAAAAAAGTCAATCCGGACAATCATGATTGACGATGGACTTGTCGCCTTATTCAAAGCACACAAGCGTGAGCAGATGGAATTGAAAATGAAACAACGGTTAGTATATGAGGACCAAGATTTCATTTTTGCAGAAAACATCGGTCATCCGAGGGTTATGAAGCAAATGGTATTGCGTTTACAGCGTTTAATGAAGCATATGGATGTAGACAAGCATATTACACCCCATAGCTTTAGACATACTCATACATCCCTTCTCATTGAAGCTGGGGCAGGCGTAAAAGAGATTCAAGAAAGATTAGGGCATTCAGACATCAACACGACGATGAACATTTACGCTCATATGACAAAAAATATCGAAGAAAAGACCTCCCATAAGTTCAGTGAACTTACGAAAGGTCTTCTCTAATTGGTGAAGTAAATTTGTTTCAAAAACTGAAAGTTAGCAAAAAGTTAGCATTTCACTAATCTCCACCTTACAAACCCCTATATACCAAGGGTTCTAGGCGATGATTACATCATGCCGCCCATTCCGCCCATGCCGCCCATATCAGGCATGCCCATGCCGCCAGAGCCAGCAGGTTCTGGTTTGTCAGCAACAACAGCTTCTGTTGTTAAGAACATAGCTGCTACAGAACCAGCGTTTTGTAGAGCTGAACGAGTTACTTTAGTAGGATCGACGATACCGGATTCGATCATGTTCACCCATTGTCCAGTAGCTGCATTGAAGCCAGTGCCTACTGCTTCGCCTTTAAGGCGCTCTACGATTACAGAGCCTTCAAGACCGGCATTGTGAGCGATTTGACGAACAGGCTCTTCGATTGCACGAAGAACGATTTTCACGCCTGTTGCTACGTCGCCTTCCGCTTGAATTTCAGCGATTTTATTGTATACGTTAAGAAGTGCTGTACCACCACCGGCTACGATACCTTCTTCAACAGCGGCACGAGTGGAGTTCAATGCATCTTCAATACGAAGTTTACGTTCTTTCAATTCTGTTTCGGTAGCTGCACCGACTTTGATTACCGCTACGCCACCAGCTAATTTAGCAAGGCGTTCTTGTAATTTTTCACGGTCGAATTCAGAAGTTGTTTCTTCTAATTGAACACGGATTTGGTTTACACGAGCTTGAATTTGAGCTGTGTCTCCAGAACCTTCAACGATTGTTGTATTTTCTTTTGTAACAACCACTTTAGACGCACGGCCTAATGAATCGATTGTTGCGGATTTAAGATCAAGTCCGATTTCTTCAGTGATCACTTCGCCGCCTGTAAGAGCCGCGATGTCTTCAAGCATTGCTTTACGACGGTCACCGAATCCAGGAGCCTTAACCGCAACAGCGTTGAATGTTCCACGAAGTTTGTTCACAACAAGAGTTGCAAGCGCCTCGCCTTCTACATCTTCAGCAATCAATAATAGCGGTTTCCCTTGTTGAACAACTTGTTCAAGGACAGGAAGGATTTCTTGGATATTCGTGATTTTTTTATCTGTGATCAAGATATATGGATTCTCAAGGACAGCTTCCATTTTATCTGAATCAGTAACCATGTATGGAGATGCATATCCGCGATCGAACTGCATACCTTCTACTACGTCCAATTCAGTTGTGAAACCTTTAGACTCTTCGATTGTGATGACGCCGTCGTTACCAACGCGCTCCATTGCTTCTGCTATCAGTTGGCCCACTTCTTCATCAGCTGAAGAGATGGCAGCAACTTGTGCGATTGATTCTTTGTTTTCAACAGGTTGAGAAATTGCTTTTAATTCTGCAATTGCAGTATTAACCGCTTTTTCGATTCCTTTACGGATACCCATTGGGTTAGCACCAGCTGTTACGTTTTTAAGACCTTCACGGATCATCGCTTGTGCAAGAACCGTTGCAGTAGTAGTACCGTCACCAGCTACGTCGTTTGTTTTGCTTGCTACTTCAGCAACCAATTTTGCACCCATGTTTTCGAATGCATCTTCTAATTCGATTTCTTTAGCGATCGTCACACCGTCATTTGTGATAAGCGGTGAACCGAATTTTTTCTCAAGAACCACGTTACGACCTTTTGGTCCAAGCGTTACT
Organism: Brevibacillus sp. JNUCC-41; assembly: GCF_014844095.1. NCBI lineage: Bacteria > Bacillati > Bacillota > Bacilli > Caryophanales > Bacillaceae > Peribacillus > Peribacillus sp. JNUCC41. The sequence continues at coordinate 2,122,099 of NZ_CP062163.1, read as the reverse complement.
TTAACTGCATCTGCAAGTGCGTCCACACCACGAAGCATGGAGCGGCGAGCTTCTTCACTAAATTTAATTTCTTTAGCCATTTATAAGTACCTCCCTAAAATTTTAAGAAAATTTTCGTTCAGTTAAGTATGATGTATAATTAGCCGATTACAGCTAGAATGTCGCTTTCACGTAAAATTAAGTATTCAGTGTCTTCGTATTTAACTTCAGTACCTGCATATTTTGAGAAGATAATTAGATCGCCTTGGGCAACCTCTAAAGCAACACGTTCGCCATTTTCAAGAACACGGCCAGTACCAACTGCTACTACCTTACCTTCTTGTGGCTTTTCTTTAGCAGTATCAGGAAGAACAATACCGCTTGCAGTTTTTTCTTCAGTTTGAACTAGTTCAATAATAACGCGATCACCTAATGGTTTTAACAAGTGAAACAACCTCCTCATATTCTCTTGATAATTTGTTTCATGATTATTAGCACTCTTCATCATCGAGTGCTAACACATTTATAATATTAAATAAACCGAGCCTTTTTTGCAAGTATCTTATTGAAAATTTTTTATTAATTTCTGATAAATTAAGGGTAAACTACTTTAACATAATGATTTCCTTAACAAGGTTATTGAAATGTTATGTTAGGGGTACCTTTAAGTGGTGTTCTGCCTCAATATTTGATACCATTTTGGAGTATGCGTTTATAGATTGTCCCCATATCAGGAACGTTCCGAACGGGATGGGTGACTATAAAAGGAGTTTTCATTTTTGAAAAAAGAATATTGGTTCGTCATCATCACTTATATTGCCATGCAATTATCCAGTATTGTTGGGGTACCCATTTTCATGCTTATCGGGTCTTCTACCGGAATGCCGGCCGATGAACTCGAAGTGAAGTCTGCAGCATATTGGATAGTTTTCAGTTTTCTCGCTGCTTTATTCTTGATTCTTTTTTTAATGAAAAAAGATATGAGGGAACAGTTGGACACGAGAAATCAAACTACCGTCCCGATGTCCATATTATGGGCAGTTGCAGGAGTGTTCATGGCTCTTTTTGCACAAAGCATTGCCGGCAGCATTGAACAAATGCTTGGGGTGGAGTCTGAATCTGAAAATACGCAGCAACTTATTTCACTCATTTATAAAGTCCCCATGGTCATTTTCGTCACTTCAGTAATTGGACCTATATTGGAAGAATTAATTTTCCGGAAAATCATTTTCGGGTCACTTCATAAACGCTTTAACTTCTTTATTTCAGCTTTAATCAGCTCAGTAATTTTCGGCTTGGCGCATGGTGAATTTGAACATCTTCTATTATATACGGCAATGGGCTTCACCTTTGCTTTCCTTTATGCGAAAACAGGTCGCATTCTCGTTTCCATGAGCGCTCATATTGCAATGAATACGCTTGTTATCATCCTTCAAGTGGTATATCGGGAGGATATTGAGAAGATGCTAGATACTGCACAGGCCTTCATCGGAGGTTTATTATGAAACGTCAATCACCATTATTCATGGGCATCATCTATGCTGGCTTAGGAGCTCTTTTTACCGCTATCGCGATTCAAACCGTCAATTCTTCCGGATGGGGACTCTTTGCCTACATACTTGTCCTTATTGCAACTCTTGATTTTGGATCGGGATTACGCATGATCATGCTGCACTTTAAGATTAAAGCTGCACAAAAAAATAAGAAAAAATAAAAAAACGCTGCAATGATGCAGCGTTTTTTTCATTCCTCCAATGCGGCTTCTTCCACTACAGGATAATGTTTCAGGAAGTAGATAAGCGACTGAAGCTCCACGGCCAGGTCAATGTGGTGAACCCTTATGGATGGAGGCACAGTCAGCCGTGCAGGTGTGAAATTCAATATTCCTTTTATATCAGCTTTGACTAGACGATCGGTTATCGTCTGGGCTACCTGTGCTGGCACTGTCAAAATAGCCGCAGTAATATTATTTTCCTGCAATAATGTATCGATTTGATCCATATGATAGATGGGCACATCAGCTATTCGCTTGCCGACCTTTTCTTCAGAAACCTCGAAAGCCATTTCAATTTTTGTATTATTATTTTTCATGAAATTGTAATTTAAAAAAGCGGTTCCTAAATTTCCTACCCCGATTAAAGCGACTTTGGTCAATTCATCTTGATCTAGTGTTTTTCTAAAGAAGGATAATAAGTAATTGACATTGTAGCCGTAGCCTTTTTTCCCAAGCGCGCCAAAGTAGGAAAAATCACGGCGAATTGTGGCAGAATCCACTTTTACAGCTTCACTTAGCTCTGCCGAGGAAACTCTTTGTTTGCCTGAGGAATGTAAGTTCTTTAAAAATCGATAATACAATGGCAACCTTTTGGCTGTCGCCTGCGGTATCTTTGGGTCATGGTTCATTGTTCTTCCCCGCTTTCACACATGCTTTTCAACTTAATCTCTATCTGTTTGCTTTACTTGCCTTTTATAATCGCTACTGGACACTCCGCCTGTTTTCTCCACTAAGAATGTAGGCCCGATCACCATTCCCTTATCAATGGCCTTACACATGTCATAAACAGTCAAGGCAGTCACGGATGCAGCTGTTAACGCTTCCATTTCCACACCTGTACTCCCTTTTGTCTTAGCTTCCGTTTCAATCGTAAGCCTATATCCTTGTTCTTCTTTTTCCCAATCAAAGGCTATATTGACCCCTTGCAGAGCAATGGGATGGCACATCGGAATTATATTGGATGTATTCTTGCTGGCCATTATTCCTGCAACTTGCGCAACAGCCAGTACATCACCTTTTTTCATTTTATGGTTCGTGACCAATTCATATATTTCATCATTCAATAAAATGCTCGATTGAGCTACTGCCGTCCGGGTTGTTTCAGGCTTAGCACTCACATCGACCATTTTGGCCCTGCCCTGTTCATTAAAATGCGTTAAGTCTCCCATTTAAGTAACCCCTCCTAAATCATACACTATTATTCCACTTTATGTAACAGCTTTTGTTTAAGCTTGGAACCAAGCTGTTGCCGATAATAACTAAAATACGTTACACTAACAATAATCAATTGAGGTGAAATCTATGATTTTATTACAAATCAATCAACTATCGAAATATTATGGAGCTGAACTTATTTTATCAAATATGAAGCTCGAAGTTCAAAATAAAGATCGAATTGCACTTGTCGGCCGAAATGGCGCCGGTAAATCCACTCTGCTTAAAATCATAGCCGGGCAGCTTTCCCATGATGGCGGTGAGATAATCAAACCAAAAGGCGTCACAATCGGCTATATGGCCCAGGATACGGGATTGGAATCCGAACTGACCATTTGGGATGAGATGCTGACTGTATTCACCGACCTTATAGAGCAAGAAAAGGACCTACGTCGCCTTGAGGCTGATATGGCCAGACCTGACATCTTTGAAAACGAAACAATTTACCAAAAAGTGCTGAATGAATACGACACTTTGATGGTGCAATTCAAAGAGAAGGGCGGCTATCAATATGAGGCGGATATCCGTTCCGTATTGCATGGACTTCAGTTTGCTGACTTTGACTATTCTACCCCCATTTCCACTTTAAGCGGTGGACAAAAAACAAGGCTTGCATTAGGGAAACTGCTTTTAAGGAAACCGGACATATTGATTCTGGATGAGCCGACGAACCATCTGGATATCGAAACCCTCTCTTGGCTTGAACAATATTTACAAAGCTACCAGGGAGCTGTCCTTATTGTTTCCCATGACCGTTATTTTTTAGATAAAGTAGTAAACCTCGTATATGAGATTTCCCGGAATAACATGAAAAAATACCATGGTAATTATAGTTCTTACTTAGAGGGAAAAGCGGAAGATTATGAGCGGGACATGAAACTGTTCGAGAAGCAACAAGGGGAAATTGAAAAGCTTCGCGACTTTGTCCAACGTAATATCACCAGGGCTTCCACGACGAAAAGAGCACAAAGCAGACGCAAACAGCTCGAAAAGATGGATGTATTGGACAAGCCGCAAGGTGATGAAAAATCCGCGAATTTTTCTTTCCAGATTGAAAAGCAAAGCGGAAATGAAGTACTTCAACTCCAGGACTTGGCTATTGGATACGAAGGGGAAACGGTATCAAAGAATATAAATTCCCGGATGACTAAAGGAGAAAGCATAGCACTTGTTGGCCCAAATGGCGTTGGAAAATCAACTTTATTGAAAACGATCATTTCTAAGCTGCCTGCACTTTCTGGTGGTTACCGTTTTGGAACGAACGTAGAAGTCAGCTACTACGATCAAGAACAGGCTAACCTTGTTTCCAATAAACGCGTACTTAATGAATTATGGGACGACTATCCCCTTAAACCGGAAAAGGACATTCGCACCGTACTCGGTAATTTTCTATTTAGCGGGGACGATGTTTTGAAAACCGTTTCCACACTAAGCGGGGGCGAAAAGGCACGGCTTGCCCTTGCCAAAATGATGATGCAAAAAGGGAATTTTTTAATTCTTGATGAACCAACGAACCATTTGGACCTCGATAGTAAATTAGTGCTTGAAAACGCCTTGATCGATTATCCGGGAACTATTCTTTTCGTTTCACATGACCGTTATTTCATAAATCGGATAGCAACGAAAGTGATAGAGCTCTCCAAAGACGGCAACGAGGAATTCCTCGGTGATTATGATTACTATCTAGAGAAGAAACAGGAGCAGGCGGAAATCCAAGCACTAGAACAGCAGGAGCAGGCTAAAACTTTAGATGCAGCTGTAGAAAAAACAAATTACAAAATTGATAAAGAAGCAAAAAAAGCTGAACGCCAGCGAAAGCGGCGCATTGAGGAAATCGAGGCAGCCATGGAGCTTCTTGAGATCGAAATAAACGAATATAATGATCTCCTTTGTGATCCAAATGTTTTTCAGGACCATGAAAAAGTAATGGAGGTCCAAACAAAGCTTGATCATGCCCAGGAAAGTTTGGACCAGCTTCTTGAAGAATGGACTGAACTGGAAGAATGACAGAAGACCGAGTTAATTGACTCGGTCTTTTTCTTTTCCAATAAAACTTCACTTGAAAGTTATCCACAAAATTGTTAACAAACCACTTACCGCTCACTAGCCATTAATTTGGGTTATGCACATTATCCACAGAAACATATCCACTTATCCACAAAAACCCCACTTTATACACATGCAGTATGATCATCAAAAAAACTTTATCCACAGAATATTCTATTTTTTTATAAACACGGTAAAAAAGACAGGATGCCTAAGTGAGGGATCCTGTCTTCTCGTCAATTAAAATGCTTCAATGTCCAAACCAGGATTTCCGTTCAAATCCAAACCAGATCGTTTTCCCTTTTCAAACATGACACTGCCAGCAGCACCGATCATGGCGGCATTGTCCGTACAAAGATATAGGGGCGGAATGGATATATCCATAGGTAAATCCTTAAAAGCTTCCGTTAATGCTTCCCTAAGGCCTTTATTTGCCGCAACTCCTCCAGCAAGCAATACCTGCTTCACATTATATTCCTTTGCAGCCTTTACAGCTTTCATAACAAGCACTTCTATCACGCTAGCTTGGAAACTTGCGGCTAAATCTTTAGGTTCAATTTTTTCCCCGCGCTGTTCAGCGTTATGCAAAGTGTTGATTACCGCTGATTTCAACCCGCTGAAGGAAAAATCATAGCTGCCATCCAACCATGCCCGAGGCAGTTTCAAAGTTGGTGAACCTTCTTGTGCCAGCCTATCGATATGAGGGCCGCCAGGATAAGGGAGCCCCAAGGTTCGGGCCACTTTATCATATGCCTCACCTGCTGCATCATCCCGCGTTTCTCCTATCACCTTGAAAGTACCCGGTTTCTCTAAAAGGACCAATTCCGTATGGCCTCCCGAAACGACTAAAGAAAGCGCAGGATATTCGATCTCCTGAATAAGACGATTTGCATAGATATGACCCGCGATATGATGCGTGCCGACAATCGGTATTCCATGTGCGAAAGCTACAGCCTTCGCCGCATTCACGCCTATTAACAGTGCCCCTACCAGTCCGGGACCTTCTGTAACGGCAATGGCATCCAAGTCTTCATATGTCACACCGGCTTGCACCAATGCTTCTTCAAGAACGATCGTAATTTGTTCTACATGATGACGGGAAGCTATTTCCGGGACGACACCGCCAAAACGTTTATGGCTTTCGATTTGTGAAGCCACGACATTACTCAGTATCTCCGTTCCATTTTTTATGACAGCTGCCGCAGTTTCATCGCAGCTCGTTTCAATTCCTAATATAAATTGATCTTTTTTCATGAAAAATTCACCCACATAACATAAGCATCTTCTTGATTGTCCGTATAATAATTTTTTCGGATTCCACCCTTTTGGAAACCAAGTTTTTCATAAAGCGAAATGGCTATTGTATTACTGACCCGTACCTCAAGCGTCATCCTGACCACACCCATCGATATGGAGATTTCAATCATCTTCCTGAGCAAAGCTTCCCCAAGCTTTTGCCCTCGGTATTCTGGCAATATCGCTATATTGGTAATGTGCGATTCATCAATGACGATCCACGCACCGCAATAACCGGCAATTTTCCCTTCATCTTCTATCACCATGTATACAGCATATTGATTATGATTCAGTTCGTTAAAAAAAGCTTCCCGGCTCCAAGGCAAAGTGAAGGACTGCTTTTCCACAATTAGCACTTGGTCGATATCTTCCGTATTCATCTTTCGGAACGTCAATGTTTTACTCATAATAATCGGTCGCTTTCCTTGTTTATTTCCCCTGCTGTTCAAGCCACTTAGCTTCTGCTTCAGCCATGCGGATATAATTCGGTACAAACTGGTGAACATCGACTTCAGTCTTATCAAGACCAAGGAATGCCAGTTCGCTTGGTCTTGAGTTATATGACTGTACCGGAGCAAATACAGCTAATTCGCCTAAAGCTTCCGTAATTGCATCCCGGTGGATGTCCACATCTTGACCAACGAATAAAACGGGACGATTTAATTCCATCAATTGATTCGCCCACTCAGAGGATAAAATATTACAATCTTCAATGACTGTCTTTAAAGAGTTATTTTCCATTTCATATAATCCAGTATAAATCTGCCCTCTTCTAGCATCGAACAACGGAGAGATCAACCCGTTAAAATAACGTCCATTAGCTGCTAAAACCTCTAAGCTGGAAACACCCGATAACGGAATCTGAAGTGTCCAGGCCAAGCTTTTTGCAATCGTCACTCCAATCCTGACGCCTGTATAGGATCCTGGGCCTTGAGCGACCACTATCTTAGTCAAATCCTTCGGTTTAGTATCACAATCCCTCAGCAGTGTTTCAATTGCTGGCATAACCCGCACCGAATGATTTTTCTTTAGGTTCGTCGTATACTCACCAATTACTTGGCTCCCGTTTACCAGGGAAACCCCTAATGTGAAATTCGATGTATCTATAGCTAAAACCTTCATCAAATAATCTCCTTACATAACTTTACATATCGTTCGCCTTTGGCTTCCAGAACAAATCGCCGGCTTGTATCGCTCAGGCGATAAATATAAATGGTCAAGATTTCCTCCGGAAGGTGATCCTTTATTAAATGGGCCCATTCAACGACAGTCACACCATCACCATCAAAATATTCTTCAAATCCTAAATCTTCTTCCGATTCACTTACCCGATATACATCCATATGATGTAAAGGCAAACGTCCCATGTATTCCTTTATTATCGTAAAGGTAGGGCTATTCACCATTCTGGTAACACCTAATCCTTGAGCCAATCCTTTTGTGAATGCCGTCTTCCCTGCACCCAAATCACCTTCTAAAGCCAGCACATCGCCGCTTGAAAGCTTTTGTGCCAATTCCTGCGCAAATCGCACTGTTTCTTCCTCATTCTGAGAAATCCATTCAACCTGTTGCATATATCAATCACCTTTATCATTATTAGGAAAACGTCCTAAAGTTCATGTCAAGAACCATAAACGAAATATTATGGAACAAAAACCATTCTATATGTAGTTTACCTTGTTTCAAAAGAAGAAACAAATAAGTTAAGGACATAATTATTCTAATTTCGGATAAAACAAAAAAACGAAACCTGGGTTTCGTTTTTTTCATGATTGCGGGGACAGGATTTGAACCTGCGACCTTCGGGTTATGAGCCCGACGAGCTACCGGACTGCTCCACCCCGCGACGGTATAAATGCTTCTTTTATAAAAATAGTATTCCCGATTACTCAAAAAGAATACAAAGATTATAGCTTGGCGACGTCCTACTCTCACAGGGGGAAACCCCCAACTACCATCGGCGCTGAAGAGCTTAACTGCCGTGTTCGGAATGGGAACGGGTGTGACCTCTTCGCTATCGTCACCAAACATTTAATCTTTTTTTGCACATTTACTATCATAACATGTATGAAATCAAAATGCAAGAAGAAATTTTCATTCCTTCAAAACTAGATAATAATAAGAAGGTATTTCATTTTTTTAAAGCGTTGGTTAAGTCCTCGATCTATTAGTATCAGTCAGCTCCACATGTCGCCACGCTTCCACCTCTGACCTATCAACCTGATCATCTTTCAGGGATCTTACTAGCTTGCGCCATGGGAAATCTCATCTTGAGGGGGGCTTCATGCTTAGATGCTTTCAGCACTTATCCCGTCCGCACGTAGCTACCCAGCTATGCCTTTGGCAAGACAACTGGTACACCAGCGGTGCGTCCATCCCGGTCCTCTCGTACTAAGGACAGCTCCTCTCAAATTTCCTGCGCCCGCGACGGATAGGGACCGAACTGTCTCACGACGTTCTGAACCCAGCTCGCGTACCGCTTTAATGGGCGAACAGCCCAACCCTTGGGACCGACTACAGCCCCAGGATGCGATGAGCCGACATCGAGGTGCCAAACCTCCCCGTCGATGTGGACTCTTGGGGGAGATAAGCCTGTTATCCCCGGGGTAGCTTTTATCCGTTGAGCGATGGCCCTTCCATGCGGAACCACCGGATCACTAAGCCCGACTTTCGTCCCTGCTCGACTTGTAGGTCTCGCAGTCAAGCTCCCTTGTGCCTTTACACTCTACGAATGATTTCCAACCATTCTGAGGGAACCTTTGGGCGCCTCCGTTACTCTTTAGGAGGCGACCGCCCCAGTCAAACTGCCCACCTGACACTGTCTCCCACCCCGATAAGGGGCGCGGGTTAGAATTTCAATACAGCCAGGGTAGTATCCCACCAACGCCTCCACCGAAGCTAGCGCTCCGGCTTCTCAGGCTCCTACCTATCCTGTACAAGCTGTACCAAAATTCAATATCAGGCTGCAGTAAAGCTCCACGGGGTCTTTCCGTCCTGTCGCGGGTAACCTGCATCTTCACAGGTACTATAATTTCACCGAGTCTCTCGTTGAGACAGTGCCCAGATCGTTACACCTTTCGTGCGGGTCGGAACTTACCCGACAAGGAATTTCGCTACCTTAGGACCGTTATAGTTACGGCCGCCGTTTACTGGGGCTTCGGTTCAAAGCTTCGCTTGCGCTAACCTCTCCCCTTAACCTTCCAGCACCGGGCAGGTGTCAGCCCCTATACTTCGCCTTGCGGCTTCGCAGAGACCTGTGTTTTTGCTAAACAGTCGCCTGGGCCTATTCACTGCGGCTTTTCTGGGCTATTCACCCTAAAAAGCACCCCTTCTCCCGAAGTTACGGGGTCATTTTGCCGAGTTCCTTAACGAGAGTTCTCTCGCACACCTTAGGATTCTCTCCTCGCCTACCTGTGTCGGTTTGCGGTACGGGCACCTTACATCTCACTAGAGGCTTTTCTTGGCAGCGTGGAATCAGGAACTTCGGTACTATATTTCCCTCGCCATCACAGCTCCGCCTTAATGGAAACGGGATTTGCCTCGTTTCCGGCCTAACTGCTTGGACGCGCATATCCAACAGCGCGCTTACCCTATCCTTCTGCGTCCCCCATCGTTCAAACGATGTATAGGTGGTACAGGAATATCAACCTGTTGTCCATCGCCTACGCCTTTCGGCCTCGGCTTAGGTCCCGACTAACCCTGAGCGGACGAGCCTTCCTCAGGAAACCTTAGGCATTCGGTGGAAGGGATTCTCACCCTTCTTTCGCTACTCATACCGGCATTCTCACTTCTAAGCGCTCCACCAGTCCTTCCGGTCTGACTTCAACGCCCTTAGAACGCTCTCCTACCACTGACACCCAATGGTGTCAATCCACAGCTTCGGTGATACGTTTAGCCCCGGTACATTTTCGGCGCGGAGTCACTCGACCAGTGAGCTATTACGCACTCTTTAAATGGTGGCTGCTTCTAAGCCAACATCCTGGTTGTCTAAGCAACTCCACATCCTTTTCCACTTAACGTATACTTTGGGACCTTAGCTGGTGGTCTGGGCTGTTTCCCTTTCGACTACGGATCTTATCACTCGCAGTCTGACTCCCAAGAATAAGTATTTGGCATTCGGAGTTTGACTGAATTCGGTAACCCGTTGGGGGCCCCTAGTCCAATCAGTGCTCTACCTCCAATACTCTCATCTTGAGGCTAGCCCTAAAGCTATTTCGGAGAGAACCAGCTATCTCCAGGTTCGATTGGAATTTCTCCGCTACCCACACCTCATCCCCGCACTTTTCAACGTGCGTGGGTTCGGGCCTCCATTCAGTGTTACCTGAACTTCACCCTGGACATGGGTAGATCACCTGGTTTCGGGTCTACGACCTCATACTCATTCGCCCTATTCAGACTCGCTTTCGCTGCGGCTCCGTCTTATCAACTTAACCTCGCATGAAATCGTAACTCGCCGGTTCATTCTACAAAAGGCACGCCATTACCCATTAACGGGCTTTGACTACTTGTAGGCACACGGTTTCAGGATCTATTTCACTCCCCTTCCGGGGTGCTTTTCACCTTTCCCTCACGGTACTGGTTCACTATCGGTCACTAGGGAGTATTTAGCCTTGGGAGATGGTCCTCCCTGCTTCCGACGGGATTTCTCGTGTCCCGCCGTACTCAGGATCCACTCAGGAGGGAACGAAGTTTCAACTACAGGGTTTTTACCTTCTTCGACGGACCTTTCCAGGTCGCTTCATTTACCCCGTTCCTTTGTAACTCCATGTTGAGTGTCCTACAACCCCAAGAGGCAAGCCTCTTGGTTTGGGCTAATTCCGTTTCGCTCGCCGCTACTCAGGAAATCGCGTTTGCTTTCTCTTCCTCCGGGTACTTAGATGTTTCAGTTCCCCGGGTCTGCCTTCAGTACCCTATGTATTCAGGTAAAGATACTGTTCCATTACGAACAGTGGGTTTCCCCATTCGGAAATCTCCGGATCAAAGCTTACTTACAGCTCCCCGAAGCATATCGGTGTTAGTCCCGTCCTTCATCGGCTCCTAGTGCCAAGGCATCCACCGTGCGCCCTTTCTAACTTAACCGTTAAAAAAGATCTTACAGATGCTTTGAAAAAAATTAATTGCCTTCTATCTATTATCTAGTTTTCAAGGAACAATGCAGAAAGAATGACATCACATCGTGATGCTTGTCTTTCCTATTTGAATGAATTACTCATTCAAAACTGAACAAAACAAAAGCGCTCTCGTAATTATCCTTAGAAAGGAGGTGATCCAGCCGCACCTTCCGATACGGCTACCTTGTTACGACTTCACCCCAATCATCTGTCCCACCTTAGGCGGCTGGCTCCATAAAGGTTACCTCACCGACTTCGGGTGTTACAAACTCTCGTGGTGTGACGGGCGGTGTGTACAAGGCCCGGGAACGTATTCACCGCGGCATGCTGATCCGCGATTACTAGCGATTCCGGCTTCATGCAGGCGAGTTGCAGCCTGCAATCCGAACTGAGAATGGCTTTATGGGATTCGCTTACCTTCGCAGGTTTGCAGCCCTTTGTACCATCCATTGTAGCACGTGTGTAGCCCAGGTCATAAGGGGCATGATGATTTGACGTCATCCCCACCTTCCTCCGGTTTGTCACCGGCAGTCACCTTAGAGTGCCCAACTGAATGCTGGCAACTAAGATCAAGGGTTGCGCTCGTTGCGGGACTTAACCCAACATCTCACGACACGAGCTGACGACAACCATGCACCACCTGTCACTCTGTCCCCCGAAGGGGAAAGCCCTATCTCTAGGGTTGTCAGAGGATGTCAAGACCTGGTAAGGTTCTTCGCGTTGCTTCGAATTAAACCACATGCTCCACCGCTTGTGCGGGCCCCCGTCAATTCCTTTGAGTTTCAGCCTTGCGGCCGTACTCCCCAGGCGGAGTGCTTAATGCGTTAGCTGCAGCACTAAAGGGCGGAAACCCTCTAACACTTAGCACTCATCGTTTACGGCGTGGACTACCAGGGTATCTAATCCTGTTTGCTCCCCACGCTTTCGCGCCTCAGTGTCAGTTACAGACCAGAAAGTCGCCTTCGCCACTGGTGTTCCTCCAAATCTCTACGCATTTCACCGCTACACTTGGAATTCCACTTTCCTCTTCTGCACTCAAGTCCCCCAGTTTCCAATGACCCTCCACGGTTGAGCCGTGGGCTTTCACATCAGACTTAAGGAACCACCTGCGCGCGCTTTACGCCCAATAATTCCGGACAACGCTTGCCACCTACGTATTACCGCGGCTGCTGGCACGTAGTTAGCCGTGGCTTTCTGGTTAGGTACCGTCAAGGTACCAGCAGTTACTCTGGTACTTGTTCTTCCCTAACAACAGAACTTTACGACCCGAAGGCCTTCTTCGTTCACGCGGCGTTGCTCCGTCAGACTTTCGTCCATTGCGGAAGATTCCCTACTGCTGCCTCCCGTAGGAGTCTGGGCCGTGTCTCAGTCCCAGTGTGGCCGATCACCCTCTCAGGTCGGCTACGCATCGTCGCCTTGGTGAGCCATTACCTCACCAACTAGCTAATGCGCCGCGGGCCCATCTATAAGTGACAGCGTAAACCGTCTTTCCATCTTCTCTCATGCGAGAAAAGAACGTATCCGGTATTAGCTCCGGTTTCCCGAAGTTATCCCAGTCTTATAGGCAGGTTGCCCACGTGTTACTCACCCGTCCGCCGCTAACCTCAGGGAGCAAGCTCCCGTCGATTCGCTCGACTTGCATGTATTAGGCACGCCGCCAGCGTTCGTCCTGAGCCAGGATCAAACTCTCCGAAGAAATGTTTGACTTGCTCATTTGCTTTTTTGATAGTGTGTGCTCACTTAAAATTTAACGTTGGCGCTTTGTTTTGTTCAGTTTTCAAAGAGCAATAATGGAGCGGGTGAAGAGAATCGAACTCTCATCATCAGCTTGGAAGGCTGAGGTTTTACCACTAAACTACACCCGCATTTAATTTTTAAATATTTTAAGAAAGAATGGTCGGGAAGACAGGATTCGAACCTGCGACCCCTTGGTCCCAAACCAAGTGCTCTACCAAGCTGAGCTACTTCCCGTAAAATATGGTGCGCCCGGCGGGAGTCGAACCTACAACCTTCTGATTCGTAGTCAGATGCTCTATCCAATTGAGCTACGGGCGCTAATTTCTATGATGTTATTGGTGCGGCCGAGAGGAGTCGAACCTCCACGGGGTCTCCCCCACTAGGCCCTCAACCTAGCGCGTCTGCCATTCCGCCACGACCGCGAAAGCGACTTTGTAAGTTTAACACCTTTTCAACTTGATGTCAAGAAGAAAATATCAGTGCGGGTGAAGGGACTTGAACCCCCACGCCTTGCGGCGCCAGATCCTAAGTCTGGTGCGTCTGCCAATTCCGCCACACCCGCGAAAACAAATGGTGAGCCATGAAGGATTCGAACCTTCGACCCTCTGATTAAAAGTCAGATGCTCTACCAACTGAGCTAATGGCTCTAAATAAAATGGCTGGGCTAGAAGGGATCGAACCTTCGCATGACGGAATCAAAATCCGTTGCCTTACCGCTTGGCTATAGCCCAATAAACAATTACTAATTATTAATTAACAGCCAGGATAATATTATATCACGATAATATTATTTTAGCAAGTGTTTTTAAAAAAAAATGGCGGTCCCGACGGGAATCGAACCCGCGATCTCCTGCGTGACAGGCAGGCATGTTAACCGCTACACCACGGGACCAACATGATAATGTATAAGAAAGTGACCCATACGGGATTCGAACCCGTGTTACCGCCGTGAAAGGGCGGTGTCTTAACCGCTTGACCAATGGGCCTTGATAAAATATGCAGCTGGCGGAGAAGGAGGGATTTGAACCCTCGCGCCGCTTACGCGACCTACACCCTTAGCAGGGGCGCCTCTTCAGCCTCTTGAGTACTTCCCCAAAAAAATGGCTCCGCAGGTAGGACTCGAACCTACGACCGTTCGGTTAACAGCCGAATGCTCTACCACTGAGCTACTGCGGAATAATGAAAATTGGGTTCCTTTTTTACGCTCAAGGACCTTAGTGTTTGTCGTTAAGACAAGTTGTTATCTTGTCGACTCTTATGATTATAAAGAGGTTACAACTTAAAGTCAAGAGTTCTTTTGTATTTTTTTATAATTTTGTTATTCACTCCTTAAACCCTTGGTAAATCAATGATCCACGGCATTTACCACAAACGAAACGGGTCGTGTCGATTCGTTTTCTTCTTATATATACCTGCTGACAGTCTTCACATTTATATTGAATAGTATTCATCTTTTTCTTTAATTGGTTAGATGGCAGCGGCTCGCAAAATCTTGGTGCTCCCACTATTTTGAGTAAATGTTTAAAGTCCGCATCACGATGCTGGTACCCCTTCTTCTCGATGTGCAAATGATAATGACACAATTCATGCTTAATGATTCCAATGATTTCTTCCACACCGCGTTCATCAAGATACTTCTTATTGATTTCTATATTGTGTGAACGAAGCAAGTATCGTCCTCCTGTTGTTCGGAGACGCGGATTAAAAATGGCTTTGTGTTTAAATGTCTTTTTAAAGTCTTTCATCGAAATTTCTTCTACTAGTTTTTGCAATTGCCGATTATCCATTTCCCCCTCCCTTTCTTTGGTAACATGACAACCCATTATAACATAGACTAATAATACAATAGGAAACTAAGGGAGGAAAAGCTATGCCTAATTGGTTCCAGAATCAAATCCGCAAAGCCTTTTATGAAAAGGATTATTATCAAGTGAAGATGTTGAATCAATGTTGGTTTTTTTATCAAAAGAAAGAAAGTCTCAGGGTATAAATCCAACTGTGCTCCAAATATAAATGCATCGCTTCAAAAAAAACTCCTTCTAATATAGAAGGAGCTTACCACAGGCTAGTTTTGATCCTTTGGCTCGAGCATCGTTAAAGATACCCTTTGCTTTTTGGGGTCAACCAATTCGACCCAAACCGTCACAACATCCCCAACGGCAACTACATCCAATGGGTGTTTTACAAACCGGTTGCTCAGTTTAGAAATATGCACCAGTCCATCCTGTTTGACACCGATGTCCACAAACGCACCGAAGTCCACAACATTCCTCACTGTACCTTGTAATTCCATCCCAGTTTGCAGATCCTCCATTTTTAGTACATCCTGCTTAAGCAGTGGTTTTGATAATTCATCGCGAGGATCTCTTCCCGGTTTCATCAAATCTTCTATGATATCTTTAATCGTAATTTCCCCAATTTCCAATTCATCGACCAAATCAGCCGGATTCAGTTTACCTAACTCTTCATTCAATGCGTTACTGCCTAAATCTTCAGATGTAAATCCCATTTTCTTTAATAATTTATTCACGGCACTATAGTTCTCAGGGTGTATCGCAGTTTGATCCAAAGGTTCATTTCCATTAATGATACGTAAGAACCCTATACATTGTTCATATGTTTTAGCACCAAGCCGGGGAATTTTCTTTAATTCCTTCCTGCTTGAAAACTTCCCTTCCTCTTCCCTTTTCTTCACAATATTTTGAGCAACCGACTTTGATAAACCAGCTACATATTGTAATAGAGACGATGAAGCGGTATTGACATTCACTCCCACTTGGTTAACAGCTGTTTCCACTACAAAGGTGAGGGATTCCGTTAACTTTTTCTGGGACACATCATGTTGATACTGCCCTACCCCTACGGATTGGGGGTCAATTTTAACAAGTTCAGCAAGGGGATCTTGAAGCCTTCTTCCTATCGAAACTGCACTTCTCTGTTCTACTTGAAGATCCGGAAACTCTTCACGGGCTATATCCGAGGCTGAATAAACGCTGGCACCCGCTTCATTAACAATTATATATGATATATTCCCTTCCACTTCTTTTATAGTATCTGCGATGAATTGCTCTGATTCACGCGATGCCGTACCATTGCCGATTGCCACGATCTCAACCGAGAACCGCTGAAGTATTTCGATCGTTTTTTCACGGGCAGCATTAAGCTTCGCAGCAGGCGGATGCGGATAGATCACACTGATATCGAGTACCTTTCCGGTTTCATCGATGACAGCCAACTTACACCCAGTCCGATATGCCGGATCTAAGGCTAGGACCACTTTCCCTTTAAGCGGGGGCTGCAAGAGCAGGTTCCTGAGGTTTTCAGAGAAAATATGGATAGCCTGATCCTCAGCTTTTTCCGTCAGCTCTTTTCTGATTTCCCGTTCTACAGAAGGCATGATCAAACGTTTGAGCCCATCCTCAATCGCAGATTTAAGAACCACCTGGGCCTCAGATTTGTTATTTTTAATGATTTTCCGTTCCAGATGACCAATGATGATTTCAGTCCGAGGATGAATGGAGATTCGTATAACCTCTTCCTTTTCACCTCTATTCAGTGCCAACACCCGATGCGGCACGATTCTTTGAACCGGCTCCTCATATTCATAGTACATCTCGAAGATTTTCTTCTCATCCTTTTCTTCATTTTTCACGGTTGAAACCACTTTTCCAGCCTTGAAAATTTCAGCCCTTATCCACTTCCTTAATTCTGCATCATCGGAAATATGTTCAGCTATGATATCCTGCGCTCCCGCAATAGCCTCTTCAATAGATGAAACTTCTTTTTCTGCCGATATGAATTCTGCAGCTTTTTCACTAACCCGAGCATGCAATTGACATTCCAAAAGCCAATTAGCCAATGGTTCAAGACCCTTTTCTTTAGCGACCGTTGCTTTCGTTCTCCTTTTTTGTTTGAACGGCCTGTATAAATCCTCGACTTCCTGCAGTTTTGTAGCTTTTTCGATTTGTCTTGTTAATTCTTCCGTCAATTTCCCTTGTTCACCAATCGAACGCGTTACTTCCGCTTTCCTCTGGCCAAGGTTTTCTAGATAGTTCCACCTTTCCATAATGGAACGAATCTGCACTTCATCAAGTGAACCCGTCATTTCTTTTCTATACCGGGCAATAAAGGGGACAGTATTACCCTCTTGAAGCATCTGTATGACGTTTTGGACTTGATGATTTTTTAAAGTCAGCTCATTTGATATTTGTTTAATCAACTCTTTTAATGTATCTTCTACAACGATCATTATGTCTACCTCCAACGTTTTGATCTGATATATATAGTCTAGCAAATGAGGGATGAAGTTGCGAATTCCATACAAAAAAGCTTACCTCCGAATTACGGCGAAAGTAAGCTTCCTAAAATGAACGTTGTATCATCTGCAGTTAATGGACTGCTTGCTAATATGCATTGGGCGTTCTTATCGATAGGGACCAGCCTTTTCAAAAAGGATTTAGCTCCCTTAAGTTCCAAACCATCTGAATGAAGAATGAATTTTGCATTTGGTTCATATTTGTATCTCTGCGTCCTGTATTTTTGTTTCCTTCCTGATAAATACCCTGTAACAGGTAAAGGGTAAACGAGTTTATCGTCACTGGGGTTATACAGGAAAAAGCGGATGTTACCAACTGAACTGTATACAAATTCATTCTTGTCATAAAAAATCTTCAAAATGGAAACGGCTGCTCCCCGCTTATTGACCAAAACTTGATTGCACACTGCCATTAGGGATTCAACATCCAACTCATGATTTCGTTTAACTTCCTCGATGACGGCATGGGAGGAATCGTAAGCATTTTTCCCGCTGCCCAGACCATCTGCCAATACACAGACAAAGTATTCTTTCGTATGAAGAAAAAAGTAATCATCACCACAATAAACCATCCCGTTTTTAGACGATTGCGAGACAAGGACTTCTATTTTTTCTCCCCTCAGAATATCTTTGATCACTGAATTAACTCCGAGTTTTCAGCATTAATGGCTTCTTGAAGCTTTTTGATCGCGCGGCGCTGAAGCCTTGAGACATGCATTTGGGAAATCCCCAGTTTATCGCCCGCTTCTTTCTGGCTTAAATTCTCTAAATAAGTATGTTGAATGATCATCTTTTCACGGTCACTCAGCACATGGAGTACCTTTTCAAGTACAAGTCTCTGATTGACCTTTTCAAAACCTTCATCGACATTCCCGAATATATCAAGCAATGTGACAGTACCCCCATCAGAATCCGCCTCAATAGAGTGATCCACGGATAAAGCTTGATAGCTTTTTCCCATTTCCATCGCCTCTAAAACTTCTTCTTCAGTCACGCCTATACTGTCGGCTATTTCATCTATTCTTGGTGAACGATGCAGGGTTGTAGTTAATTCCTCGACAGTCACCCTGATTTTCGGACCAAGTTCCTTAATTCTCCTTGGTACATGGACACTCCATGTTTTGTCACGCAGGAACCGTTTGATTTCGCCGATTATAGTAGGGACAGCAAATGCCTCAAAGCTCTTACCGAAAGATTCATCATATCGGCGAATGGCACCTAACAAACCAATCATGCCGACTTGGGAGATATCCTCCTGGAATGATTTACCTTTCGCATACTTACGGGAGATTGTTTCAACCAAACTTTTATAATGGATGACTAGATTGCTCTGTGCTTCCTCATCTTGATTCTGCTGGTAAGCCCTAATCCATTCATTTACCTGTTCTCTTTGTGCCTGGTTAGGTTGAGACTGTTTTTGCATCCATCTCCACCTGCTCTCCTTCTAAAAACTTAGTCATAAATACTGTAACCCCATCATGCTGATGAATTTTCACATCATCCATCAGAGTTTCAATAAGGTAAAGACCCAAGCCTCCTTCTCTCAAAAGTTCGACTTTTTGTCCATTTTCGTATGGTCCGATCCCTTGACGGACCTCTTCGAAATTACAGCTCTTACCACTATCAGAAACCATGACCTCCAAGCGGTCAGGATAAAGGCCGAAACTTACTTTCACTTCACCTTTTTCAGAATCTTTATATGCATGCTGTACCGCATTTGTACAAGCCTCACTTGTAGCGATTTTCAAATCCTCAATTTCATCATACGCAAATCCCATCCGGCTTCCTATCCCAGAAAGCGTTAAACGAATGACACCGATGAATTCTGGTTTTGCAGGTATTTTCATTTCGATGTAATCATATACTTGACTCATTCTAACCCACCCTCTGTACCACTTTTTATATCAATGATATCTGCAAGACCTGTAATATCAAATAAACGTCGTAACCTTTCTGATAAGCCAACTAAAGTGAATTCGCCATTATGTGCCCTTACACTTTTGAAAGCACCGACAAACACCCCAAGTCCCGTACTATCCATATAAGAAACTTCAGTTAAATCAATAGTAATCGAAACATTATCCTTCTCCGAAATCGGAAATAGTGATTCCCTTAATTTCGGGGCAGTATATGCATCGATTTCACCTTTTAGTTTTACAATAAATTCAGAATTCAATTCATTAACATCTACAGTTATATTCATCAATGACCCACCTCTTCAAATCCTCTTCATTCCTATATCTATACCCAGCAGAAAAAATACTAAACATTTGATTTTAAAATTATTAATGTAAAATCATCCCTCAGCTGGAAGTTCTGCATTTTCTCCAATTGTTTATATATATTATTCACCATTTCCTGGGCTTGCAAATGCATATTCTTTTTAATGAAACCAATAAGTGTTTCCCTTTCTATGAACCCATCATTCGTCCGGCACTCCGTTACTCCGTCAGATAATAAAATGATCATGTCTCCATGATTCACCGTTTTTTCATATTGGCGATACCTTGTTTTTTTATCGACTCCAAGCAACAAGCCCTTTGCATCCAAATCGCTAAAAGTACCCGTTGCGGCGTCATAGTAAAAACCAGGTTCATGTCCGGCTGAAGCATAGGAGAATTGCCTGTCATGCGGATCATATAAGCCATAGAACATGGTTATGAACATGCTTGGATCCACATTATGCTCTACAACACGGTTCAGGCTCTCAAGCACACTCTTCGGTTCATGACGATGCTCCGGAAGACTGTCCATCGCATATTTGATCATCGACATGCACAATGCAGCAGGAATCCCCTTTCCAATGACATCGGCTATTCCTACCCCTAACCGCTCATTTTCATCTTGGACGAAGTGATAGTAATCCCCGTTCATCTGCCTCGCCGGAACACTGATTGCTCCAATTTCAAGAGCTTTGATATCAGGGATTTTCGTTTCCAAAAGAGTATGTTGAACATTTGCCGCTATCTCGATTTCCGTTTTCAGTTCCTGCTGCTGATGTCTAAGGCTTTGATGCTCACGGTATGCAATGCCATAGCCCATCATGACTTCTAACAGAAAATCAAAAGAATCCAATACTTTTCCCGGTAATTCCGGGTAAAGTTCCATCAAGTTATTTTTATGCATACTGATGATTTCTTCTGGAGATATATTGTATTTGATATGTAGGCGGCTAATCTTTTGCCCTTGGTAGAGTGCCTGCTCATTTTTGTCTTTAAGATAAGTAGAAAGCGCCTCATGATACTTTTTCTCCATGTTCTCCCTAATATCCATAGTCCCCCCCTAACGGAGCCATTTCGTTGCGATAATCTTAGTCCCTTCACCTGGTATCGATTCAATATCAAAGTCATCCATTAAACGTTTGGCTCCAGGAAGTCCTGCACCCAGTCCCCCCGAGGTGGTATATCCATCTTCCATGACTCTGCGGATATCCTCAATTCCCGGCCCTTGGTCCTCTGCAATGATTTTCAATCCTGACTTCCCATTTATATTTAGCTTTTCTATGCTAACACTGCCTTGTCCAGCATATAGGTATATGTTTCGGGCCAATTCGCTAATGGCCGTCGTGATCCTGGCCTGGTCTACAGTACCGAACCCCAGCTCTTTAGCGACATTTCTTCCGAGCTGCCTTGCAGCTACGATGTCCCATTCATTTATGATTTTTACGCAGGATTGGAACTCCATTCTTTAATCCCCCAATTCCTGTTGTAATTTCTCCAGGCCTTTCTCTAAGTCTAATGCTGTCAGAACATCTTCGAGACTAATTCCCAGTTCAATTAATGTTATTGCAACAGCAGGCTGGATCCCCGTAATTACAACTTTGGCCCCCATAAGCTTAGACATGCTAAAGACATCGCCTAATACCTTTGCGATAAAAGAATCAATAAAATCTATTGAGGTAATATCTATGACAACGCCATTCGCGCTTGTTTCATGAATCTTATGCAGTAAATCCTCTTGGAATTGAAGGGCTGTCACATCATCCAATTCCCACTGTATAGATACTAACAAGCAGTCATAAAGCTTTAATATCGGAATCCTCATACTTATCCCTCCACCTTTACGATCTTACGGCTCGTTAATTCCAACGCAACTTCTATCCCTTTTTTCAATGTATTTTTTGTAATCACTTCATTTAAATTAATTCCAAGATTAACTATGGTTTGGGCTATTTCAGGGCGGATGCCGCAGAGTATACATTTGGCGCCCACCAATCGGACCGCTTCCGCAGCTTGAATGATATGATGGGCAACCATCGTATCCACTACCGGCACGCCCGTTATATCAATAAGAACAACTTCAGATCTATGCTTAACCACGCCAGTCAACAGGTTTTCCATTATCTGTTTGGCACGTTCCGTATCAATCGTACCAATCAGCGGCATTACCGTAATGCCTTCCAATACAGGAATGAGCGGAGCCGAAAGTTCTTGCAACGCTATTTTTTGCATGGAAACCGTTCTTTCCCAAGTTTGAGTATATATATTGACTATTTCATTATTTATTGGTGTGGCCCATTTATCCAAATGATTAACAAGATTGACTTGATTATCAGGAGTAACCAGGCCCTTTTCCACCATTCCATTAATGACAATTAGTGTGAATTTATGAAGTCCTTCATTGACGAAAGTAAGAGGCCATCCCAATTGGACGACTTTCTCGGCAAAATCAGAAAGCTTCAATGTGAATTCCTTGGTTTTACTATCAACGTTCGTGATGATCATATCTATAAATTCACTGCTCGTTTGCGTGAACATTCGATCTGAGACGACTTTAATTAATCTTTCATCCGTACTTTCCTTCATGATGCCCATCCACTCAGTAAGGATGTAATCCTGATTTTGCTTAATAAAATCGTAAACCAATTGATTCATAATATCCTCCCATTCTAACACAAATGCTATGTTTCCCCTGTCCTCGTCACAAGGATGTTAACTAACTGTAATCTTATTCCCATCTGGATTTTATTGGAGTTCCCCCACTACAATTTTGCTTTTTTTAAGTAGTTACAACATAAATACATACCCAAAATTCAAGTAAGAAAAACATCAATTAAAGAAAAGTTAGGGAGATACTATAAAAACAAAGAACGTTCTATTCAATATCTAACTGTATAATGTTTTTATTCGTCAATTTTCTCATATTTCCTGCTGATGTTTTATGGACATATGTTGATGTTATTGTTATTTCACAAAAAAACACGATTCCCGCATTTGCAGGAATCGTGCCATCTAAAATAGCATAAGGAATGATTTGTATTATAATAACGCCCGGTTTAACGGGAAAAATTTTCTTTAAAACTCAATGAGGCCTAAACTGATTTGCAAAGCTTCATTGACTTTTTGCATCATCGGTTCGTCAAGATGCGTAATTTTATCAGTTAAACGCTGCTTATCAATTGTCCGGATCTGTTCTAATAAAATGACGGAATCTCGCTCGAATCCGTATTTTTTTGCATTAATCTCAACATGTGTAGGCAATTTCGCTTTTTGAATTTGAGCTGTAATGGCTGCCACGATCACAGTCGGACTAAAGCGATTACCAATATCGTTTTGTAAAATTAGTACCGGACGGGTCCCACCCTGCTCTGAACCAACCACCGGGGAAAGGTCTGCGAAGTATACGTCACCACGCTTAACAACAATCAATGGCTCAGCCTCCGCTAACTAATCGTTCAACGCAATGACCAGCCTCGAATTCAGCCTGGAAGGCTTCAGAAGCAATCGTTAAATTAATGGCCGCCATTTCAATATAACCGCGTTTCATCGATTCACGAAACTCTTTCTTTTTACGTTCGCGAAGATACATTTTTGTGGCACGATAAATAAATTCACTGCGATTCACATTTTCCTCACTCGCATACCCATCTAACTCTGTTAAAAAATTTTGAGGTAATCGAATTAATATCTCTCTTGTTGCGCTGGATTCAGACACAAACATACACCTCCACCATCACTACACACCTTTATTATATATCCTTTTCAATATTACCATTAAATTGCCTATCTGCAAAGAGTATATTCTATTCTAAATCTTATTATCAGCATAATAAAGGAAATCTTATTCACAATCTTAGGATTTTTTTACAATCCGGTCATTCCAAAATGAAATTACGTACATGATTCATCTGATTGTCTTTAATATATATGCGGGGCACTCTTGCTGCTATCATACATGTTACCTCATAGTTGATCGTTTCCAGTTTTGCCGCTATCTCATCGACAGTGATCGATTCATCGCCATCATTCCCCATTAATGTAACCTCTGTTCCTACTGGGTATGGTCCAGGCAGCTTGATCATGCATTGATCCATGCAAATCCTTCCGACTATGGGTACTCTTTTTCCATCCACAAGAACTTCCTGACCTTGAAGCTTACGGATCCAGCCGTCAGCATAACCGATTGGCAAAGTCCCAATCCATTCATCACCTTCAGCCGTATAAGTAGCCCCATAACTAACGCTTTCACCCTTGGAAAGCTGTTTAACCGCGACCATCTTCGTTCTCAATGATATAGCCTGTTTTAATGGAAATGGCAATATCGGCTTCATTTCCATGGAGGGACTCAAACCATACATGGAAATCCCCATTCTTATTGCATTCCATTCTGGATCGGTGAACCTTAAAGAAGCTGCACTATTGGCTGCATGAACATATTCCGGCTTTCTGGTCAATTTTGAAAGCATTCCTTTAAAGAAAGCAAGCTGCTTTTCATAAAAGTCGGTCTTTATTTCATCCGCCGTCGCGAAATGAGTGAATATCCCTTGGAAATTGAAACAAACTTCCCTCTCAAGCAAACTTTCCACTTTTATGAGTTGTCCTATATCCCGAATGCCGATTCTCCCCATGCCGCTATCCACTTTTACATGGATTTGCAAAACTTGTCCCGGTTTCAACAAATCCTTTGCCTTCTCCAACCACGCTACATCGAAAACCGTCAAGGAAATCCCATACTCGGCAGCAAGCGCTGCACTTTCAGGCCTCGATGCCCCAAGTACAAGAATCGGAGCCAATATTCCCTTTTTCCGCAAGGCGAGAGCCTCATCCAAAAAAGCGACACTTAAAAAATCCGCCCCCGCTTCAAGCGCCGTTTTAGCCACTTCATAGTCCCCGTGTCCATAAGCATTCGCTTTAACGACAGCGAAAAGACTAACACCTTTTCTTAAACTTTTTTTCATTGAAGAAATATTTTCAAAAATACTATCCAAATTTACTTCTGCCCATGTATCTCGATGAAATGTTTTCGTTTCCAAGACCTTTTCCTTCTTTCCTACACTCACAATAAGATTCTTCCCAGTAGCGAAGTTTTCGTTCCATTATAGGACCATTCTATAACCAACGGCTAGAAATATAAAGTGCTTTTTCACCTTGTTTCTAATTTACCTAGCTGCCAGCCGAAATCAAATGGAAGGATTAAAAATGTCAACAAGCTGCTTTCCCGCCTATCCTACCTAGAAGAAACCTTCATAAGGAGACGGGAAACATCAGCTTGTTATGTAATCCTATTTGACTGGATTTTCCCCAACCGAACGGGCGACTTCTATCATTTCTTCCTGTGTCAAATCCTTTGATGCAATCATATAATCGACACCTTCAAAAGTCCAAGCAATCGTATTTCCTGTCATGGCTCCAACAGTATAACCCAAATCAACCGGTTCTCCATTCACATTCGTCGAAACGGATGTTTGAACTACCTCAGCCTTTTCCTGGACCAATGTAAAACTTTTTGTACCCTCATAGGTCAAAACGACACGCTCTCCCTTTTCCGTCGTAATTTCTTTTTCTTCCGTTAAATTCATATTACCAATATTTTCAGGGTATTTCACCGCAAACCCCTCATTTTGGACTTCTGCCATAACAGGCGCTTCAAGTTGTGCACTTGTCATGTTTTTCTTCATATCAAATGAATCTTTATCGAAAGTCGTATTGAATTTAACTTTTGAGAATTCAACAAGAACCAATGCAGTCTTATCGGGGTCCATGACTTTTACACTGACTGGAGATAAATCTTTTTTGTTTATAGTAATCTCTTGATATGGCAACATTTTATTGTTTTGGTAGCGCGTTTTCGTTTCAAAGACATAATGTTTATCCGTTTCTTTATATGTTGCACTTTTATCTTCCGTAATGTCTTTCACCAACGACTCGAACAAATAGGCCTGACTGCTGTTCTCCGGCCACTCGCTTTGAAATTTAAAACTTTTATTCAAAGCTGGCGTCAAAACATATACACCATCATCATTTTTCAATATCATCTGGCTTTGATCCTTCTCTTCATTTTTCAGATTTACGCGGTAGAAAGAAGGGTCCTTATGCCAAATCTCCACTTTATACACTTGAGGCTCCGTCCCCATTTTTAATGTCATCTTCGCGTTAGCTTTATATCCCTTCATTTCGCCAAGCTTCTCATTCAATTCACTCACTACGTCACTCTGTGATTTTTGGCCGCAAGCAGAAAGAGCAAGCAAGAGCATGATCCCTGCAAAAAGCATTACCATCTTCTTCATCTTTTCAACCCCTTTTTGTCATTTGAACGTAAAAGGGAGAGGAAAAGGCAGGATTCGGACATTGGCTCGACTGATGTCTTAGATTCCTCAGTATTTTAGACACGGACCAATTCTAAGATCCGGCTAAAAACTTTTCGAGAGCACCTACTCTGCCATGTACCTTTTACCGGGCCTTGTCTCCCTATAGCACTAAATGTATATGAGACAACCTTAAGGTTTATGACCCGATTGGACAAAACTCCATTCACCCTTCAATTACGACTTGCGCAACCGCATAATCCCTGCTGTGGCTAATCGAAAGATGGACCCCTTCAGAAAACGGCTTCGAAATCATCGGCTTTCCTTTATCATCCGAGATGATTTCAATATCCAAAAAGGATAAGTGCTTACCGATCCCTGTTCCGTTCGCTTTTGAAAAAGCCTCCTTTGCCGCAAAACGCCCAGCAAAATACTCGACCTTCCTTCTTCCATTTAACTTTTCGAAAATCAAAATTTCACTTTCTGTTAATATACGCTCCTTTAAACGGGGCTGCCGATTAATCAATGTTTCCATTCTATCCAGCTCAGTAATGTCCACGCCTATACCTTTAATCACTTTGACACCTCTTCTATTCATTTAATAAGTTGCATATCATTAGGAGGACTCTTTTACCTGAAAATGATAATATTGTATCTAATTAAAAACGATAATAAGGAGGAATTTATGTTTACAAGAACAGAAGGCTTCCGCGAATACACAAATTCATATCGAGCTGTAACTGTGCTCATACTCATGATGATGATTGCATTCGTTCTCGTCCTTTTCCCCATATTTCCCGGCAATGTACTCTTTCATTATGGCACAGGTGTTAACTTATACATCGCTGATGGACAATGGTGGCGTTTAATCACCCCCATCTTTCTACATAGCACGTTTACACATTTACTGTTTAATGGATTCTCACTTGCCATCTTTGGTCCATTCCTAGAGAACTTACTTGGCACCGTCAAGTTTTCAATCTTCTTTTTATCGACAGGACTCCTTGCGAATATCGCAACCTTCCTAATTAACCCACTGACATATAACCACGTTGGGGCTAGCGGAGCAATTTTCGGTTTACTCGGATTCTTTCTATATCTTGTCCTGTTCAATAAAACCAATTTTACGAACAACGAAAGAAATACAGTATATACACTGACCGGAATTGCCGTCATCATGACTTTCATTCAACCGCAAGTTAACGTTGTCGGTCATTTGGCTGGACTGGCAACCGGCTTTTTAACAGCTCCATTATACTTAAGAAAAAAATGGTAGGACAAACAGCCGACTCTTCCTTTAAATCATTGGGAGTCGACTGCTTTTTTAGGTAAATACCAAGATTTAATTATTAGGCAATCCTTTTCTTCCACATCAGCAACCATGCCGACCCGGGAAGTGATTCCTGATTTAACCGATGCTGAAATCGTAGCTAATTCTTTTCGATTCTGAAACCAGCTTTTTTTATATGTGATTGATTGAATTCTGCTTCTCTGCATGATTAATGTTTGCTTTGAAAAAAAGCGACTGCTCAATATCAACAAATTCCCTTCTATGTTCCATCCCGCATCTCTATATTGCATGTAAGCCCAAAAAATCGCCAACGGTACAAGCAAAAGGGAAAGATAACCCCAAGGTCTGAAAAACCATACCAAGGCACCTATGATCGGGATAAGGTATAGAAACTTGTGAAATACATACCGGGAAAGTGCACGTTTAGGTATCGGTGTCATCTCAGTGGTTGTTTCATAAACTGGTAAAATCTCCAGGATCTTTTCATGTAAATGCTTCTTCCTGATTAAAGGGAACAGCATGATTGATAGACTTTCTTTATCTTCCATACTGCCACCCGCATACTCAATATAAACCGTCGCCAAGCCCAATGGCTTTCGAATCAAATTCTCCATGATCCGGATACCTTGTATTTTATGGATAGGGATTGTCAGCTGTCTTTTTTCGAGAAGCCCTCTGGAAATAACGATTTCCTCATCCGTTTTTATTACGGTGAAGGAAGCATATTTAATTACCATGCTTAATGTAGCCAGTACATAAACCACCAATAAAGCCACTAAGGCAAACAAAGTCAGAATGATGGTCCCCATTTCAATAAAATCTTCATAATCCTTAAATATCCTCTCAAAAGGTATCATTTCATCGAACTGTGAAATAAATGCGATTGCTCCAGACAGGAAGACACCTACTGCTCCCGAAGTGGCAGCCATAACGAATAGTTGCGGCAGCGTCTGCTTAAAAACGGAAGACGATTTTGCATTACCCGCTACTTCATTTTTATCTTTATCAGAAGGATTATTCGCATTTTTTTCCTCACTAATAAAAGCATTTATTCGATCTGCATCACTTTTTCTTATGGCTGATAATACGGCATCGGCCTGAGACCCGCCTGCGGTTTCAATATTCAACTTCACCAGGCTGAATATCCGCTGGACGATACCCTCCGAAATATCTATGCTATGAATCCGATCATACTTTATATACCGTTTCTTCCTTACAAATACCCCGGACTCCATTCTGAATTCGCCCTCTTCCAAGCGATATGTAAAGCGTAACCATTGAAGGAATGCATTCCCTATAATAAAAAGTATAATAATGGCTATGACCAACGGTTGTATCCATCCAGGAATTCCTTCATTCTTCCCAGGAATGACGACCACTAATAAAAAAGGGATGACTAACTCCTTAATCGATTTTATTATGTTAAGCAATACAGCTATGGGGTGCAGCCTTTTAGGTTCAGACATCTTCTTCCTCCACACTTGCCATCCTGGAAATATAGTGCCGCAATTCATCTGCCTCTGCTAGGTCCAAGGCAGGGATAACATGAAGGGTCGCTGCAGTCGAAATTTCAACGGAGGCTAAATCGTATTTCCTTAATAATGGCCCTTGCTTCGTTTCCACATGCTGAACCCTAATCATGGGTATGAGTGTTCTTTTAATGACGAAAATGCCACTTTGGATATCAATTTCGGTATTTCTCACTTCGTAACGCCATCTCTTCCATTTCATCGATGGAATCAGAAAAATGGCCAGATAGGATTGGATTACCGAAATTATGATCAACGCTCCAAACACCCAATATGTCCAATCAAAAATGATTGTAAGCACGAGTGCGGCGATGCTTATAATCCAAGTTATTGAACAGCTTATAAGACCACCGATTTTCCATACGGTCAAGGCCTTATTCGATATACGATTTTCAGGTTCCATGCTCTTCTCCTCTTCGACAGGTAATTTTTAGTGAATCTTCATCATCCATCCTTCGCTTTCATCCATTATACTATAATTAAATGCTGGAAATTAACCCCTTTTCAAACAATGGCTTTGAGCAGTCCATCCAACCAGCCATTCGGATACCATTTGAATTATGGAAATGCACACAAAAAAAATGCCGCTCAAATGAGCGGCATTTCCAATTCAATTAAATCTTATTTGATTTTTCTCTTTTTTGGCTCGTGCTGCGGTTTCCGTAACCATTCGATTTACGGTTTGCGCCCGGGCGTTTGCTTGATCCGCTACCGTAATCTTTTCTGCCTGAAGAACTGCGGCCATTGCGCTGTCTGTTACCAGAAGAACTGCTGCCACCGCGGTTGCGACGCATTGGAGATGGAGATTCTTCCGTTAGCTTGATAGGCGTTTGATCCGGTTCTTTTGTCATTGATTTCAGCATAGCTGCAACTAAGTCCGCTGCGCTATGTTTTTGTAATAATTCTTCCGCTTGACCAAGGTATAATGTTAAATCATCATTCTCGATTGTATTAAGGATTTTTTCCGTTACTGCTTTTTGTTGACCTTCCAACGCTTCAGTTAACGTAGGAGTCTTAAGTTTCTCCATACGTTTTTTCGTTGTATGCTCAACCGCATGCAGTTGTCCTCTTTCTCTTGGTGTTACAAACGTAATGGCAATACCATGTTTACCCGCACGTCCTGTACGTCCAATACGGTGAACATAGCTTTCCGGATCTTGTGGGATATCAAAGTTGTATACGTGAGTAACGCCGGAAATATCAAGTCCACGTGCAGCCACATCAGTAGCAACGAGTACATCGATGCTGCGGTCTTTAAACTTTTTCAATACAGAAAGGCGTTTTGCCTGACTAAGGTCACCATGAATGCCTTCAGCCATATAACCGCGGATATTCAATGCAGATGCCAATTCATCTACGCGGCGTTTCGTACGTCCGAAGACGATAGCAAGGTCCGGTGTTTGGATATCGAAAAGGCGTGCAAGTGTATCGAATTTTTCACTTTCTTTTAACTCCAAGTAATATTGTTCGATACGATCCACTGTCATTTCTTTTGCTTTTACACGGACAAGAACGGGTTCCTGCATGAATCTTTCAGCAATTTTACGGATCGGATCAGGCATTGTAGCTGAGAAAAGCAATGTTTGTCTTTCATCAGGAACCGTTGAAAGGATCGATTCGATATCCTCAATGAATCCCATGTTAAGCATTTCATCCGCTTCATCAAGAACTACAGTGTGAACTCCGCCTAATTTAATATTTTTACGTTTGATATGGTCTAAAAGACGACCAGGCGTACCAACGATAATATGTGGTTTTTTCTTTAAAGCACGGATTTGACGGTCGATATCTTGTCCACCATAAACCGCAAGTACACGAGCGCGTTTTCCGTAACCAAGCTTGAAAAGTTCCTCAGAAACTTGAATCGCTAGCTCACGTGTAGGTGCAATGACAATCCCTTGCACGTTTTCGTTAGCAATATCGATGTTTTCCATCAATGGAATACCGAATGCCGCCGTTTTTCCTGTTCCTGTTTGCGCTTGACCAATGATATCTTTACCTTCAAGTGCTAGAGGTATCGTTTGGGATTGAATCGGGCTCGCTTCTTCAAATCCCATTTTTTCTATTGATTTCATGGACGTTCTATCTAAACCTAATTCGCTAAACAATGTCAATGTTTTCGTACTCCTTTTTATATCGTAAATTTACACGTGCATATCATGCACAGATGTTTAGTTCAAATCCTCATCATCATGACGGATGTTCTACTTTATCTAAAAAGTTTATCATTATCACCTAAAAGTATCTGCCTTTTAGTTCAAATGAACTCAATATGATTTTTTAAAAAGGAAATATACCAGTACGGACATTCACCGGCATTTTTAATTTTCGCGCACGTGTAGACTTATCATTAACATACGCTCATCTTTTTAAAAGTACATGTAACCAAAATTAAATTCAATATGGAAAATTAAAAGTAGCATAAACGGGTGTTTGACCGTTTTATTCAGGTGAGGGCTGCTGCACCTATTATTCATCAGACTTAAAAAGGCTGTATGAACAAAACTTGACGAGAGCCAAGATTCTTATACAAAACAGGCCCGGTGCGTTGAGGATTTGCAGAAGTGGAAAAGCGCTATAATGCGGCTTGATTCCCTAATAGCTACTAAAGCCGCCAAGAGATGCAGCTTTTATATATGACCAGACGCGCGGCCTATTTAATCTAAAATAATCTCAAGAATGAACTCATGAAACATGTAAGAACATACAATTTTGTTGCCTCAACCTGATTAATTTAAATAATCATCAATGATAAGACATTTAAACTCATACTCATATTACCATTTTCAAACTGTTAATGCAATAAAGGATATCGCCCCATTCAGAGTTACTAAAAACTTTAGATCGTTTCAAAAACGAGGAAATTGGATAGTCCCACCTGATAATTGTGCAACATAATTTGTTCATCAATAGAGTTACCTTAGTTACTAAATCCATTCATGAGAAGTGGATTCATACTGCAGACAAATTCTGAAGAAAGCGAGATCCCTGAACCGACTGGAACGTTTTTTAAGGGAGAATCTGTTCCAGTTCAGGAGGAATTCAGTGACCTAGTCCTTTTCTATGATGAG
This sequence comes from Brevibacillus sp. JNUCC-41, assembly GCF_014844095.1. NCBI lineage: Bacteria > Bacillati > Bacillota > Bacilli > Caryophanales > Bacillaceae > Peribacillus > Peribacillus sp. JNUCC41. The sequence goes on along the minus strand of NZ_CP062163.1, from coordinate 2,090,211 downwards.
ACCATTTAAACCACTTACTGTATCCATTTAAATGTTTTGCAAAACGAACATCTATTTATTTACATGATATGTGTTTAAATCAAATAGTTTCAATAAACCTTTTTTCAGGAAGAATTAGTTCGAATGAATGGCCACCATCCACGGTCCCACCGTTGGAAAAAGAAAGGACTTATTATGAATCAATTTTGAATTTCCAGGTATATAGAACCATATATTTTTTGAAAATTCCATCTTTTCATCCGAAAAATATAGTAAATAAGTCTAAATGCAGTATGATTGACCTATCAACAAAATATCGGGGGGTTATATGAATATATTCACAATAGATGTTCCTTTATGCAAGGATTTTGGTCGAATCTTAAAGAAAATGAACAAGAATGTCACCTTTTTGGAGGATCCACTCAATCAAAGTCATCTATTCAAGGATTCAACGGACTTAATGAAATCATTATTTATTTTACCTTTACACATATCAAAAGATTCTTGGCAGGAAACTTCTTTGTTTGCCTTAGCTGAATCTCACGAAATCCCTATCTTATTCATTTACAATCGCGCTTTAGGAATGGAGACACCTCCGGCATTACCGGAAAACACCTTCTATGAAACCATTGCGATCCCTGCCGATTCAGTAGAAGTCAGGATTAAATTAAATTCACTCAAAAACATCAGCATGCAACTGTTTACGGCAAAAATGAAGGGGCAAGAGCTTGAAAAGATACACCAAAAATCAGCAAGGAGCCTGCGAATTGCAAAGGGCATACAGCTTTCAAATTTACCTTTGTCGATCAATAATGAAGATATAGAGGTCAAAGGTCTTTCCCTGCCTTCGAGTGAACTTTCAGGGGATTTATTTTACTGGACGGAGGTTGATGACAGGATATACGGCTTCATAATGATTGATGTATTCGGAAAGGGCATCCATACAGCACTTATAAACATGTCCATACGGACTTTAATCCCCGACTTATTCAAACGTGTAAAAGATCCCATTTTCATAACAGAGGAACTGGACAAACATATGCGGGACCTATTTCAAGGAGTTAATCGGGAAAACAAAAACCATGCTCTCTTTACAGCTTTCATAGCATATGTGAATACAAAGGATCGACTCATCGAATATGTGAACTACGGATTTACTTCAGCCTTCTTGTATTCCCCAAGCACCAACCAAATTCTCAATTTAAACGAAGGGGCCACCCCAAGCGAACTGATTCCCGAATTGCCCATAAAAAAAATAGTCTTTCATTATGAACCAGGAAGCCGTTTCATCATCTATACAGATGGACTCTCTAAAACGCCCAATCCTTCCGCCTTTGACCGGTCTGACAATATCAAGAGGGAGTTCATTGAAAATGTCCATCTCGATACAAATAAGGTTCTTCAGGAGCTTTTGATCTCAAGGATGAGGCATTCAGTGATTAACGATGACATCTGCATTATTGCAGGGACACTTTTTTAAGTACGATAAAAAAAGGCCGTTTTCAAAAAGAAACGGCCCTTTCTACGCTTTTTTATTTTTGTAGGGCTTGAACGACTTCCTCCAGCTTCATGCCCCTGGATGCTTTAACGAGAATGATGTCATTTCCCTGTGTAGAAGACTTAAGTTCCTCTATAAGCTCCTGTTTATCTTGAAAAGGACGAACCTGCTCCGATGAAAAAGACTTGCTCGCTCCCTTGGCAATAAACTCGGCTAAAGGACCAAACGTGAAGATCTTATCAATCCGTTCATTGGAAATCAATTCACCAATTTTCAAATGAAAGTCTTTTTCCTGTGGCCCTAACTCCAACATATCTCCCAATACAAGGATCTTTTTCTCGAATCCAGATAACCCCTCAACCAATTCCACTGCTGCCTTAACTGAAGTTGGACTGGCATTATACGCATCATTGATGATCTTCTGCCCTTTTGCGCCTTCGACCAATTCCATCCTCATATTAGTTAATTGAATGGTTGACAGACCTTTACGGATCGCTGAATCATCCACATCGAATTCTTTAGCAACCAAGATGGCAGCCAGTGCATTAAGAACATTATGATTGCCTAATACGGGTATCTCATAATCGATCTCCTTTTCACCGCTTGCGATTGTAAACGCGGTACGGTCTGCCCCTTGGCTTATGGTCTGTGGATATAAATCATTTTGTTTCGTACGTCCAAAAGATATTACATTTAAATCAGGAAAATCGCTTTTGATCCGATTGCGAAGCAATGGTTCATCACCATGATAGATCAGCTTCCCATCTTTCGCCAAACCTTCGACAATTTCCAACTTTGCATTCGCGATTTCCTCGCGTGATCCTAAATCCAATAAGTGTGATTCACCAATATTGGTAATGATCGCTACATCAGGCTTTGCCATTTTGGATAAAAACTCAATTTCACCGCGGCTGCTCATTCCCATTTCCAAAACAGCTGCTTCAGTATCCTCATCCATCGAAAGCACCGTTAGTGGTAAACCTAAGTGATTATTGAAGTTTCCACTGGTTTTATGAACTTTATAGGTAGTGGCCAGCAACGCAGCCGTCATATCCTTCGTTGTCGTCTTACCGTTGCTTCCTGTTATCCCAATGACATTAATATTCAACTGCTGACGGTAAGAACGCGCCAATTGCTGAAGTGCTTTCTCGGTATTTTCCACAATGATTATTGGTAAATCATTAGGAGGATTCGGAACATCCCTTTGCCAAAAAGAAGCAGCAGCTCCTTGCGCCAATGCTTGTTTGACATACTGATGTCCGTCAACCTGCCCACCCTTAAGCGGTATGAACAAACATCCTTCCTTAACCGTTCTGGAATCGATGGTAACCCCATTAATTCCTTTGGACTGGAATGGACTGATATCATTCAAACCCTCTGCCATCTCATGTACTTGTTTTAACGTTCTCTTTATCATTTTGTTCCTCCTACATTCATCGAACCGTTAATCGCTCTCTACTTCCAATAACCAAACGAAGCAGAAACCAGTTTAAAATCGCACCGGTTCCTGCTGATTGGAATCCATCAAATCAACGTTTGATGGATTGTGAAGTTTACTGCTACATTACTTGCATGATCAAACTGTATATTTGATTTGTTGTTTTTCCTGATGACGTTCCAAGGCAAGTTTCACTAGTTTTTCAATTAGCGCTGGATAGTCGACACCTGTGTGCTTCCACAATAACGGAAACATGCTGAATGGAGTAAACCCAGGCATTGTATTCACTTCATTAATATAAATTTGCCCCTCATTCGTTAAGAAGAAATCAGCGCGAACCAATCCAGAGCAATCCAATGACTTAAAGGCAGTAATGGCCATTTCGGATAAAGTTGCATACTCGCTTTCCGATATCTCCGCTGGAATGACCATCGCTGAATTACCGTCTACATATTTTGCTGAATAATCATAGAAGCTAAAATCCTTCTTAGGGATGATTTCGCCTGCCACTGAACAAGACGGTTCATCATTACCGAGAATACCAAACTCTAGTTCACGAGCAATGACCCCTTCTTCAATGATGATCTTCCGATCGAATTGAAAAGCTTCCGCTACCGCTTTTTCCAGTTCATCAGCATCATTACATTTGCTGATACCGACACTTGAGCCTAAATTGGCAGGTTTGACAAAACAAGGGTACCCCAATTCCTCCGCTACCTTTTTAATGGCACTTTCAGTATTCTTCTCCCATTCGGAACGAATGAACCAAGTGTATTTCACTTGCGGAAGTCCCGCCTGGGCAAAAATGTTTTTCATGATGACCTTATCCATTCCTGCTGATGAAGCTAAAACGCCATTTCCTACATAAGGAAGGTTCAATAGTTCCAGCATCCCTTGTACGGTCCCATCTTCTCCATTTGGTCCGTGAAGCAATGGGAAAATTACGTCATACCCTGTTGATTCACTATCTTCATCAGTTGAATGTGCCTGCAAGGCAAGTGGTGAGCTCGATTTTTCCGGTGAAAATGTTAAAGCCTCCACATTCTCAGCAGGTCCTGTTAACTTTGGTCCATTAATCCATGAACCCTCTTTTGTTATGTAAATCGGATATATATCAAACTTTGCTAAATCGAGAGCTTTAATGACAGCTAAAGCCGTCTGCATAGAAACCTCATGCTCCGCAGATTTTCCACCATAAAGCAAACCAAGTTTAGTTTTCATGAGTTATTACCCTCCAATATTCTTTTAACCATGTTCATTGTATCACTTTACACTAAAACGGATAAAGCGAAACTTCCATCATTGGGGCTTTTCCAATGATGGTTAGTTAAGCCAATCGGGCTTTTACAGGCTGTTGGCCACCACATTTCTTTTTCTTTACATTTGCCTTCCGCTTCCCTTACAGCCTGTTAAGGCGGGATAAAGCGAAACTTCCATCATTGAGGCTTTTCTAATGATTACCGTTATCAGAACGCAGAATAACACCGCCACGTCCTGTGAGCCGCCCTCTCTTGTCTTTTATGCATGAGATGGTAAGTCTTACACCTAAAAAATTGGAGGATGACAAATAATCCAATCCACTAACCTCGGAAGTTGGGATAATCAGGATGATGATGTGTTTTTAATAACGCTTTCCCATACTTTTTCTTTTCGATTGAAGATAATAAAGGCATCGGGCTCATAAATAACTCTATCCGAAAAGTCGTCATGCATCTCATCCATGTTTAAATAATCCCCTACGACCCATGCAGGTATCTCAATTTTCGTTCTTGTATACTTAACATCCCGAAAGGAAAAAGCGAGCCCCTCTCCCAGAATATGAGCCAAGGAAGAAATGATTTCTGCAGGAATCGCTGTCAGCTCTTTTTTCTTTCTGATTCCAAGCCATGTCCTCTCTACTTTTAATGGCTCCAGCTTTAGCGGAATCAAGCTTCCTAACATCATATAATATGTCGAAAGAGAACGAAAATAAATTTTATTGAACCAACCATCATCCTGGGCAAGGTACACAAATTGATTATTCAATTTACGGAAAAACGGGGGACTCAGATGGGTTTTAGCGTGTCCTAAATATAAAAGTTCCGCTATTTCCCTTCCATCCAATTCATCCAGCCCTTCCGCCTCTTCAAAATCGACCCAACAGAAATCTCCATATGCCCGAACATTTTCTTTAACGAGCTTTGCAATATCCTCAGATGAAGCGCTCTCTAGCAGGACATTCAAATTGTATTCCCCACCATCGAATTGATGTTTCAATAATAAGATCGAATCCAAGGTATATGGCAGCGAATAGACGAATTCACGAAAATTGAGTCCATTAAAAAGGACAAACCGTTCGGAAGCCTGCATATACATATATAAGATATCATTGCTATCATTCTTCATAACCTGACCTCCTCCGAGCTCTCAATCAATAATGTTATTTTATCAAACTTTTGGGTTTTCACATAAGTTATATACCACCCAACATTAATCATCATCAGCATCATGTACATAACACGATTCACAAAATCCATATTTTAGTGAAAAATTCCGAATAGGAGGAATTGATTTTGGGTAAAGTTAAAAAAGCTTTTGTCATTCATCCTTTGCATGATGCCGCTTCCATTGATGCAACTAAAAGATCAGGTCTATGGCAATCAGAGAAATTTGCCTTTTGAAAAATATTTATATCAGGTTGATGCAATCCTTGATATCGGATGCGGTACAGGAAGAACCACACTCGCACTATATAAAAAAAGGGTTCCAAAATATAAAAGTGAAAGCGCATTTTATTTCAAATCAAAAAAAAAAATCCAGAGTGACATTTCACTCTGGATTTTTATATTAAGAAACTTGCTCTAATTCTTTTTTGGAAGGAGGGTTGAATTGACCTTCCCATTTAGAGATGACGATTGCTGCAAGTGAATTACCGATAACGTTTACAACTGTACGTCCCATATCAAGAATACGGTCGATACCAGCAATAAATGCTAGACCTTCAATAGGAATACCGACAGTTCCCAATGTCGCTAAAAGAACTACGAAAGATACACCTGGTACACCAGCAATCCCTTTGGACGTGATCATTAACACTAGCATTAGCGTAATTTGCTCATATGCGCTTAAGTCGATGCCGTACATTTGAGCGATGAAGATAGCTGCTAACGCTTGGTATAATGTAGAACCATCAAGGTTAAAGGAGTATCCAGTCGGAATTACAAATGTAGCAATATGTTTCGGACATCCCGCTTTCTCCATTTTTTCCATGATTTTCGGAAGAACCGCTTCTGAACTTGCAGTAGAGAAAGCAAGAATCAATTCTTCTTTTAGAAGTTTAATCAACGTAAAGATATTGAATCCGACAAATTTCGCAATAAGACCAAGAATGACTATTACAAAGAAAATCATTGTTCCGTAAACAGAAAGCGCTAACTTTCCTAACGGAATTAAAGATTCCAAACCGAATTTGGAAATAGTCACACCGATTAGTGCAAATACACCGATAGGAGCAAATTTCATGACCATGTTAGTTAGGTAGAACATTCCTTCAGCTACACCTTGGAAGAAACGGAATACTGGTTTACCCTTTTCACCGATGGCCGCAATACTAAGTCCAAACAACACGGAGAAGAAAATGATCGCTAGCATATCGCCTTCTACCATGGCTTTAACTGGATTGGATGGCACAATGTGAACGATTGTATCCACGAACGATTCATGCTGCTTAGTTTCGGCTGTATCAACATAGGTAGAAATATCAGTTTGTTCTAGCTTGTCCATATTCACACCAGCACCAGGCTGGATGATATTCGCTGATATTAAACCAACAACAATCGCAATCATCGTTACCACAACAAAGTATGATATTGATTTAGCTCCAAGTTTACCTACAGCTTTCAAATCACCTACACCAGCAACTGCAACGATAAGGCTTGAAACGATGATTGGCACTACAATCATTTTAATCATTCGTAGGAAAATGTCTCCGAATGGTTGTAAAAAGTTTTGGGCCGTCTCACTACCATAAAAAATGGCACCAACGATAATCCCTAGAATTAAACCAATAAAAATTTGGCTAGCTAAACTTAGTTTGAATTTCTTCATTTACTTTCCTCACCTTCCATAAAGTCTTTGATGCAAAAACATTTTTGTCTCGGTAAGGGAAACAAGATACTAATAAAAGAAAGTAATTTTTCTTTTTTTGAAAAACTCTGTCTTTACGCCGAAAAAAAAGACACTTCATGTGTCGATTTCTTATTGGCGTGAATATTCACACATGTTCCCTTAAAGACGCTGACGAGGTTAGCTGTCGGGTTAGGAATTGGAAACACAAAGCCCTTTCATTTCTGAATTCACCCCTAGCGGATAAAATCCACAAAAATGGGTCCCCCGTTCTTGGAATAAGATTAAGCGAGTTAACTTATAATAAAATATTATACTAAAAATGATAATCTGTAAATATTTAATCGCATCCGTTTATAAAAAATCTTTAAATATGTCTGAATATTCTGTATTAATCGCTATTATATCTATAATTACTATCCCAATTTTTGATCAATAAGTTATATTGATATAATTAATGAATAATTTGACATCACCTCTTTTGTTAAAGGAACGGTTATTTTTCCAAAATGCCAAGTAACAGATATCTTACTTTTTCCCTAGAGGTGAATTTTTTATAAGTCGGAACTTTCACTTTTTCAAATTGAATCGGAGTAATAAAATTAGAGTGGTTCTTCACTGCCACATCCGGCTTCAGCAGGATGACGTCACCTACAGACGGCCCCTTTATTATTTCTTGCTTTCCTTCCGCTTTAAGCCCTTTTGTAATGTAATGTTTATCTACATATCCTTTTTTTGTCAATTTGTAAATATAAGGATTTTTTTGGTAATTCACCGCCTCTATAGGTACGGAGGGTACACCGGCTTTCTCATTGGTTATTACAGTAAGATCCACTTTGGATCCCACTAACAAAGGTTCCGTTACTTCGCCTTCCGGTTCGATTAAAGCCTGAAATGGAAATCTGTTATCTTTTTTTAACGACGGCTCTTCAGCTGGATAGGAATGGATACGGCCTATCGTTCCTTTCAATGCCTTTTTTGAATCAGAGGAACTTGCTTTTATAGTCATGCCCACTTCAGCCTTTTTCATTTCCTCTTCGGAGAATTGCCCTTCAATTGCCATATTTGTAGAAACAATGGATATGATGGGATTTTTCAGGTTTTTATTGATATTTTTAACTACACCATCAGCCTCGCTCGTCGTCACGATAGCATTGGACTGCTCCTCAATTGAACTCAATTTTGCGTCAAGCATTTTCACTTTTTCATCCAAACTGTTTCTTTCCAGTTCCTGCTTGTACATTTCTTGCTCAATGTTACTTTTAATAAGATCCGTCGAGTTTGTGGTTAAATCAGTACTCAAGTTTTTTTCCACCGATTCATCAATGGCCGCTATTCCAGAATCACTGGTCAGGGACCCTTGATATGCCCTCAACTTGCCTATGTATTCTTCAATCCCCGCAATTTCTCCCTCAGCTGCCGTTTTTTCCGCTTCTAAATCCGCTTTTAGCGCATCAAGTTCGGTCGTCTCATACTCAAACAATGAAGATCCAGCCGTAATCGTATCGCCTTCTTTTACAAGGAATTTCTTAAAATCATTTTTCTTGGTATCAAAATAGATATCATACACTTCTACAGGTTTAATTACCCCATTTGTTTGAATAGTATCCCTAATTGTATCCTTTTTTACCTTTGTCCAGTTTTCAACGAAAATAGTTCGTTCCACTTTGCTTTCTTTTTTTTCAAGAAGGTATATGTTAACGGCTATTAAGACTATCGATGCAATCGAGACCGCTGCTATTTTCCATTTTCCGCTCATTCTTTTCACCCGCCTTATACAAATACGCCTACTTGGATGTATGCTAAAAAGGCTTTAACAAACCATGTGGCCAGATAGAATAGAACAATCATTAAAAGGACCAAATAATTATTTCGGTCTGAAAATTCCTTTAAATAAAAATATTGCAGAGCAATAATAAGAAATTGAAAAATGGTGATTTCGCTGAAAAAGTGAATGAAATAATCACTTCTGAGAAAATACTGACTGATGATCCCAAATGAAAAAGGATTGGCATCGCTGCCTATATCCATTAAAACAAATAGAGGAACCAGTAATGTTTTTTCCATTAATTGCAAACCAAAAAGAATCATTTGAACGATGACTAATTTTATATATGGGATATCAGTGACGATCCAAAAGAATAGAGCTGCTAAAAATATGTATATGGAAGGGGTGAGTATGCCTGTTACTATATTGCCGCTCAAAATCAGCAACTTTGCTGCTTCGAATTCATTGGCACTCATCGTCGTGACTTCTTTGGAAAATGATTCTGAACCAATGCCAAAATATCCCCCGATGGCAAAAATTATTAGACTAAGAAAATATAAAAATAGTAATTTCAATCCAAGCTTTGTGACTGCCTCTGCATTTTGCAGCTGATAACGACTCCGATAAGGCTCTAAAATGCCCTTTAACAATCCGACCTGGTACACCATATGTGGTCCTCCTGAAAAAAATGATATTTCATCATATATTTTATCTTATTTTGGAAACAATTGCAGAAATAAGGGATGAATATACAAAAAAAACACATAAGCCTTCCCTTCAAATTTAATCCCCACACTAATTTGGTGTTAATGATGATAATTGAAAGAATTTCCTAACCACCGCTTTTGAAACTCATTAACAAATGAAAAAAGAGGCTATACGCCCCTTTCGTAAAACCTTCATATATTCAGCAAATAATCCTTCATCATTAAGATAAGCTTCGAACCCAAGGGACTTCTTTTTTCATTTTTTTCCAAAAACAACAAAAGGCTTTCCAAGATGATGGGATTTGGCCTAACTTTTGAAAACTCTTCCTGGATCGCCTTTAAAGCTTCCGTATTCTTGTTTGTTTCCATTCCCTCTTCCTTACGTGTTTCCACTTCCAGCATCCTGACGATGATCGAATGGATTTCCTCTTTAGGGCTCAAATCCCGCATCGAGCATCCTGGTAGTGGAAATTGTTTCAATAATGGATCTTCATTGTTCTGCAGGCTTGCGATGATTGAATCCATCCGGTTCAATATGAAGCTAGGTAACAATTCCACATCGAAAGCATTTTGTTTCCTGATCAATATTCCGATATATCCTTTGAAAAGGGAATCCAAAATTATGGTGCAATCTGGCAAAAGATCAGCAGAAAGTCCTGGGTATAACTCAATGATTTTACGCTTGAACCAAATCAAGCCCTCTTCATGGATATAATGTAAAAATCTATCTAGTTCTTTGCTGATATGAACCATTTGTTCCTGCATCATCATTTGAATCAAGTTGGTATTTCCCGTCATATGCTCAATGTGGACAGTGATTTGCCTCATGAATTTGTCTTTACTGGACAATGAAGCATCCAGTTCAAGATCGAGCAATGAGTCCGTCAACGCTTCATAATAAAATTTAAAAATGGACACCAGTAATTCTTCCTTCGATTTAAAATGATTATAAAAAGACCCCTTTGCTATCCCACATTTTTCAGCAATTTCCTGAACGGAAGTAGCATGATAGCCTTTCTCCGCGAAAAGCTCTACAGACTTATCTATGATCATCTTATTTTTTTCTTTCATCAAATTCATCCTATCCCTTAAAATTATCCGTCGGTGACCGAACGGTCACTTCTTCCAAATTGTATCCCAAAACCCTTGAAACCACAACATTAACACTACCGGATATTATCTGTTGCAATCATAATCTATATACTATATATTTGAGCTTGTGACCGACTAGTCACAATTTTATGTATGGAGGGTACAAGCTTGAATTCAATAATTAAATTTTCATTAAAGAATAAATTGGCAATCTGGTTGCTTACGATCATCATCGTTGCAGCTGGATTATACTCCGGTTTAAACATGAAACAAGAAACCATTCCAAGCATCTCGACTCCTTTAATAAGCATCTCCACAGTATATCCTGGAGCTGCACCTGAAGAAGTAGCAGATAAGCTCACAGACCAGATAGAGCAGAAGGTAACAAATTTGCCAGGAGTCGAATTAGTCAGTTCTTCGTCCATGGCTAATGCCTCATCCGTCCAATTACAATATGATTATGATACGGATATGGATGACGCTGTAAAAGAGGTGAAAGAAGCTTTAGAGAAATTAGAACTTCCTGAGGGAGTGGATAACCCAAGCGTATCAAAATTAGAATTAAACGCTTTTCCTGTCGTCGCACTCAGTGTAACAGATAAAGGTTCTGATTTACCAGCTCTTACAAAAAACGTTGAAGAGGTGTTAGTCCCTAAACTTGAAGGAATTGATGGCGTGACATCCGTATCAATTTCCGGACAACAAGTAAATGAAGGCAGCCTTGTATTCGACGAGGAAAAAATGGCTCAATACGGTCTCGATGAAGATACCGTAAAAAAGGTTATCCAAGCCGCAAACGTCAACATGCCGCTTGGCATATATAACTTTGATGATAAAGAAAAAACGATTGTTGTGGATGGTAACATCTCCACATTAAAAGACTTGAAAAATATAAAGATCCCTTTAACAGGCGGCTCTCAAACAGGAACGCCAGCACAAAACGGAACGGAAACCACTCAATCTCCTGAAATGGCAACAGGCCCCGCCCAACTGCCAAACGTCAAATTATCAGACATTGCCGATGTTAAAATCACCGGTAAAGCTGAATCGATTTCAAGAACAAACGGTAGCGAATCGATTGGGATTCAGGTTACAAGATCGCCTGATGCCGATACAGTTGCAATCGTAGACGACGTACAAGAAGAAGTTTCGAACTTCAAAGAAGAATTTAAAGGCGTAAGTGTACACACTACGCTTGATCAAGCCCAACCGATTAAAGATTCTGTTGAAACCATGATCAGCAAGGCACTCTTCGGCTGTCTGTTTGCCGTCATTGTTATCATGCTGTTCCTTAGGAACTTTAAAACGACTCTCATTTCCGTCATTTCGATTCCATTATCCCTGTTAGCAGCCCTTTTGGTGCTTAAACAAATGGATATTTCATTGAACGTCATGACACTGGGGGCCATGACCGTTGCCATTGGCCGAGTCGTCGATGACTCCATTGTCGTCATTGAAAATATTTATAGAAGAATGGCTTTAAAAGGCGAACAATTAAAAGGCGGCGAATTAATACGGTCGGCCACTAAGGAAATGTTCATCCCTATCCTTTCATCGACAATCGTTACTGTAGCCGTATACCTGCCTTTAGCAAGCGTTACAGGACCTGTCGGGGAACTATTCATGCCATTCGCCTTAACAATGGTGTTTGCATTAGTCGCTTCATTAATAATTGCCATCACACTTGTTCCCGCAATGGCAGACTCTTTATTTAAAAAGGGACTATCTAAAAAAGAATTAAAATCACATGAAGAAAAACCAAGCAAGCTATCTTCATTCTACCGAAGAGCATTGGATTGGTCGTTAAACCATAAATTGATCACTTTCGGTACAGCCATTGTATTATTGGTCGGCAGCTTATTCCTAATCCCAAGCATCGGTGTCAGCTTCATGCCTGCTGATGAAGAAAAAACGATCATCGTCACTTACACTCCCGCACCTGGAGAGTTAAAAGAGGATATTGTAAAACAAACAGAAAAAGTAGAAAAATACTTCATGGATAAAGACGATGTGAAGACTGTTCAATACACACTTGGTGAAAGCATGATGGGCGGCATGATGGGCGGCTCGAGTAACTCGGCTCTCTTCTATGTACTCTATGATAAAGACACCGAAAATTTCGGGGACAAAAAAGAAACCGTCATAAAGGATTTAACTGAACTTGATTCACCTGGAACTTGGAAACAACAAGAATTCACGTCAACATCAAGCAACGAAACCACTCTATTTGTTTACGGAAATACACAAAAAGACATTGAACCGGTAATTGATGATATTCAAAATATCATGAAGAAAAATAAAGATTTAAAAGATGTTGATACAAGTCTTTCCGATGCTTATGAGCAATATACGCTAGTTGCAGACCAGGAAAAGCTAAGCGACCTTGGACTGACAGCTGCACAAATTGGTATGTCCATTGCCAATACGAATAAAGATGATGCTATAACTACGATTAAGAAAGATGGAGAAGAAGTCAAAGTATATGTCGAGACAGAAGAAACGACATTTGAAGACAAAAAAGATCTTGAGAATACGAAAATTTCTTCTCCAATGGGGATGGAAATCCCATTGAAAGAGCTTGTGAAAATCGAAGAAGGCAAAGCTTCCGATACAATCAGCCGCCGCGATGGAAAAATCTATGCCGACGTGTCTGCAACAATCAAAACGGATGATGTGGCAGCAGTAACAGCTGAGGTACAAAAGGAAGTTGATAAATTAGACCTTCCCGCAAGCGTCTCTATAGACTATGGCGGAGTGACGGAAGATATCCAAGAATCATTCACTCAACTTGGTATCGCTATGTTAGCGGCCGTTGCTATCGTATACTTTGTCCTAGTCGTTACTTTCCATGGTGGTTTAGCACCTATAGCCATTCTCTTCTCCTTACCATTTACGGTAATCGGGGCATTGGCAGGGCTATTCGTTGCAGGTGAGACCATCAGCGTTTCAGCAATGATGGGTGTCCTAATGCTTATTGGTATCGTTGTAACCAATGCCATCGTATTAGTGGACCGTGTTATCAAGAATGAAGAATCCGGGCTATCTACCAGGGAAGCTTTACTCGAGGCAGGATCCACCCGCCTGCGTCCAATCCTGATGACTGCCCTTGCCACAATCGGCGCTTTAATACCTCTGGCAATCGGTGCGGAAGGCAGTGGATTAATATCACAAGGTTTGGGAATTACCGTTATCGGCGGACTTGTGAGTTCTACATTGCTAACACTTGTAATAGTGCCGGTAGTATATGAAGTTATAATGAAAATAGGTAAAAAGAAGAAAAAAACAGTTAAGTAACAAAGAAAATGAAGGAGGGGATTCCTTATATTAGGAATCCCCTCTTTTTTGATTCAACAATTGATCAATATGCCCTTAACATATTAGCCCTTCATACTTCCGGCCCCTTTTGACCGATTCCTTCTTCTTTTAACATTCCCCGTCTCATAAGACAAAACGTCCTATTCTTCATTTCCAAGGAAATTTGTTTGTTTTAAAACTTTATTTAAACAAAAAAAGGGAAAGAACCCGCTTTCCCTTTTAATTTCTATAGCTTAGTGTTTGGTGAAAGTTTGATCTATCGCATTTGCCAGATCCAGCGATTCTTCTTTTAGATAACGCTTCGTTACGTTTAAATCTTTATGACCGGCAAGCTTTGATATCGTTTGTATATCTATTCCATTATCCACTAACCTTTGGCAAAAGGTATGTCGAAGTTTATGTGGATGCACATTGTATTTTTTTAATATATATTGAACTGACCTCGGAGTGATCCTTTGATTATAGCTTGAGATGAATAACGGATCGGCTTTTTCTTTTAAAGAATGAAGATAATTTTTTACATGTTGTATAGCCGATAGTGTAAGGGGAACGGTTCTATCGATTTCACCTTTTGCGTTCCTGACAAGTATATAATTTCGCTCTGTTTCCATAATGACGTCACGGCCATTTAAGTCACATAATTCAGAAACACGAATTCCAGTATGTAACAAAAGGTAGACGATGGCAATGTTCCTTAGATTCCCTTCTGCTTCTATATCCCTTAACAGGATCTGCTGCTCATTGATGCTTAAAGTTTCAGGTACCTCAAGCTTGTGCTCCTTAACCTTACGTTCCACAGAAAGCATTACTTGCGGTTTTCCTAAAAATTTAAAGAAGACATTTAGGGCGATATAGTGTTTTTCGATTGTTCCCGGGCTTTTCTTGCAATTTTCTAAATAATCAAGATAACCCTGAACATCTTCAGAATGAATCTCCATCAATATCTTTTGTGTCTGGTCACAAAACTGTGAAAGGACACCAGTATACGTTTTGATCGTATTAGCTGATTTGCCTTGGTCTCTCAACCATTCAGCAAACGAAAAAATCATTTCATCTTTAGCAGAGGTATCCATCGGCTATTCCCCCAATGACAGTTTCAGAACTACGTTAAGTTTAACATATATCCCTACAGAAACGAAGAATTCTGTCCCTTTGTCTTAAACAGATATGGATAATACAGATTGCTGTAGAAACTCAGATGCATTTATAGTATGTCCTACCATTTATACGGCATATAACTTTATTTATGGTCCTTTTGAGTCACTACTTTTTTAACCGGTTTAAATAAAAAGATACTGAAGAAATATCAACCTCAAAAAAAGACCAGCCGGATGGCTGATCTTTTTAAATGGCTTGGCGGCGTCCTACTCTCACAGGGGGAAACCCCCAACTACCATCGGCGCTGAAGAGCTTAACTGCCGTGTTCGGAATGGGAACGGGTGTGACCTCTTCGCTATCGCCACCAAACATGTAAGGAACGTTGTTCCTTCAAAACTAGATAATAAGAAGGTATTTCATTTTTTTAAAGCGTTGGTTAAGTCCTCGATCTATTAGTATCAGTCAGCTCCACATGTCGCCACGCTTCCACCTCTGACCTATCAACCTGATCATCTTTCAGGGATCTTACTAGCTTGCGCCATGGGAAATCTCATCTTGAGGGGGGCTTCATGCTTAGATGCTTTCAGCACTTATCCCGTCCGCACGTAGCTACCCAGCTATGCCTTTGGCAAGACAACTGGTACACCAGCGGTGCGTCCATCCCGGTCCTCTCGTACTAAGGACAGCTCCTCTCAAATTTCCTGCGCCCGCGACGGATAGGGACCGAACTGTCTCACGACGTTCTGAACCCAGCTCGCGTACCGCTTTAATGGGCGAACAGCCCAACCCTTGGGACCGACTACAGCCCCAGGATGCGATGAGCCGACATCGAGGTGCCAAACCTCCCCGTCGATGTGGACTCTTGGGGGAGATAAGCCTGTTATCCCCGGGGTAGCTTTTATCCGTTGAGCGATGGCCCTTCCATGCGGAACCACCGGATCACTAAGCCCGACTTTCGTCCCTGCTCGACTTGTAGGTCTCGCAGTCAAGCTCCCTTGTGCCTTTACACTCTACGAATGATTTCCAACCATTCTGAGGGAACCTTTGGGCGCCTCCGTTACTCTTTAGGAGGCGACCGCCCCAGTCAAACTGCCCACCTGACACTGTCTCCCACCCCGATAAGGGGCGCGGGTTAGAATTTCAATACAGCCAGGGTAGTATCCCACCAACGCCTCCACCGAAGCTAGCGCTCCGGCTTCTCAGGCTCCTACCTATCCTGTACAAGCTGTACCAAAATTCAATATCAGGCTGCAGTAAAGCTCCACGGGGTCTTTCCGTCCTGTCGCGGGTAACCTGCATCTTCACAGGTACTATAATTTCACCGAGTCTCTCGTTGAGACAGTGCCCAGATCGTTACACCTTTCGTGCGGGTCGGAACTTACCCGACAAGGAATTTCGCTACCTTAGGACCGTTATAGTTACGGCCGCCGTTTACTGGGGCTTCGGTTCAAAGCTTCGCTTGCGCTAACCTCTCCCCTTAACCTTCCAGCACCGGGCAGGTGTCAGCCCCTATACTTCGCCTTGCGGCTTCGCAGAGACCTGTGTTTTTGCTAAACAGTCGCCTGGGCCTATTCACTGCGGCTTTTCTGGGCTATTCACCCTAAAAAGCACCCCTTCTCCCGAAGTTACGGGGTCATTTTGCCGAGTTCCTTAACGAGAGTTCTCTCGCACACCTTAGGATTCTCTCCTCGCCTACCTGTGTCGGTTTGCGGTACGGGCACCTTACATCTCACTAGAGGCTTTTCTTGGCAGCGTGGAATCAGGAACTTCGGTACTATATTTCCCTCGCCATCACAGCTCCGCCTTAATGGAAACGGGATTTGCCTCGTTTCCGGCCTAACTGCTTGGACGCGCATATCCAACAGCGCGCTTACCCTATCCTTCTGCGTCCCCCCATCGTTCAAACGATGTATAGGTGGTACAGGAATATCAACCTGTTGTCCATCGCCTACGCCTTTCGGCCTCGGCTTAGGTCCCGACTAACCCTGAGCGGACGAGCCTTCCTCAGGAAACCTTAGGCATTCGGTGGAAGGGATTCTCACCCTTCTTTCGCTACTCATACCGGCATTCTCACTTCTAAGCGCTCCACCAGTCCTTCCGGTCTGACTTCAACGCCCTTAGAACGCTCTCCTACCACTGACACCCAATGGTGTCAATCCACAGCTTCGGTGATACGTTTAGCCCCGGTACATTTTCGGCGCGGAGTCACTCGACCAGTGAGCTATTACGCACTCTTTAAATGGTGGCTGCTTCTAAGCCAACATCCTGGTTGTCTAAGCAACTCCACATCCTTTTCCACTTAACGTATACTTTGGGACCTTAGCTGGTGGTCTGGGCTGTTTCCCTTTCGACTACGGATCTTATCACTCGCAGTCTGACTCCCAAGAATAAGTATTTGGCATTCGGAGTTTGACTGAATTCGGTAACCCGTTGGGGGCCCCTAGTCCAATCAGTGCTCTACCTCCAATACTCTCATCTTGAGGCTAGCCCTAAAGCTATTTCGGAGAGAACCAGCTATCTCCAGGTTCGATTGGAATTTCTCCGCTACCCACACCTCATCCCCGCACTTTTCAACGTGCGTGGGTTCGGGCCTCCATTCAGTGTTACCTGAACTTCACCCTGGACATGGGTAGATCACCTGGTTTCGGGTCTACGACCTCATACTCATTCGCCCTATTCAGACTCGCTTTCGCTGCGGCTCCGTCTTATCAACTTAACCTCGCATGAAATCGTAACTCGCCGGTTCATTCTACAAAAGGCACGCCATTACCCATTAACGGGCTTTGACTACTTGTAGGCACACGGTTTCAGGATCTATTTCACTCCCCTTCCGGGGTGCTTTTCACCTTTCCCTCACGGTACTGGTTCACTATCGGTCACTAGGGAGTATTTAGCCTTGGGAGATGGTCCTCCCTGCTTCCGACGGGATTTCTCGTGTCCCGCCGTACTCAGGATCCACTCAGGAGGGAACGAAGTTTCAACTACAGGGTTTTTACCTTCTTCGACGGACCTTTCCAGGTCGCTTCATTTACCCCGTTCCTTTGTAACTCCATGTTGAGTGTCCTACAACCCCAAGAGGCAAGCCTCTTGGTTTGGGCTAATTCCGTTTCGCTCGCCGCTACTCAGGAAATCGCGTTTGCTTTCTCTTCCTCCGGGTACTTAGATGTTTCAGTTCCCCGGGTCTGCCTTCAGTACCCTATGTATTCAGGTAAAGATACTGTTCCATTACGAACAGTGGGTTTCCCCATTCGGAAATCTCCGGATCAAAGCTTACTTACAGCTCCCCGAAGCATATCGGTGTTAGTCCCGTCCTTCATCGGCTCCTAGTGCCAAGGCATCCACCGTGCGCCCTTTCTAACTTAACCGTTAAAAAAGATCTTACAGATGCTTTGAAAAAAATTAATTGCCTTCTATCTATTATCTAGTTTTCAAGGAACAATGCAGAAAGAATGACATCACATCGTGATGCTTGTCTTTCCTATTTGAATGAATTACTCATTCAAAACTGAACAAAACAAAAGCGCTCTCGTAATTATCCTTAGAAAGGAGGTGATCCAGCCGCACCTTCCGATACGGCTACCTTGTTACGACTTCACCCCAATCATCTGTCCCACCTTAGGCGGCTGGCTCCATAAAGGTTACCTCACCGACTTCGGGTGTTACAAACTCTCGTGGTGTGACGGGCGGTGTGTACAAGGCCCGGGAACGTATTCACCGCGGCATGCTGATCCGCGATTACTAGCGATTCCGGCTTCATGCAGGCGAGTTGCAGCCTGCAATCCGAACTGAGAATGGCTTTATGGGATTCGCTTACCTTCGCAGGTTTGCAGCCCTTTGTACCATCCATTGTAGCACGTGTGTAGCCCAGGTCATAAGGGGCATGATGATTTGACGTCATCCCCACCTTCCTCCGGTTTGTCACCGGCAGTCACCTTAGAGTGCCCAACTGAATGCTGGCAACTAAGATCAAGGGTTGCGCTCGTTGCGGGACTTAACCCAACATCTCACGACACGAGCTGACGACAACCATGCACCACCTGTCACTCTGTCCCCCGAAGGGGAAAGCCCTATCTCTAGGGTTGTCAGAGGATGTCAAGACCTGGTAAGGTTCTTCGCGTTGCTTCGAATTAAACCACATGCTCCACCGCTTGTGCGGGCCCCCGTCAATTCCTTTGAGTTTCAGCCTTGCGGCCGTACTCCCCAGGCGGAGTGCTTAATGCGTTAGCTGCAGCACTAAAGGGCGGAAACCCTCTAACACTTAGCACTCATCGTTTACGGCGTGGACTACCAGGGTATCTAATCCTGTTTGCTCCCCACGCTTTCGCGCCTCAGTGTCAGTTACAGACCAGAAAGTCGCCTTCGCCACTGGTGTTCCTCCAAATCTCTACGCATTTCACCGCTACACTTGGAATTCCACTTTCCTCTTCTGCACTCAAGTCCCCCAGTTTCCAATGACCCTCCACGGTTGAGCCGTGGGCTTTCACATCAGACTTAAGGAACCACCTGCGCGCGCTTTACGCCCAATAATTCCGGACAACGCTTGCCACCTACGTATTACCGCGGCTGCTGGCACGTAGTTAGCCGTGGCTTTCTGGTTAGGTACCGTCAAGGTACCAGCAGTTACTCTGGTACTTGTTCTTCCCTAACAACAGAACTTTACGACCCGAAGGCCTTCTTCGTTCACGCGGCGTTGCTCCGTCAGACTTTCGTCCATTGCGGAAGATTCCCTACTGCTGCCTCCCGTAGGAGTCTGGGCCGTGTCTCAGTCCCAGTGTGGCCGATCACCCTCTCAGGTCGGCTACGCATCGTCGCCTTGGTGAGCCATTACCTCACCAACTAGCTAATGCGCCGCGGGCCCATCTATAAGTGACAGCGTAAACCGTCTTTCCATCTTCTCTCATGCGAGAAAAGAACGTATCCGGTATTAGCTCCGGTTTCCCGAAGTTATCCCAGTCTTATAGGCAGGTTGCCCACGTGTTACTCACCCGTCCGCCGCTAATCTCAGGGAGCAAGCTCCCGTCGATTCGCTCGACTTGCATGTATTAGGCACGCCGCCAGCGTTCGTCCTGAGCCAGGATCAAACTCTCCGAAGAAATGTTTGACTTGCTCATTTGCTTTTTTGATAGTGTGTGCTCACTTAAAATTTAACGTTGGCGCTTTGTTTTGTTCAGTTTTCAAAGAGCAATTTCACAATCGTTCTTTCGAACGGCTGTTTATTCATCATAACACCTTATTGATTAGTTGTCAACTTCTGCGAAGTTTTTAACTTATTTTAAATCGCTGTGTTTTTCAGCGACCATTTCATCTTATCATTTTCATAGTAAGAAGTCAATAGTTATTTCTTTCAGCAATCTGCCGAAAGTGATGAAGTTTTTCGTTTCTCTTAGTTGGTGCTTATTTATATTAATCTTTTCCTGCCATAAAGTCAACACATTTCACAATAAATATTTCCCTCTCTCAAAGTGAGATCAAGAATGGCTTCAAGGGTCCGTTTTGCTTAAGGAAAATACACACATTAGTGGGACAGAGCTGAAGGTTTTCATCTTTTTTCACGACCTTATGAAACAAAAAAGACCAGCCGGATGGCTGATCTTTTTAAATGGCTTGGCGGCGTCCTACTCTCACAGGGGGAAACCCCCAACTACCATCGGCGCTGAAGAGCTTAACTGCCGTGTTCGGAATGGGAACGGGTGTGACCTCTTCGCTATCGCCACCAAACATGTAAGGAACGTTGTTCCTTCAAAACTAGATAATAAGAAGGTATTTCATTTTTTTTAAAGCGTTGGTTAAGTCCTCGATCTATTAGTATCAGTCAGCTCCACATGTCGCCACGCTTCCACCTCTGACCTATCAACCTGATCATCTTTCAGGGATCTTACTAGCTTGCGCCATGGGAAATCTCATCTTGAGGGGGGCTTCATGCTTAGATGCTTTCAGCACTTATCCCGTCCGCACGTAGCTACCCAGCTATGCCTTTGGCAAGACAACTGGTACACCAGCGGTGCGTCCATCCCGGTCCTCTCGTACTAAGGACAGCTCCTCTCAAATTTCCTGCGCCCGCGACGGATAGGGACCGAACTGTCTCACGACGTTCTGAACCCAGCTCGCGTACCGCTTTAATGGGCGAACAGCCCAACCCTTGGGACCGACTACAGCCCCAGGATGCGATGAGCCGACATCGAGGTGCCAAACCTCCCCGTCGATGTGGACTCTTGGGGGAGATAAGCCTGTTATCCCCGGGGTAGCTTTTATCCGTTGAGCGATGGCCCTTCCATGCGGAACCACCGGATCACTAAGCCCGACTTTCGTCCCTGCTCGACTTGTAGGTCTCGCAGTCAAGCTCCCTTGTGCCTTTACACTCTACGAATGATTTCCAACCATTCTGAGGGAACCTTTGGGCGCCTCCGTTACTCTTTAGGAGGCGACCGCCCCAGTCAAACTGCCCACCTGACACTGTCTCCCACCCCGATAAGGGGCGCGGGTTAGAATTTCAATACAGCCAGGGTAGTATCCCACCAACGCCTCCACCGAAGCTAGCGCTCCGGCTTCTCAGGCTCCTACCTATCCTGTACAAGCTGTACCAAAATTCAATATCAGGCTGCAGTAAAGCTCCACGGGGTCTTTCCGTCCTGTCGCGGGTAACCTGCATCTTCACAGGTACTATAATTTCACCGAGTCTCTCGTTGAGACAGTGCCCAGATCGTTACACCTTTCGTGCGGGTCGGAACTTACCCGACAAGGAATTTCGCTACCTTAGGACCGTTATAGTTACGGCCGCCGTTTACTGGGGCTTCGGTTCAAAGCTTCGCTTGCGCTAACCTCTCCCCTTAACCTTCCAGCACCGGGCAGGTGTCAGCCCCTATACTTCGCCTTGCGGCTTCGCAGAGACCTGTGTTTTTGCTAAACAGTCGCCTGGGCCTATTCACTGCGGCTTTTCTGGGCTATTCACCCTAAAAAGCACCCCTTCTCCCGAAGTTACGGGGTCATTTTGCCGAGTTCCTTAACGAGAGTTCTCTCGCACACCTTAGGATTCTCTCCTCGCCTACCTGTGTCGGTTTGCGGTACGGGCACCTTACATCTCACTAGAGGCTTTTCTTGGCAGCGTGGAATCAGGAACTTCGGTACTATATTTCCCTCGCCATCACAGCTCCGCCTTAATGGAAACGGGATTTGCCTCGTTTCCGGCCTAACTGCTTGGACGCGCATATCCAACAGCGCGCTTACCCTATCCTTCTGCGTCCCCCCATCGTTCAAACGATGTATAGGTGGTACAGGAATATCAACCTGTTGTCCATCGCCTACGCCTTTCGGCCTCGGCTTAGGTCCCGACTAACCCTGAGCGGACGAGCCTTCCTCAGGAAACCTTAGGCATTCGGTGGAAGGGATTCTCACCCTTCTTTCGCTACTCATACCGGCATTCTCACTTCTAAGCGCTCCACCAGTCCTTCCGGTCTGACTTCAACGCCCTTAGAACGCTCTCCTACCACTGACACCCAATGGTGTCAATCCACAGCTTCGGTGATACGTTTAGCCCCGGTACATTTTCGGCGCGGAGTCACTCGACCAGTGAGCTATTACGCACTCTTTAAATGGTGGCTGCTTCTAAGCCAACATCCTGGTTGTCTAAGCAACTCCACATCCTTTTCCACTTAACGTATACTTTGGGACCTTAGCTGGTGGTCTGGGCTGTTTCCCTTTCGACTACGGATCTTATCACTCGCAGTCTGACTCCCAAGAATAAGTATTTGGCATTCGGAGTTTGACTGAATTCGGTAACCCGTTGGGGGCCCCTAGTCCAATCAGTGCTCTACCTCCAATACTCTCATCTTGAGGCTAGCCCTAAAGCTATTTCGGAGAGAACCAGCTATCTCCAGGTTCGATTGGAATTTCTCCGCTACCCACACCTCATCCCCGCACTTTTCAACGTGCGTGGGTTCGGGCCTCCATTCAGTGTTACCTGAACTTCACCCTGGACATGGGTAGATCACCTGGTTTCGGGTCTACGACCTCATACTCATTCGCCCTATTCAGACTCGCTTTCGCTGCGGCTCCGTCTTATCAACTTAACCTCGCATGAAATCGTAACTCGCCGGTTCATTCTACAAAAGGCACGCCATTACCCATTAACGGGCTTTGACTACTTGTAGGCACACGGTTTCAGGATCTATTTCACTCCCCTTCCGGGGTGCTTTTCACCTTTCCCTCACGGTACTGGTTCACTATCGGTCACTAGGGAGTATTTAGCCTTGGGAGATGGTCCTCCCTGCTTCCGACGGGATTTCTCGTGTCCCGCCGTACTCAGGATCCACTCAGGAGGGAACGAAGTTTCAACTACAGGGTTTTTACCTTCTTCGACGGACCTTTCCAGGTCGCTTCATTTACCCCGTTCCTTTGTAACTCCATGTTGAGTGTCCTACAACCCCAAGAGGCAAGCCTCTTGGTTTGGGCTAATTCCGTTTCGCTCGCCGCTACTCAGGAAATCGCGTTTGCTTTCTCTTCCTCCGGGTACTTAGATGTTTCAGTTCCCCGGGTCTGCCTTCAGTACCCTATGTATTCAGGTAAAGATACTGTTCCATTACGAACAGTGGGTTTCCCCATTCGGAAATCTCCGGATCAAAGCTTACTTACAGCTCCCCGAAGCATATCGGTGTTAGTCCCGTCCTTCATCGGCTCCTAGTGCCAAGGCATCCACCGTGCGCCCTTTCTAACTTAACCGTTAAAAAAGATCTTACAGATGCTTTGAAAAAAATTAATTGCCTTCTATCTATTATCTAGTTTTCAAGGAACAATGCAGAAAGAATGACATCACATCGTGATGCTTGTCTTTCCTATTTGAATGAATTACTCATTCAAAACTGAACAAAACAAAAGCGCTCTCGTAATTATCCTTAGAAAGGAGGTGATCCAGCCGCACCTTCCGATACGGCTACCTTGTTACGACTTCACCCCAATCATCTGTCCCACCTTAGGCGGCTGGCTCCATAAAGGTTACCTCACCGACTTCGGGTGTTACAAACTCTCGTGGTGTGACGGGCGGTGTGTACAAGGCCCGGGAACGTATTCACCGCGGCATGCTGATCCGCGATTACTAGCGATTCCGGCTTCATGCAGGCGAGTTGCAGCCTGCAATCCGAACTGAGAATGGCTTTATGGGATTCGCTTACCTTCGCAGGTTTGCAGCCCTTTGTACCATCCATTGTAGCACGTGTGTAGCCCAGGTCATAAGGGGCATGATGATTTGACGTCATCCCCACCTTCCTCCGGTTTGTCACCGGCAGTCACCTTAGAGTGCCCAACTGAATGCTGGCAACTAAGATCAAGGGTTGCGCTCGTTGCGGGACTTAACCCAACATCTCACGACACGAGCTGACGACAACCATGCACCACCTGTCACTCTGTCCCCCGAAGGGGAAAGCCCTATCTCTAGGGTTGTCAGAGGATGTCAAGACCTGGTAAGGTTCTTCGCGTTGCTTCGAATTAAACCACATGCTCCACCGCTTGTGCGGGCCCCCGTCAATTCCTTTGAGTTTCAGCCTTGCGGCCGTACTCCCCAGGCGGAGTGCTTAATGCGTTAGCTGCAGCACTAAAGGGCGGAAACCCTCTAACACTTAGCACTCATCGTTTACGGCGTGGACTACCAGGGTATCTAATCCTGTTTGCTCCCCACGCTTTCGCGCCTCAGTGTCAGTTACAGACCAGAAAGTCGCCTTCGCCACTGGTGTTCCTCCAAATCTCTACGCATTTCACCGCTACACTTGGAATTCCACTTTCCTCTTCTGCACTCAAGTCCCCCAGTTTCCAATGACCCTCCACGGTTGAGCCGTGGGCTTTCACATCAGACTTAAGGAACCACCTGCGCGCGCTTTACGCCCAATAATTCCGGACAACGCTTGCCACCTACGTATTACCGCGGCTGCTGGCACGTAGTTAGCCGTGGCTTTCTGGTTAGGTACCGTCAAGGTACCAGCAGTTACTCTGGTACTTGTTCTTCCCTAACAACAGAACTTTACGACCCGAAGGCCTTCTTCGTTCACGCGGCGTTGCTCCGTCAGACTTTCGTCCATTGCGGAAGATTCCCTACTGCTGCCTCCCGTAGGAGTCTGGGCCGTGTCTCAGTCCCAGTGTGGCCGATCACCCTCTCAGGTCGGCTACGCATCGTCGCCTTGGTGAGCCATTACCTCACCAACTAGCTAATGCGCCGCGGGCCCATCTATAAGTGACAGCGTAAACCGTCTTTCCATCTTCTCTCATGCGAGAAAAGAACGTATCCGGTATTAGCTCCGGTTTCCCGAAGTTATCCCAGTCTTATAGGCAGGTTGCCCACGTGTTACTCACCCGTCCGCCGCTAATCTCAGGGAGCAAGCTCCCGTCGATTCGCTCGACTTGCATGTATTAGGCACGCCGCCAGCGTTCGTCCTGAGCCAGGATCAAACTCTCCGAAGAAATGTTTGACTTGCTCATTTGCTTTTTTAATAGTGTGTGCTCACTTAAAATTTAACGTTGGCGCTTTGTTTTGTTCAGTTTTCAAAGAGCAATTTCACAATCGTTCTTTCGAACGGCTGTTTATTCATCATAACACCTTATTGATTAGTTGTCAACTTCTGCGAAGTTTTTAACTTATTTTAAATCGCTGTGTTTTTCAGCGACCATTTCATCTTATCATTTTCATAGTAAGAAGTCAATAGTTATTTCTTTCAGCAATCTGCCGAAAGTGATGAAGTTTTTCGTTTCTCTTAGTTGGTGCTTATTTATATTAATCCCATTTCACATTAATGTCAACGCCTTTTTCCCATTTCTTTTATTTATATCTTTCACCGGTTATTAGCTTCCTCAGTTTATCAACAATTACAAGACAATACTTATATAGTAGAAAGGTTGGCAACGATATATGGAATGGACCTAATAAGTATCTTATATCCTTTTTTAATGCTTCTTAATGATAATGAAATCGGATTATAACCAAGTTGACTTCACAATTTTCATTATGCTATTATATAACCAAGTAAAATAATCGGAATAGTTAATTTTATTTATAACCTTTCTATCAATAAAACTTAGCTAATTTAAAGGAGATGGGAATATGACAGCAGCAATGGTAATACCAGGTGCAGAATCTTTTTTCTTACCCGGCAATTCTATCGGCATTCTTATTTGCCATGGTTTTAACGGAACGCCACAAAGCGTAAGGTATTTAGGTGAAAAATTCGCCGCCAAAGGTTTTACTGTCTTCGCTCCTCGACTGGCGGGCCACGGAACGTATGAATATGAAATGGAAACGAGTCATTATCAGGAATGGATACAGGATGTTGAAATGGCTTATGAAAAATTAAAACGAACCTGCACCCATGTATTTGCCATCGGACAATCAATGGGAGGCGCCCTTGTTCTCGATTTAGCTACAAAAGTTGCTTGTGATGGAATTCTTACCATCAATGCCGCTCTCCAAGTTCCTGAATATGAAAAATATCGTAACCAATTGGTTCCGCGCTTCATTCCTGAAGGCAAGCCTGACATAAAAGACGGTACAACTAAAGAAATCACATATGACCAAGTTCCGGCAAAAGCTATTAATCAATTGCTCGATATAATGGAACATACCAGTCAAAAACTAGTAGACGTTTCGTGCCCGATACTCATCTTCCATTCTCCAGAAGATCACGTTGTACCAGACTCGTGTTCCTATCAGATTTACGATACTGTCATGTCCGGTGATAAGGAGATGGCTCCCCTTGAAAACTCATATCATGTGGCCTCGTTGGATCATGACAAAGATCATATCATTGATCGGTCATATCAGTTCATCCAGAGGTTAAGCAAAAGGGCAATAATCGCCTCTTAAACTCCTTACTCCATAAAAATCAGGTTTACCCTTACACTTCATGGGTATATATAGTATATAAAGAAAAAGGAGGTAACATAATGAGCGGTTTATCGGACAAAGTAAAAAGTGCTGTAAATAAAGTTAAAGGTGAAACGAAAGACCAAGTCGGAAACGCGAAAAATGATCCTCACTTACAAGCAGAAGGTAAAGTTGATAAATTAAAAGGCAATCTCCAAGATGGCATTAGTAAATTTAAAAATGACCGTTAATTGCAAATAACCGAATAGAGAATCCACTCTCTTAACGAACATTCTCATTTCATATAAGAGTGACCCCCTTTTATAGAGAAGAGGCGGCAGATAATCTGCCGCCTCTTCATTCTTCAATTCGCTTGTATAACAACAACACACATATCATCAGGTTGATCTTGTTGCATTTCCGGGGACATCAAAAAATCAATAGGGGGAGATTCTTTACAATCAAACCATCTTGTCGAGACCGCTTCTTTTATTTGGTCAAGTCCTTCAGTTCCTTCTCGATCTATTGCTTCCATGACTCCATCCGTAAATAGCATAAGCTGAATCTTCTCTTCATAATGAATGACGGATTTCTCTATTTTCATTTCGGTGAAGAACCCAACAGGACATGTCCCTTTTGAAAGTGAGGCCACTTTTCCATCGTCCATTAAAGCAAATCCCGGAGGATGTCCGGCATTCACATATTCCACTGTCTTTTGCTCTGTATCAATGATCATATAAATCGCGGTAAAATAATAATGCACTTGATTATCTTCTTTATTAAGGGTACTCATCCAGCGATTCATTTCGTTTATTACTGCCACTGGATCTGTATGTGTCCTTATGGCATCCCTCAATACAGAGGAAATGAACATGCACACAAGTGAGGCGGATATGCCGTGCCCCATCATATCCAATAGGATGATCCCATACCGATTTTCATCGATGCGGTGCCAATAGTACATATCCCCTGCTAATTTATTCGCAGGTAAGTATGATGCCCTTATAGTTAAGTGGTCATTTATAATGGGTTCACTTAATAAGCTGCTTTGAACCTGCATGGAAAGATCCAATTCATTGCGGATTTTTTCATCCTGCATTTTATGCCAATCTTTTTCATATTTAAGTCTTAACCCTACGCGAATCCTCGCAAGTAAATCTATTTTATTGATAGGCTTCATTATATAATCAATTCCACCAACATCAAGTGCCTCGGCCACCTTGTTTGAATCTTCAAGGGCGGTCACAAAAATCACGGGTATATCTCTAAGGTGAGGAATACTTTGAAGTCTCCTGCACGCCTCTATCCCATCGATCTCCGGCATCATGATATCAAGCAGAATGATATCAACTGAAGTCTCTTTAGGTTGCGGACTATCCACCTGTAAATATTCAAACATCTCAACAGCTGAAGTTAATGATAGAAAATCCGTATAGCCAGCTCGTTTTAGAATTTTCTCTATAACGAAAAGGTTAACCTGGTTATCATCTACGATTAAAATCGTCATTCTTTCATTCCCCTTTTGGCTTATATCGAGCGGCAACATTTATCTTTTTTTATGGATCTGTACTTTACTAAAACTCCTTAAAAAGGGAGTTTTCAATTATATTATAACGAAGTTCAGCCTCATTTAATAATGATAAACCACGCTAGCGATTTTACATGGAGACCAACTCAATATATATACCCCTTCTTCCGATACCTTAAACATAGATATGCAAAAAAAAAGTGAAAAATAATGCACTGAATTAAAAAGAAAGAGTCCGCTTATATGCGGACTCTTTCTTTTTACAATTTCCGATAAATTCGTTCCTTTGAGTCAAAGTCCTCATAATCTTCCGAAAAGGATGATGTATGCAGTGTTTCCTTGCTGCCAACCGCAAGAAAACCGTCTTTACAAAGACTGTCATAAAACAACTGATTAACATAGGTCTGTAATTCACCGGTAAAGTAAATCATCACATTCCGGCACATGATGATATGAAACTCATTGAACGAACCATCAGTAACTAAATTGTGCTGGAAAAACACAATGTTTTTAAGGAGACCCGAATCAAGATAAGCATTTTGATAATCGGTTGTATAATACTCCGAAAATTCCTGGTTACCCCCAGCTTGCAAGTAGTTTTTCGTATAAGACTGCATTCTATTTAAAGGTAATATCCCTTTTTCCGCATGACGGAGGACTTCTTCATTCATATCAGTGGCATAAATCCTCGCCTTATCATAAAGCCCTTCTTCCTTAAGGATGATCGCCATAGAAAAGGCTTCTTCACCGGTCGAACAACCCGCATGCCAAATTCTGATTTCAGGAAGTTTTTTCAGGAGCGGTACAATATTTAAACGAAAGGCTTTAAAAAATTCCGGGTCGCGAAACATTTCAGTGACATTTATCGAAAAATCTCCCAAAAGCTTCTCGACATACCCTTTTTCATATAAAACCATCTCTATCATTCCGCTAATCCTGCGAATATGGTCCAGTCTCATTCTATTTTCAACTCTTCTTTTTATTGAAGAACGCATATATTTGCGAAAGTCAAAGCCAGAAACGGTGTAAATGGCCTCTAACAATAATTCAATTTCCAAATCTTCTCTTTCTTCAATCGTTAAAGTATCCTTCATGCAAAACCTTCCTTACCCGTACGTACTATCAATCAATTAGTCAGCCATACTCTTAGGACGGATAGCAACTGATCCAGTTTCAACGGCTTGCTGACATAATCGGAAGCGCCAGCCTTCAGGCATTTTTCCCTATCGCCTTTCATCGCTTTCGCAGTTAGCGCGATGATTGGAAGTTCCTCGAACTTACTTTGCTCGCGAATTCTGGTCATCGTTTCGTAACCGTCCATGCCCGGCATCATGATATCCATCAATATAACATCTATATCGTTTCCTTTTTCAAGGAGTTCCAAACATTCGTAGCCGTTTTCAGCTGTAAGGATTTCCATCCCCTCATGCTTCAGCGCATTTTTCAGAGCAAATATATTACGGTGATCATCATCAACGACCAGTACTGTTTTATTGCAGAATGGTTTGACCTTATTCCGATCTTCTTCATCCATTATAACTACATCCGATTCTCCTTGACCGCCAAAGGCCGCGGTAGAATCATCGTGGCTAGCTGCTGCCACTTCCGGAGCAGCAGCTATTGCTTCGCCGACATTTTTGAAGCCCTCTGGCATACTTGGAATAAAGAAAGTAAAGGTACTGCCTTGCCCTTCTTCACTATCTACAATGACCCAGCCTCCCAGAAGTTTGGCAAATTCACGGCAAATAGATAGCCCTAGGCCTGTACCGCCATATTTTCTCATCGTAGCTCCGTCACCTTGCTGGAACGCTTCAAAGATAAGTTTTTGCTTCTCTTTTGATATTCCGATGCCCGTATCCGTCACCTTAATTTCAACCCAATTGCTAGCCCCTTTTGTCTGTATCCATTGTGCTACATTTTCTTCATCAGCTTTTTGGATTTGGACAGACACAGAACCTTTTTCCGTGAATTTAAATGCATTGGATAACAGGTTTTTCAAAATTTGCTGGAAGCGCTGTTCATCCGTAAAGAAAATATCCGGAACGTTTTTACTTTTTTCTATTATAAAGTCAATGTTCTTTTTCTTCGCTACATGATCGAAGTTACGGTGCAATAACTCAGGAAGTTCACTCAAATTCATTTCGTCAAAGACCACTTCAAGTTTTCCGACTTCAACTTTTGATAAATCCAAAATGTCATTGATCAACATTAATAAGTCTTGGCCCGATGAATTAATGACACGAGCGAATTCCTGTTGCTCTTCATTTAATTTACTATCATTTGGATCTGAAAGCATTTCAGATAAAATCAGAATACTATTGAGCGGTGTCCGCAATTCATGGGACATATTTGCCATGAACTCCGATTTGTATTTTGAACTTAACTTTAATTCTTCCGCCTGTTTTTCAAGATTTTGTTTTGCAACTTGAAGCTCTTTTGACTTCTCTTCAGTTTCACGATTTCTCTCTTCTAATTGTTCATTGATCATTCTCAGCTCTTCAGCCTGTGTTTGCAGTTCCTCCGATTGGGCTTGCATTTCCTCTGATTGTGACTGCAATTCTTCCGATTGAGCCTGTAACTCTTCGGTCTGTGCTTGTGATTCTTTCAATAAACGCTCTATTTCCATCCGGCCTTCTACATTATTAATCGTGATGCCTAAAGTATCAAGAACCTGGCTCAGGAAAGATTTTTGCAACTTCGTAAAAGTCTCCAAACTCGCCAGTTCAACCATCGCCACAACTTCATCCTCAAAAACGACTGGCGCAATGACAATGCTTTTCGGGTTGACTTCCCCTAATCCTGTCGTAACCAATTGAAAATCTTCAGGAATTTCGTCAATGACCTTGGATTTCTTTTCAAGGGCGCATTGTCCGATCAGCCCTTCGCCAAGTCGGAATTCACGTCTACCCGAATCTTCGCCATCTCCAGCAAAGCTGGCAAGCTTCACAAAACGCATATCAACACCCTCACCCCGTTTGACGTAAAAAGCTCCAATTGAAGCCCCCATCATCGGTGCAAGTCTTGTAATGAACCGGTCAGCCAGAACCTCCACATCAACAATGCGCTGATACATGGTAGCTATATCCGCCACACGGGTCTGGATCCAGTTCTGTTCACTGATCTTTTCAGTGAAATCTTTCTCTTTTCGATTATAGTCTTCAAGAGATTCCGCCATATCATTGAACGATCTCGCTATATCACTAATTTCATCAGTAGTTCGAACCGGAATTCTTGGTATGACCGATAAATTTTTGAAATCGATATTTTTGATGACATTCGTAATCGATTGCAAATCTTTCGAAGTACTGCGAATCATCCAAACAACTGTTACGGAAATAACCAAAATGCTGAGGATAACCGCAAAAATAACAAAACCGATCATATCTTCATAGGTTTGTTTCGAATTACTTAATGTATCTTTCATGACGCTTTCTTGGTAATCTTTAAATTCGTCCATCGTACTGATGACTTTCGTACGTTTTTCCCTTTGATCAACCATCAGGCTTGTTAAATCCGATGGGTTTCCCGACTTTATCTTTTGGATGATCTCAGCCTCCGTTATGGAGTAAGAAGCATATTGAGTCTCGAACTCTTTCAGTAATTGCTTTGCTTTCGTCTTATTTAACGTACCTGATAACCCAGCAATTTTTGATTCAATCAAACTATGATTCTCATTGATGATTTCGAGGCTCTCTGCTCTTTCTTCTTTGTTTGCATCATTAGCTGCAAACAGGATTTCACGGTCCGACCTGGAAAAAAGCTGACGGATTTCCATCGAATCTTGAACTTTTTCATAGCGATTTTCAACTATTTCAGTCATGCTGCTCTTTAAATTGTTAAGCGTAACCATCATGAAAGAAAGTAAAATAGCCAAGAAAAGCAAGATTAAACCAAATCCCAACATTTGCTTCTTCTTAAAACCCATTTTCCCGCCCACCTTCGATACTTATTTATATCAGCCAAAAATAAATGGCTTTGCAAAATAAATCTTAATACTATCATCAGTACTACTTTTGAAGAACTTTTTTATATTGAAACTTTAAAATGATATATATAGATAGATTCATTGCTCAAAGTCAATTTTAACATTTTCCAAGCTAAAATGGTTACCTACAGTGTATTTTTTTATGGAATTTATTTTCCAATTACGTAACAGTCTGCTTTAACCATTGTTATGATGGTCATTGTTCGAACCAATGAGCATTAATAAAAGCCGAAAGTTTCCACTTTCGGCTTTTATTGTGATCCTATTTATTTAATCTTCTTCACTTCAACATATAAAACATGGTGGCCGTCCATTTCCTTTACTGTAAATTCATATCCGGCGTATTCGATTTTATCCCCGATAGCAATCTCAAATCTGCCTGTCAGGAACCATCCTCCCAATGTATCGATATCTTCCTCCGGCAAATCGATCGCCAAGGTATCATTGACATCTTCAACTAATGTTTTAGCGTCGAATACATAATGCCCTTCATCAATCTTTTGAATAAGCGGACGTTCATCCTGGTCAAATTCATCACGGATTTCCCCGACGATTTCTTCAAGAATGTCTTCAACCGTTACAAGACCGGCCGTTCCGCCATATTCATCAGTCAAAACTGCCATATGGATCCGTTCCTTCTGCATTTTCAGCAGCAAATCATGAATGGCGATCGTTTCAAGAACACGGATGATGGGTGTCACAAAGGAATCCACCGTCAAAGCTGTTACATTATCTTCTGTAATCGTCGCTGTATAAAGTCTCTTGATATTGACCATTCCCACAACATTATCTTTATCACCGTCTATGACCGGATACCTTGTGTATTGTTCTTCTTGAATAAGTTCAACAACTTCCAATAATGGCATGCCTTTTTCGATAACGGTCATTTCCGTACGCGGAACCATGATTTCATTGGCGATACGCTCATCAAATTCAAATATCTGATTTACATATTTGTATTCCGATTGGTTGATCTCACCGCTTTTATAGCTTTCCGATAAAATGATGCGCAGCTCTTCTTCGGAATGGGCCATTTCTGACTCAGATGCTGGCTTTAATCCGAAAATGCCTGTCAGAAGACGAGCAGAACCATTCAGTAACCAAATGAATGGGTATAAAATGCGGTAAAAGAGAATTAACGGCTTTGCAAAAAGCAAGGTTACCTCTTCAGCCTTTTGAATTGCAACCGTTTTTGGTGCCAGTTCACCGACTACAACATGAAGGAATGTTACGGAGCCGAAAGCGATCAGGAACGAGATGATGTGACTTATGGATTCCTCTAATCCCCATTTAGTGAACAATGGTTTTAAGATCGCCTCCACCGTCGGTTCACCCAACACCCCCAAACCTAAGGCGGTTACTGTAATCCCCAATTGACAGGCAGATAAGTACTCATCGATATGCGTTGTCACTTTCTTGGCTGCGAGGGCATTTCTATGCCCTTCTTCAATTAATTGATTGATTCGGGAACTTCTGACTTTAACGATTGCAAATTCCGATGCTACGAAAAAAGCGGTTAATGCTATTAATACAGCTACTGCTAATAACTTTATAAAAATCTCCAATATGTGCGGGTTCGCCATATAGTGCCAATCCTTCTGACCTTTGGATTAGACATGTACGGCTTAATCCCAAGCACCTCCTGTATAAATGGTTATTTTCGTTTCAAAATGAGATTTTTGCCTTATAACATGAACCAAAACCATTTAGCCTATATTCGTTAATATGCACCTTCGTGCATAAAACTATAGAGATAAATTTTAATCATACCAGCAACAATAGTAATGATTGGATCAAGGCCATGCTTTCACTGGATACCTGTTTTTTTAGAAGAAGCTCACTTTTTCCATCCTTTTCAATCAAGGTGATGAATTCTTGAAGTTCCTCGTTCAGGCCATCCATTTTATTCTTGAGTTGAAGACCTTTTTCCTCAATTGCTGATGCGGCTTCCATTTCCTTTTTAAGTAGTTCTTTAATTTCTTCCAATGAAAGGTTTTCTCTTTTGTATCCTTCGATACGGCGGAGCCTTTCAAGTTCACCGACTGAATAATAACGGTAATTAGAGGCGGAACGTTCTGCTTTAAGCAAGCCTAGGTTCGTATAATAATCTACGGTTCGTTTCGTAACGTTCGCCATTTCCGCCAACTCGCCAATTTTTAAAGTCTCGTTCCCAACATAACCCCTCCTAACCGTCACGTGATGGTTTGACAAACTGAAAGCATGTCATTTCCTCCATGACGTTTTACTCTATTCAATCGTACATTATTTTATTTGAAATGAAAAATATTTATTACCCTCTTTTTACCCTTCAATGGAAAAACAAAAACCGATTAATTGAATAATCGGTTTAATTTTATCATTTAATCCACAGATTTATTTTTTTGTTTTAACTGAGAATTGATTGTTCAATATCTTAGGACCGCATTGGCATAGGGAAGAATGCTTTAGCCTTTTTATTGTTGTTCCGCATGTTTCACAAACTTTTGCTACCATTTATACTGTCCTCCTCACTTTAATTGCTTGTTATTTATTATACTACTTTTATAATGATAATCAATACTAAATTAAAATAATTATAAATAAGGTAGGATTTGTCTTTATTTTATTAGCTTTCCACTTCACAAGTGATTATAATAAAGATAAAATATTATAAAACTCATAAGGAAAGTTGGTATTATTATGACGAATGAAATCCGTTCCATTCCCCGTCCCTTAGTACGAACGAATCAATGGGTCATTTTGTTAAGCGTAGCCACCGCCTTATTAACGGGACAAATGTGGATATTAGTGATTCCTTTAACAGCAGGACTTTTGGGTATGCTCTTTGATTTCAATCCAGTGATGCGTCTGGCCAAGCTCTTTCTGAAAAAGAAACCCTCCGATTATATTCCTGAAGATCATTCACAGCAACGATTCAACCAAGCCATAGCAGTCTTTTGCTTAGGACTTGGATTCACTTCTTTCTTGCTGGGGTGGAATGCTACCGGTTATATATTCACCTTGATGGTTGGAATGGCTTCTCTCATGGCCATTCTTGGATTCTGCATCGGCTGCTTTATCCTTTATCAATGGAAGCATTATTCCTATCGCCGATCTATTCGTTAATACCACAAATAAAATGGGACTGACATTCGTCAGTCCCATTTTATTATTCGGTTGTACGTGTGGAATTACTCTTTTTGACCCAAATGGTGGCCAATGCAATCAGCAATAATAATACACCTTGCGGTACCAGCGTTTCCATTGTTGGATAAAGACCTATCGTTTCTACAAATGGGAAAGAGCTGATCGTATTTGTCTGTATCACTTGAGAAACCTGAAGTGAGTGGATAGAGACTCCAAGAATCTTGAAAGCCAGGGCATATATGAGTATCGTTGCCACTTTAAAGAATAGGGTCATCGGTAATTTCACACTGTATCGCAGCATGATGAAACCGATCACTACTAAAATGAGGAAGGCAAGGAAAATCCCGCTCAGCAGCTGTTTTAATTCCATATAAGGAGCCATTCCAGCATAAAAGATAATCGTCTCGGCACCTTCACGGAATATGGATAGAAAACTGATTAAAGCGAATGAGATGATGCTCCCCGTCGCAATGGCCTGGTTCATTTGCTTGCCGATATACTGGTTCCATGCATGGACATTCGATTTACTATGAAGCCAAAGACCAATTGTCAACATCATCAATACTGCCATAATACCAGTGATTCCCTCAATATATTCCCGGCTTGAAGCAGCCGTGATCTGAGAGAAAACGATATTGATTATGACCGCTAATATGGAACTGGCAACTAAACCCGCAGCAACCCCTGTCCAAATCCATTTTTGTTTGTCCGCTTGCCCGATTTTCTTTAGGAAAGACAGTAATGTAGCTACAATCAAGAGTGCTTCCAACCCTTCCCGTAGAAGGATCAGAGCTGCATCCCAGGTTGTATAACCCGTATCCTCAATTAAAGGGAGTAACCTTGTGTTTAAATCGGATACGATTCCCTTTGCTTCATCCGCCTTTACCTTTTTCGATTGCAATAGGCTGATTGCTGTCGGGATTTTCGTTTCCATATCGCTGTAAAGCTTGCTGTCCCTTGTGGAAACCTCCCCTTCTACATTGGGCCAAATTGTTAAGATTTCATTTAGCTTATCAACGGCAGAATTGATGTCATCCTTTTCGATATCCGTTGCACTTCCTTGTAAAAGTTCTGTTACATCCCCAAGTGAATAGGTGCTTTTCTGGCTTCCCACTTCAACTTTACCAGCAAGGAAATCCTCGATTAGACCCTTCAATTCAGTTAAATTTTTTTGGGCTTTTTCCGGATCAGGTGGGTCTTGGGTAATCGCTATACGCACAAAGGCCATTTTCGTTTCAAACTCACCATATGTAGCAACACTTTTCTCCCTGACAATGACCTCTGCATCGGTCCATTGATTCAGGAGATTGTTATATTGAACTTTGGCTTGATCAATGTCACCTTCAGTTATCAAAGCCTCCAACTTATCTATTAATGGAAGTATCGCTTGTAACCGTTCTTTATAGTCCGTCTTGTCCACAGGGTTTTCGTTTGTATCATAAATAACAAGAGTACTTGATAATGCCGATAATCGCTTTTTGATTTCACCTGTGGAGGCTTGGTCGCTCACAGCACTTTTTACAGCGGATAGCTTCTCGTCGACTTTCCTCGCACTCTCGCTGTCCGTTTTTATCGTTTTCCAATCTTGCTCGAATAGATCGATATTCTTCGATACTCCCTCAAGGTCGCCGGATTTTACCTTCATTAAACTATCGCCAATATAAACAAAAAGCTGATCATGGTTTTCACCCGCCGAAACCATCTTTATATCAGTCGAAAGAAATAAAAGACTGACGACTAAAACCAATATCCCACTCTTCCATCTAGAAACCGTCATAGTGGTCCCTCCTTATTCATGAACTAAAATCGCCAACTGGATAATATCCATGCTGGCGATTTTCACGTCCTCATTTGAAATTATATTTATCCAAAAAGGGAATCCCCGATATAGCCACCCTTTTTCACACCTGGTAAACAAGCGAACATGGCACTGCCCCTGTGAACGATATATTCGTTGAGCTTATCACTTTTCGCCAGTCGTTCTTGTATGGGTATGAATTGTTTACTTGGGTTTCGCTGAAAACAAATGAATAACAAGCCGGCATTGAAGCTCCCCGTTTTAGGATCCATTCCATCTGCATATGAATAGGGACGCCGCAATATCTTTGCTTTTCCGTCCCCCCTGGAAAGACTCATATGCGAATTTTCTGGAATGACCCGATTTCCATTTGGGTCTTTAGCTTCGAGATCCACGGTATCGAACTCATGCTTCATTCCTAGTGGGGCTCCGCTGTCGCGATGACGGCCAAACGTATTTTCTTGTTCTTTCAATATAGTCCGGTCCCAAACTTCAATGTACATCTGGATTCGGCGCACCACCATATAACTGCCTCCAACAAGCCAGTCAGGACCGTCCTCACCCTTCACCCAAACATGCTCATTCATTTCATTATTATCATTCGTATCCGGATTGACAGTCCCATCCTTAAACCCGAATAAGTTCCGCGGTGTCGTTTTTTGTGAATCGGCTTGCTTTGTCCGTTGAAATCCTGTTTGTGCCCAATGAATGATCGCTTTCCCCCTGCCGATCCTCACTAAGTTCCGGACGGCATGGAAAGCCACTTGAAGATCATCTGCACATGCTTGAATACAAATATCCCCACCGCTCCATTCTTCTTCTAAAGCATCTAAAGGGAATTGGGGCAGGTCCTTTAATTCAGCAGGTCTTTTTGAATTCAAACCAAATCGATCTTTGCCATCCTTCGAAAAAAGGGTCGGACCCACGCCAAAAGTGATCGTTAAATTGGATGGTGATAATTCTTTCACTTCCCCCGTATCCTTTGGGGGCATATTCGTATTAAGTGATGTATCACCAATCAAATTCCCTGCTGTCATCTGAGCCGCAGCCTCTGTCCAATCCTTAAATAACTGAATTAAGTCTGACCTTTTATCCGTGGTTACTTCCAATGATGCGAAGTAAAGGTTATCTTGCGCTTCAGTGGTGATACCAGCTTGGTGCGCTCCATAAAAAGGAACAATATCCTTAGTTTGTCCCTTCGCCTTTTGTTCAGAAAGTGTCAGCAGCCCGCCAAAACCGGATGCCCCTATCACGACTCCGATTCCACCGACTCCTGCCGTTTTCAACATATTTCGACGACTCACCTTTTTTGTAAAAAGTCCGGTTTCATCTTTCGGTGTATGTTCTTTCAATTAAGATTCCTCCGTTACAATCCCTATTTGCGAAAGTGGTTCAGCTAATGCATCAATTGCTTGACTTAGCTCTTTGACTTCAGATTCCTTTAAATCCGTATATGAGATGTAGCCATTCCCTTCCTTATGCTTTTCAAGCAAGCCGTACACATCGTCAAAACGTTTTTGGATTTCCGCAGCAAGCTGCGCATCCTTTTCTTTTAAAGCTGGAGTAAGCAGTTCATAGATCTTCTCTGCACCTTCAACATTTGCCACAAAATCATATAAATCGGTATGGGAGTATCGGTCCTCTTCTCCTGTCACTTTACTCGTGGAAACTTCATTCAATAAATCCACCGCACCCGTGATCAACAAATCGGGTGTCACCTCAACCGTTTCAACTTTAGCACGAAGCAAATTAACATCACTCATTAATTGCTCTGCATACTTTTCGTATCCTTTTGTTGTATTTTCTTCCCATAATCCCATTTCAATCTTATGGTAACCGCCCCATTCTTCATCTTTGACATCCCCTTTACGCGCATCGATTTTGGGATCAAGATCGCCAAAAACTTCAGCGATGGGTTCCGCTCTCTCATAATGCATCCGTGCTGGTGCGTATAATTCCTTCGCCTTTTCAATATCACCGGCAGATACGGCCGTAGTGAATTCTTCCGTTGCGTTTACGAACTCTTCTATTTCACCAATGGCATATTCCCGGTACTCGCTAGATACACCATCAAGCTTACTCGCACTCACTTCTTTGGCCTTATCGTCTGCCGGTTTAGTTCCTTCCTTTTCCTGCGCACAGCCAAATAATAGACTGGTTGATAGTAAGACTGCTAATGACGCTTTTGCTTTCTTCATATTGTATTCTCCCTTTGAAATGGTTTGTAGATTCATATTAGCAGATAATGAAATTCATTATCAATATATATTTTAATGGAAACATGACATTATGCATTCTCTTCCAAAAACTTATTCCTTTTCCTATCGGATGATAAGCCACCAGCTGGCTAAAAATAAAAAAGGCAGCCTATAAATCAGCTACCTTTCACGCTCACTCATTAACTTGTCATTTTCTTTGTCCATGATTTTCGTGATATCCACAACAAATTCATTGATCAATATTAGCTCTTGCTCATTATAAGCGGAGCATAACTCCTTGGTGGCCACAGAAAGCGATTGATAGTGCAATTTAATCTGTTCCTGTCTTTCCGGTATCGGCACAATCATGACCCTTCTTCCATCCAATTGATCTCGTTCTCTTTTAACATAACCGGATTTCTCAAGGCGATTGATCAGGGCCGTAACCGATCCCGTACTCAATCCTGTAATTTTGGATAATTCACCAGCTGTAATCGGTCCTGTTTCATTCAATATTTCAGCACTCTTTAAGTCCGTATGGGATACCCCTATTTTCTGGGCCATGTTTTGTTGAAATAAAACGGACCTCATACCATACCGCTGCAATCTTTGTGTTAAACTCTCTAACAGAGCTGCATTCACCCCATTATCGCTTGACATAAAATGCCACCCCTTTTACACTTAAATTTATCTTGATTTTCAAGATAAATGTTTTGTTTCATCTTAACGTTTACCCTTCAACCATGTAAAGGAAATTCATTAGCTGGTTGATATGAAGGAGGAAAATAAATGAACGTTCAAAAAAAACAAAAATTCATTGTTGCCGGTTTACTTTTGGGTATCTTGATGTCAGCAATGGATAATACGATTGTTGCGACTGCAATGGGAACGATCGTTTCTGATTTAGGCGGGTTCGATAAGTTTGTATGGGTGACATCTGCCTATATGGTCGCCACGATGGCAAGTATGCCGATTTTCGGTAAGCTTTCCGACATGTATGGAAGAAAGCGGTTTTTTATTTTTGGACTTATAGTCTTTTTGGTCGGTTCCGCATTATGCGGCATGGCTCAGAGCATCGTGCAGTTAAGTATCTTCCGTGCAATCCAGGGGATAGGCGGAGGCGCTTTGATGCCTATAGCCTTTACGATCATTTTTGATATTTTCCCACCTGAAAAACGCGGGAAATTAACTGGCCTTTTCGGCGCTGTATTTGGGGCTTCAAGTGTATTGGGACCGCTTTTAGGTGCTTATATTACTGAATACTCCAGCTGGCACTGGATTTTCTACGTCAATGTTCCGATTGGTGTCATTTCTTTATTTTTCATCTGGAATTATTACAAGGAGTCACCCAACACACAAGAACAAAAAATTGACTGGGGTGGCGCAGCAACTCTCGTCATTGCCGTTATCAGCTTAATGTTCGCTCTCGAACTGGGCGGGGAGTATGGCTGGAGTTCCTCTCCTATCATAGGCCTGTTTGCCAGTTTCGTGGTTTTCTTCGTTTCATTTTTCTTTTTCGAAAAAAGAGCAAAAGATCCAATCATTTCATTATGGCTGTTTAAAAGGCGATTATTTGCCACTTCTCAGATTTTAGCCATTCTTTATGGCGGCACATTCATTATTTTAACCGTCTATATCCCGATTTTCGTCCAGGCAGTCTACGGCGGTTCCGCAACAAATGCAGGATTGATCCTCACTCCCATGATGCTTGGTTCAGTATTCGGCAGTGCAGTTGGCGGGATATTCAATACAAAAACAAGCTTTCGCAACTTAATGACGATTTCCGTCATCTGTTATTTTGCAGGAATGCTTCTATTAGGGACCATCACCCCTGATACCAGCAGGACTTTATTAACTTTGTACATGATTCTGACTGGATTTGGCATGGGCTTTTCCTTCTCCCTTTTGCCTATTGCGTCCATTCACAACTTGGAACCTAGATTCAGGGGGTCGGCCAACTCCACAAACTCATTCCTCCGTTCATTTGGGATGACACTCGGTGTAACGATTTATGGAGCGATTCAGACCAATGTATTCCAAAGTAAAATGACGGATGCGTTTAAAGGAATGCAAGGAGGTCCGGATACAGCCGGATTGATGGATGACCCACGGCAGCTCTTCCAATCGGATGCACGTGCCGAGATTCCGGACTTTATCCTGGATAAAATCGTTCATGCAATGTCCGATTCGATTTCATTGATCTTCACCTTGGCCCTCATTCCGATCGGTCTTGCTGCAATCACTGTGTTCTTCATGGGAAAAACAAGAGTGGAAACAGCTTCAAAAAAGGAATCAATACAATAAACAAAAAGCGCTGCACTTGCAGCGCTTTTTGTTATTTTCATCTCCCTTCTATTAATGGGAGGTGAAGATTGCCGAAAAATCATTCCACAACTAAAATATAAGTAACACATTTACGTACCGAGGTGAGAAGTTTGAAAATCGTATGTTTTGGTGACAGTTTAACAAGGGGCATTTCTTATGTTAAGGGGCGCCTTCGCATCATTAAAGAAAATTATCCGAACTCTTTAGCTAAGCTAACAGAATCTTTGCCATTCGTGGAAGTCTTGAATAAAGGGGTTTTCAATGACAACTCCGACCTGTTGGTTAGCCGAATCGAGAAGGACGTCATGTCGGAAAATCCCGATATCGTATTAATCGAGGTCGGTGGAAACGACTGTAACTTCCATTGGGATGAAGTAGCCAAGAATCCAGAAGGTGACCATGAGCCCATCGTTCCAATCGAACGCTACCTGGATAATATCACACAACTTGTCAAGCAGATTCAGGGCAAGCATGTAAAACCATTCCTTTTAACTCTCCCGCCACTTGACCCTGCCAGGTATTACAGATCCATTGCTGATAAGTTCGGTCATTCGATC
The DNA here is from genome assembly GCF_014844095.1 of Brevibacillus sp. JNUCC-41. NCBI lineage: Bacteria > Bacillati > Bacillota > Bacilli > Caryophanales > Bacillaceae > Peribacillus > Peribacillus sp. JNUCC41. Next base: position 2,047,856 of record NZ_CP062163.1, on the reverse strand, counting down.
GGGCATTTCGTTTCCCATGTCGGTGGTATTGAACATTGGCATGGGATGTATAATCGCCAATTGAAACACCTTGCAGAGGAACTGAAGGTGCCTTTGATTGATGTCCGTTCCTATATTAAATCCTCCGGCGACTTAGGGCGCTTGATTAGTGATGATGGCATCCACCTCACTTCAGAAGGATACCAGCAAATGAGCATGGCCATATTCAGTGATTTGCAAAAGCATATGGAAGAAGATATTCTTCCTCAGCCATAACGAAAAAAAGGCAAAGCATGGCGCTTTGCCTTTTTTTGGCCTTACAGACTTTTCACTTCCACATTTTCCGGAAGCTTGAAAGGGTTTTCGGTGTTGATCCGGTCATAAAACATCATCCCGTTTAAATGATCTAACTCATGTTGAAAAACGATTGCAGCAAAGCCCTTCAGCCGCATCTCTATTTCCTCGCCATTACCATCCAACGCTTTAATTTTAACCCGTTCATAACGCGGTACATATCCTTTAATATCACGGTCGACAGAAAGGCAGCCTTCACTTTGCGGTAAATAGATCATTGTGGCCGAATGACTGATGATTTTCGGATTCACAAGGGCATATTCAAACAGCTTCCCCTTTTCGTCGGGAAAATACATGACGAACATGCGTTTATTCAAGCCTATCTGATTTGCAGACAACCCAACTCCTTCACGCAGGTTGAACTTCTTTTGGAGTTTTGGATCCTGACTATTTTTCAGGTATTGCATCATGCATTCCAACGTTTCACGATCTTCATCCGAAATCGGCAGGCTAACTTCATCCGTTACCTGACGCAGAATGGGATCCCCTTCTCTAACGATATCCTTCATCGTAATCATATAGTCTTTTATAAATTTACTCATAGAACTTCACACTCTTCTACCATTTTATTTTTTCATGACTTAGACCCTTTCACTTTAGCATTTCGCTTTTAAAAAGTCTAATATGCTGGTTAGATTAAATATTTCAAAATTCCGGACTCATTAATCTTCCATAATAAATATTATTTCTTGCATTTCACATTATTTACCTTTATTTTAAGGTACAAAGACCTATAGATTACATGTTTAAAAATTTTATACTGGATATATACTCTTAAAGGAGATGAAAAATTGAACTCGAACTCTAAATTAGTTTCGAAATTGCTGCCGTTCCTTACGGCTCTCATTGTGATAATCGCTGGAGTCAGTTGGTATGTTGTTACTCAGTCAAAGGATATGGTCATTCCCTTTTCTTCGGTAGAAAAGACGATTAAAGCCCAAAATGGAGCCCTTGTCACCATTGAAGAAAAAAGAAATGGCACTCTTCACATCTCCACGCCAGATGGAGAATATGTTTCCAATATTCCTCCCAACAGTCAAATGATCAATAAACTTGTCGAAACTTATAACGTTCAATATTCTTTTTCATCAACTAATAAATCTGCATTATGGATTTTAGGCGGATTAATGGCGGCTCTCGTCACAACCGGTGTCATAATACAGAAAAAATCAAAGAACGGATTGCGGATCGGCAGTAAAAAACAAAGCCTTTCCACCCCAAAACCCCTGCCAGAGATAACTTTGGATGATGTAGGCGGTTTGCAATCCGAAATCAAACAGGAAATCCTACAGACACTCACTACACTGAAGGAACCTGAACGTTCAGCTAAAATTGGAATTAAGCCGCCTCAAGGCATTTTATTATATGGCCCCCCTGGAACGGGGAAAACACTGCTTGCACAGGCAATTGCAAAAGAGCTTGGTGCAAACTTCTTCTCAACGAGCGGTTCAGCCTTCAACGAAATGTTTGTTGGTGTCGGTGCAGCCCGTGTCCGCAGCCTTTTCCAAAATGCACGTAAGCAATCGCCAGCCGTTATTTTCATCGATGAAGTGGACGCGTTGGCTGGTAAAAGGAAAGCTCATGGCGGGGAAGAAGGCGAAAAAACGTTAACTGAACTGCTTGTGCAATTGGATGGAGGCCATCCAAATGAAGGTATTTTATTCATTGCAGCGACCAACCGGAAAGATATGCTCGATGAGGCATTTCTACGTCCGGGCAGGATCGATTTTTCTTTCCAAGTTCCACTTCCAGATACAAAAGGAAGAAAGGAAATCATCGATATCCATACGAAGGGAAAGCGTCTAGCGACAGATGTCCTGGCTTCCCTGGATGAGTTGGCTGAAAGTACATCCGGTTTCTCCGGCGCTGACTTAAGCTCCCTGTTCGATACTGCCTCACGTCATGCCCTGAGGAATGAACAGGACATGATTCGTAAGCAGGACCTTGATTACGCCATTGACCGTACGATACTTGGAGCGACATCACGTACCTTGAATGATGCGGATACGAAGCGGCGCGTGGCCATTCATGAAAGTGGACATGCCCTGATTGCCGCTTTGACAAAGCCCGGTTCCGTTCGAAAGGCGACCATCATTCCGCGTGGGGAAGCCCTTGGATATGTAGCGCCAATACCAAAAGAACTCCATCTGGCAACAGCCAGTGAATTGCTTGATCAAGTCAAAATGATCTTAGCAGGTGGCGTGGCGGAAAGAATGTATTTAGGAGAACATAGCATCGGTGTAGGCGGAGATGTACAACAGGCGAAGCATCTGCTTGAACAAATGGTCGATACCGGAATGCTTCAAGATGGATTTACCCTCACCTTTAATAAAGGTGAGAAGGAGCAAAAGATGCAGGAATTATTCACGAAGGCGATTTCTGAAACGGAAATGTTGATTGACTCGAATCGCTTACAATATGAAGAGCTCGTTGAAGAGTTATTGAAAAAAGAGACACTTGAAGGATCAGAGGTTCAGCGTATCGTTGATGCTTCAGAAATAACCGGCATATGCTCGAATGCTTAAGACTCTTTTTCGTTGAGTCTTATAAGTACCTAATATAATTTTTAGAGCCTGTTTCCAATCGAACAGGCTCTTTTTTTTATCATATATGGCCGCAGGACAAAGAAATGAATTAACCAGATGGATATTCCTCATACTAGTCAACGCGATATGACCTTTTACGGTTTTTCCTCCTCTTGACCACCTTGACACTCCCTTTCCTAATCAAAATCAAATATTCGATGGCAGCTCAAATACAATCCCCTTGGCAGATATGAATTTCAGAAAGTTTTCCGCTCCTCGATGCGAAGGCCATGGACTTCCGTCTGGTCTTACAGGTAACTCACTGACCACAACAGGCAGAGTGAAATCATAATATCGTTCAGAATGAAGGAAGATATCATTAAAATAGGTACCCCAGGCATAATTACACCTGCCGTTTGGAAGAAGTCTTTCGTATTCACGCAAGGGTCATGATAGATCCTGCTGCCAATGGGACACCCATTTGTTTTGGTTAAGACAATTTATCACAGTAAGAAGTATACAGAGAAGCAGTTTCATCCAATAAAAAAAAGGCGCCGACAAGTCGACACCCCTTTTTTGACACGTTTTATAGTTTTTCCAACCGGATGATATCTGGTGTATTTTGTTTCTGGATCCCTGACTTTTGCAACTTCACTGCCGTTCCTTCAGGTAAGTTAGTGAATATAATAGGAGTGACCGTTGATGGTGCATTCCGTTTTATGAAATTTAAATCAATTTCCAAAAGAGGTGTTCCTTTTGTTATTCTTTGACCTTCCTGCACAAGAGATGTAAACCCTTCGCCATTTAGTTTAACTGTATCCAACCCAACATGGATCAGGATTTCCAGACCATTATCCATTTTCAATCCGAGTGCATGATTTGTCGGGAAAATACTTAGAACTTCCCCATCAATTGGGGATACTAGTTTTCCGTTGACAGGTTCGATAGCAAAGCCATCCCCCATCATTTTCATGGCAAACACTTGATCGGGAACTTGTTCGATCGGTAAAACGGTTCCTTCAATTGGAAGGACAAAGTCATTTGCACCCATAGCTTGGTTTTCTTCCATTTTATCCTCTGCCACTTGTGCAGCTGGACTTGTTTTCACTTTGCTTGGGTCGACGCCATTTTTGACAAGTTGTTTCATTGCATTTGCAACGAATTCGACATTCGTTCCAACAATGACTTGTACACTCGATTTATTCAACTTCATGACACCGCGCGCACCATGCCTTTTTAAAGCTGCTTCATTCACATTTCCTGAATCGGCCACTTGTAAACGCAAGCGCGTTGCACAGTTATCAATTATCTTTATATTCTCTTTACCGCCAAGATCTTGAATGAAAAGCGATCCCATATCGGTATATTTATCCCCTGTTTTCACAATAGTTTCTTCTTCCACATTTTCCTCATCGTCTTCACGGCCAGGTGTTTTTAAATCCATGATCTTGATGACAAAATAGAAAATCACGAAGTAAACGACCGCGTATACCAATCCAATCGGTATTAACCATAGCGGTTTTTGCGCAATGCCGAAGTTCAAGAAATAATCAATGGCCCCTGCGGAGAATCCAAAACCATGATGGATATCTAACATAACAGCGAGAGCCATAGAGACACCGGTTAAAAGGGCATGTATTACATATAACACCGGTGCGATGAACATGAATAGAAATTCAATAGGTTCAGTGATTCCTGTAAGAAAAGAAGTGAAAGCTAACCCAACAAGCATCCCTGTTACCAGTTTACGTTTCTCCTTCTTAGCAGCTGCAATCATCGCTAATGCTGCTGCTGGAAGTCCGAACATCATGATTGGGAAAAAGCCGGTCATGAAGGGCCCAGCTGTCGGGTCCCCTGCGAAGAAACGATTTATATCACCTGTCGCTCCATTGTATTCACCAAAAACAAACCAAACCATACTATTCAGGACATGATGCAATCCTACTGGAAGCAATAAGCGATTCAATACGCCAAATACGCCGGCACCCAATGCCCCTGCACCTGTAATCCAGTCTCCAACACTATTGATTACATCTTGAATTGGCGGCCAGACAAAACCGAATATTCCCGCAAGTATAATCATCGCCAGCGAAGTGATGATTGGGACGAACCTTTTCCCTGAAAAGAATCCAAGCCATTCAGGGAGTCTTATGTCGGAGTATCTATTATATAGAAGAGCTGCAACTATACCCGATATAATACCGCCTAAAACAGCCATATCGATATCTTTATTAATTGCTTGTGTTCCATTCGTTAAAACAAAGTAACCAACAAGACCAGCTAATGCCGCGGCACCGCTACCGTCTTTAGATAATCCTATTGCAATACCTAAAGCGAATAGTAAGGCAAGATTATCAAAAATCGCTTTTCCCGCGGCCGCCATAAATGCAATATCAAGTAAATCTGGCTGACCTAAGCGAAGCAATATAGCTGCTGCTGGCAAAACAGCAATTGGCAGCATAAGAGCTTTACCAATCTTTTGTAAAAAATTCAACATCGAACTCATCTCCCTTGTTCCTAACTTCTTCTATTGATTCTGTTGAATGAGAAGTATAAAGCGTTTTCATTTTATCAATATAATAACTTTTCTTTGGATTATACTAGCACAGAAAATATATAGATGTCTATACCAATTTACTTGAAAATATACTATATTCTTTGTAAATAAAGCAATAATATCTTTTTTATTCCTTATACTACCTAACTGGTCTAGACAACTTTTAATAAAAGCGATAAAATGAGGGCAAAATATATGAGACCATTTAATGACTCATTCATTAAGTTTTACTTTCATAAAGGAGATTATGTATGAAAACATTCATTATTAATAATCTAATAGTTCATGGCGAAAAGGAAACATACAAAAATGGGTATATTAAAGTCGTGGATGGAAAAATTGCCGAGGTTGGTCCAGTCAGCCAATATAAACAGGACGATGATGCCAAAGTAATTACTCTTTCACCGGATTATCAGGTAATTCCCGGTGCCATCGACATTCATATTCACGGGGCATCCAATTCCGATGCAATGGATGCCACATATGAAGCATTATCCACAATGGCTGGGACCCTTCCCAAAGAAGGAACCACAAGCTTTCTGGCCACTACAATGACTCAATCTACCGAAGCCATTGAATCTGCCCTTCTTAATGCTGGTAAATATATCGAAAATCAAACTGAAGAACACGCTGAAATAGTTGGGATCCATTTAGAAGGTCCTTTCATTTCACCGGCCCGTAAAGGAGCGCAGCCTGAGGATTATATCATTGATCCTGATGTCACTCTATTTAAAAAGTGGCAGGAACTGGCCAAAAATCAAATCAAGCTTGTAACGCTTGCTCCTGAACAACCAAATGGATTAGATCTAGCCGCCCACTTAAGGGGAACTGGCGTCGTCGCCTCCATTGGACATTCAGATGCAACATATGACCAAATAGATGAAGCAATCCATGCAGGTACTACCCACGTTACACATCTTTATAATGGGATGCGGGGACTCCATCATCGCGAACCTGGTGTTTTGGGAGCTGCTTATCTTCGTGACGAGCTATATGTTGAACTTATTGCTGACGGCATTCACTGCAGGCCGGAAATGGTGAAGCTGGCGTATAACCAAATTACCAGTGAACGCATGATCTTGATAACGGATTCGCTTCGTGCCAAATGGCTTGAAAAGGGAACCTATGATTTAGGAGGTCAGCCTGTGTATGTAAACGAAACGAAAGCAACGCTTTCAGACGGTACACTAGCCGGCAGTATATTGAAAATGAACGATGCCATCAAGAACACATTGGAATATACCGATTGTTCCATGACTGACATTATAAAAATGACGGCAGAAAACCCTGCCAAACAGCTTCGGATTTTTGACAGAAAAGGAAGCATCCAGGTCGGAAAAGACGCCGATCTTGTAATATTGAATGACCGCTTGGACGTTGAAATGACGTTCTGCAGAGGAAATTTAGCTTTTAAAAAGGAGAATGTATAATGAATATCATACAAGTGCAGGACTACATGGAAATGAGCCGGACAGCTGCAGAAATAGTGATCGGAAAAGTCAAAGGAAATCCAAATATCAAATTGGGCCTTGCTACAGGCGGCACCCCAAAAGGAATGTATGATAATTTGATTGAAGATCATGTGAATAATCATACTTCCTATGAAAATGTAACATCTTTTAATCTTGATGAGTATGTCGGCTTAAAACCAAATGATCCAAACAGTTACCATTATTATATGAATGACTCCTTATTCACTCATATCAATATAAATAAAGAGCGTACTCACCTGCCAAATGGTACGGCTGATGATACTAACGGGGAATGTAAACGGTATGACGAAATGATTGATTCCGTGGGAGGGATTGATCTTCAGATACTTGGTATTGGGCAAAATGGCCATATTGGTTTTAATGAACCTGGAACTTCATTTACATCGGGTACACATGTCGTGACACTTGAAGATTCAACGCGCCAAGCGAATGCACGTTATTTCGATTCCATAGACGAAGTTCCTACACATGCCGTTACGATGGGCATTTCAACAATCATGAAAAGCAAGGAAATCCTGCTGCTGATATCTGGTGAAGAAAAAGCCGAAACCTTGAAGAAATTGATACACGGTGACATTTCCGAGGACTTCCCTGCATCTATCCTAAAAAAACATGATAGTGTTACAATTATCGCAGACCAAAAAGCATTATCCGGAGTGATAATACCCTAAAAGGAGCGAAAGTCGATGATTGATAAAAACTCACCTCTTCCGATTTATTTTCAAATCGAAGAACAAATAAAAAGACAAATAGAAAACGGTGAGTTCCAAGCCCACAATGCCCTTCCATCTGAACGTGAATATGCCGAGCAATTCGAAATTAGCCGGATGACCGTCCGGCAAGCCATAAATAATTTGGTGAATGACGGATACTTATACCGTCAAAAAGGAAGGGGAACCTTTGTCGCCGATAAGAAACTGGAGCAGCAGCTCAATGGGTTGACCAGCTTCACCGAGGACATGAAAGCCAGGGGATTAAATCCAAGCAGTAAGCTGCTGAGCTTTGAAATCATTCCGGCTGATAAAAAGATTGCCAGTGAATTGCACATTTCGCTTTATGCTCCCGTTTATGAAATAAAACGCATTCGTTTGGCTGATGATGTTCCTATGGCCCTCGAGACCGTATACATGTCTGCCAATTTAATTAAAGGGTTAACGGAAGAGATCATTAACCTCTCTCTTTACCAATATGTAGAGAATTACGTTAAACTTAAAATAGACTATGCTACACAAACGTTGGAATCGTCGATTGCTTCTGAATTAGAAGTCACCCATTTAGCGATTCCAAAGCACTCACCCATATTATTCATTCAAAGGCATACGTTCTTAATGGATGGAACTCCCCTCGAATATGTTAAATCGGCATATCGTGCGGATAGATATAAGTTCACTATCACTATAAGCAGATAAAATTGAATATTTTCATCACTAAATTCTTTTAATTGCCAAAGGTAATCGGAGGGTGTCACAAATATGAATTCATACTTTGAAGAAGTGCAGGCTTTACTCACAATTGTGGGAGAACAGGAACAGCAGTCAATTAGGGAAGCCGTGGACCATATCTCAAAAGCGGTGATGTCGGATGGAATCATCCATCTATTCGGAAGCGGGCACTCTCATATTTTGACCGAAGAGGTATTCTACCGGGCAGGTGGGTTAGCCGCGATTCGTCCTATTTTCGTTGAAGACTTGATGCTTTTTAAGGGAGCTTCAAGGTCATCCCAACTTGAACGGCAAAATGACCTATCAGAGAAATTCATGCATGATGAGGATATCCGTCCTGGTGATGTCTGTATCGTCATTTCATCATCCGGCGTAAATCCCGTTCCCATAGATGTCGCCACTATCGCTAAAGAAAAAGGGGCCTTCGTCATCGGACTAACATCACCGGAGTATGCAAAAAGTTGTCCTTCACGGCATAAACAGAAGCATTATCTCCACGATGTCGTTGATTTGGTCATAGACAACCATATTGCCAAAGGTGACACATTACTGAAATCAAATAATATATCTTTTGGTTCTGGATCGACCGTGATCGGGGCTGTTCTCCTCAATATGATTTTCACGCAAGTCATCCAAACGATTATTGAAACAGGGGAGACCCCTCCCGTATTCCTTAGCAGTAATATCGAAGGGGCAGATGAACATAATCAAAAGATCATCGCGAAATATAAAACAAGAATCGCCCAATTATGAACCGATATAGCCAAAAAGGAATACATAAGCTTTTATGTTCATCGTGAAGCAGTCATATAAAAGAAGGCATTCCATTCGGATGCCTTCTTTCATTCAATGGGTACTTCCCTTCCTTTATTCCTTATTCTTCAAAAAGGGCCACCAATTCGCATTACCAAACGTCGCAACCATAACAGGAATAAACAATGGCAATATGACAAACGCATATAAAGCAAGCCCCACCAAAATTAAAGTGGCTATCTCCAAGAGCGATAAAACTCCTGCTGGCATCATGGCAGCAAAGGTTCCACCCAGAATGACAGCTGCTGAGATGATCACCGTTCCCATTTTTCTCATGGACAGTAACATTGCTTCCTTGACCGGTTTATCTTTCCATTCATTAAAGCGATCCATCAAGAAAATGCTATAGTCAATGCCAAGAGCAATCAAGATGACGAAGGCAAAGAAAGGAACTGCCCAGCCGATGCCAGCATAACCGAGAATATTAACAAAAATCAACTCTGTAATGGCGGCCGCTGTATAATAAGTCAAAACGAGCGACACAATCAAATAGACCGGCATGACCAGGGATCGCAGCATAAAAAAGAGAATGATTGCGATACCCGACAGCATCAAAACGACCGTCCGCGAGAAATCCTCCTCAGACATCATGCCCAAGTCATGATGCGTACTTGTAATTCCCCCTATCGCCACCTGCGCATTTTCAAGCTTTGTATCTTTCGTTACTCTTTCAACGGCTGCCTCGATCGAACCGATTTGCTCGATTGCTTCATTGGAATATGGGTTTGCCTTGAATACCACATCCATTGTCATGATTTTACCATCTTCAGATAAATACGCGTTCAATGCCTCCCCGAATTCTTCGCTTTCCACTACTTCTTTGGGAATGTACATGCCTGTTACAGTTTTATCCGTTTTTGCCAGTCCTGATAAATAACCCTGTGCAGACGATAGTCCATCATGGACTTCATTCAGACCATCCGCACTTTCATTTAAGCCATCTGTCAAATCGGTAAGTTGTCCGCCGAGGCTTGAAAAACCATTTAGGAGCTCTTGCTGCCCATTACTTAAGCTGGTAAGTCCTCCTTTAAATCCTGACAGGTTATTTATGACTTCCCCCTGACCATTGGCCATCGTGCTAAGACCTTTTTGTAAAGTGTCAACACCTGAAATCAATTGGTTCAGGCCCTCCCCAAGAGAAGTTTGACCCTTTACGATCTCTGCCATATTTTGATTCGCCGTATTCAAACCGCCGGATACTGAACCAAGATTCCTATTGAGTTCCGAAAGGCCTGCTGCCATGGGCTCCAAGCCACCCTGTGCCCCTTGCACCGTTTGCTTGATCGTTTGATAGGACTGATCAGCCTGTAACTCTGGATGTGCGGCTTCCATTTGCTCAAAAGAAGGATTTAAACCAGCAAGGCTTTGTGATACGCCCGTAAGGTTAATTTGAATCTCTTTGTATCCCCCTGTGAGCTCACTTAACCCATTAGCTGATTGTTTATAGCCTTCGAGGAGCTGTCCGCTTCCGGCAGCGAGCTTTTCCAAGTTTGCCTTGACCTCAATCAGGCCGTTTTTTATATCCCCAGTCCCTGAGGAACCATCGCGAATGCCTGCTTCAATGCTTGTTAACGCCTTCTCCACCTGACCTACGCCGCTCTTTAATTCATTGGTTCCTGATATGAGACCCCCTATTCCATCCGTCGCTTGCTTCAAGCGCGGTCCTGAATCGGAAAGCTCACTGCCTGCCGTCTTTAATCCATCACTGATTTGTTTAATGCCTTCATTTCCTTCCCCGATTCCCTTTTCCAAAGTTTCGGCTTGGTTCGCGACAAATAAGTCCTTAATGGGTTCACCTGTCGGGCGGGTCATGGAACGAACTACATCGACTTCATCCACCTTGACGACTTCCTGGCTGATTTTTTCAGCAAGTGCGATGTAATCCTCCGAATCCATGCGTTCGTCATTTTTTATGACAATCTGTGTTGGCATGGATTGTCCTGGCCCGAATTCATCGGAAATGATATTAAATGCCATGATGGAAGGAACATCATCGCCCGCTTCTTCAAGAGAGTTATATGAAATCTTCCCATCATACATAAACAAAAAGGGAACACAGACGATTGCCACGATCATAAGCGCCAACAATGGGCGGTTCAAGGAGAAGTTACCCAGAATTCCCCATAGTTTACTTTCACTATGCTCAAGCTTCCCTTTTGCCGGCCAAAATAGCTTCTTGCCAAGAACAGCCATGAAAAATGGAACGATCGTATAAAGGGCGATCATTAAAATGAAAACCCCTATGGCAACGGCCGCCGCAGATTGATAGAGCTTAAAAGTAGAAAAACCGATTGCCGCAAAGCCAATCATTACGGTCAGCCCACTGAAGAAGACAGTCTTGCCGGCGGTTCGGTATGTCTCCACGATTGCTTCAGGCAAGGACTCCTGTGACGATAGCTCCTCCTTGAAGCGACTAAGAAGCAGGATGCAATAATCAGTCCCGATCCCAAATAAAATACCTACCAGGAATATTTGGGTGTAAGACGAAATCGGAAAGTCCCATTTATCCACCAGGAATGAGACGATGGATTGTGAACATAAATAAGTGAAACCGACTGTCACTAACGGAATGATCGGTGTCACCACTGAACGAAAGACTATCAGCAATACTGCCAGAATGAAGACAACCGTGATGCCTTCAGTTTTCTTCAGCCCCTCTTGGGAATTGGCATTAAGATCTTCATCGATCATCCAGCTGCTTGTGTAATAATGCTCGACATCCACTTGTTCCAACTCTTTATAAAGGGCATCGATCACATCCTTAGCTTCTCGGTCCCCCTTTACCATCGTGATGGAAGTCAAAACTGTTGATTCATTTTCCGAGACCAACTGACCTTTTAGCGAGGGCTCTTTAAAATGGGTCATGACCTCTTTGATACCAAGCTCCGCTTTATTCTTTTCAAGCTTTTGGACCGCTGTCTCAATCTCTTTCAATTCCGAGGAAGTCAACTTCTTATCACCATGGAATACGAGAGCCACTTGTGACTCATCCTTATCCTGGATCTCTTTCATTAGCGCATTGGCCATCCCGGAGGAATACTCTGGCGGTACATCCAGCTGTCCCTTATTCCGGACAAGTTCCGCCATATTCGGTGCCGCAAACAATAATCCTGCTGTCATTGCAACCCAAACGATAATGACCAGCCATCTTCCCTTTATGATCCCCCTCATTTATATTTCCTCCCATTCCTCATTTTTCATTTGAATGAAAATTTGTGAAAGCTTCTCATATGTATCAAGGAATTTAACGATCTCTTCATAATCGAATTTCGTCATGATGGTCTCTACCAATTTATAAATCTTATTTTCCGTTTCCTGTAACAATGCTTCCCCCTCTTTGGAAAGCTTTAAGTGAAAGACCCTTCGGTCACCCAGGTCCTGTTCCCGTTCTATCAATCCTTTGCCTTCCAGCCTGTTGATGTTGGACGTGACGGCACTCTTATTAATATAAAAGGCATCACTGATTTCCGTCGATGTAGACAACCGCTGTTGTTGAATGAACCGTAAAGTATAATATTGTTCATTCGTCAGCACATCACAAATCTGATCTTTTATTAAAAGCTCACCCATTTTATTGACATAGAAGGAAACCCTCATATATCGATCAATCAATCCAGAAACTTTGTCATTAGACATCGTTGTACCTCCCGAAAAGTAGTTCAGTCATTTAACTATATGTAGATTACTATTGTTTTATTTATTATGTCAATCCCAAGATAGTTTATTATTTCCAGTTTATCTTATGGTAAATAAGGGAAAACCCAAAGTAAGCAAACAATCTACTATTCTAAAGGAGGAACTATAAATGACTCAATCAACTATCGAAAATCAATCAACTATCGAAACTCAACCGAATAGCAAACTCTTAAAAGGGATTCTGATTGGGGGGCTTGTTGGTGGTGCGTTGACCTTGCTTGACTCCAATACAAGAAATAAAGTAAAGCGTTCAGCCGTCCTTTTAAAAGACAACTCCATGAATATGATTGAACAGGTCAAGGAAAATCCCGGCGAAATGAAGGAACAGATGGTATCAGGAGTCAAAGGGGCAACAGAGACGATTAAAGAGGCAATTAATGACGTTGAAACACTATATGAAACCGTTAATGAAGACGTGGTGGGTAGAGTATCCGAAGTAAAGGATATCTCCACTGATGCCCTTGGTACAGCTAAAGATGCAACAAGTGAATTGAAAGACATCAGCTCAAAAGTGGTCGTTGCCGGTAAACAGCTGAAAGAAACACCCTCACAATCATTGAAAGCCGATAATGATAAAGGTGAAAAAGAGAGTGATGAAATCGTTAAAGAATCAGGATTATCCAATCAAAAATCCATTTCATCCAACTTCTAATATAAAAAAAGCTGAGGCAAAATGCCTCAGCTTTTTTTTATCGCTTGTACAATTGGGATGTTGATTTCCGCTCCAGGCACTCGCTTTCCCCGGGCGGTCGTGGAGCCTCCTCTAGACGCGCTTTTCCCGCAAGAGTCTCGTATCTTCCTCTCCAATCAACTCTGTTATAAGATTTAGATAGAAGTCTACAAACTGTGGGTCATAGGTTCGGGAACATCATTTGATGAAAGGTACATTTTTCGGAACCCTTTTGTTTTTTCATATATTACTTCACTTGATAACCTTAGTTAGAGTCCTCCAATTTATTCGTTATCTCATGGTCTTTTTTCACTTCAGCCAACCAAACGGGATATTCCTCTTGTAATTTTTCAGAAAGAAGCGTTTCTTTAATTACATCTTTACTGTCTTCTAAATTAGCCTTTTTTGCTTCCTTCTTACCGGTTACTTTTATGATATGGTACCCATAATCGGATTTGACTGGATCACTGACTTTATTTATATCAAGATCAAAGGCAACATCTTCAAACTCTTTCACCATATCACCTTTCCCAAAATACCCTAGGCTTCCGCCCTTATCCGCCGTTTGTGCATCAATGGAATATTCAGCTGCCAATTTAGCGAAATCACCGCCTTCTGCAATTTCTTTCGCAACTTTTTTAGCCGTTTTTTCGTCTTCGACTAAAATATGACTAGCTTCCACTTGTTCAGCTTGATCAAATGTTTCTTTATTGTCTTCAAAATACGTACTGATTTCATCGTCCGTCACGGTAATTCTCGGTTCAACCAGTTTTTTCGTTTGCAGATAAACCACGATGTCCTTTTTTAAGGCATCCATGGAAGAGCCGCTTGCTTCCAATTGCTCTTTCAACGACTTTTCATCACCATAGGACTCAGCCATAACATCGATTTCTTTCTGGATTTCTTCATCCTTAATTTTAATTCCCGCTTTTTCCGCTTCCAATTCAACCAATTTATTCGTAATTAACAGGTCTAAAGTATCTGCTCCGTACCCTGCAACAAGCGCGTCATACAGCTCATCCTTATTGATTTTCTCGCCATCGATACTCGCCATTGTCTTATCCGTTGATGATATCATCGCAAATGCCATGATCCCGGCAATGATCAAAATACTCCCTGCCCAAATATATGCCTTCGTGCTTCTTAATAGTTTCATGAATACTCTCCCTTAACTTTTCTATCATGATAGCTTGTGAATATTAATTAATCCTTAAGATTTTACAACTTTCAATATGCACTGACCCATCATTATACTAACATACTTATATCCCTACAGATATTTTAGAGTATTTCATCTTGCTACCAATTGATTTGGTTGATCATTACCCATAACGAAAAAGCATGGTGTAATTCCTACACCATGCTTTTCTTCTTGTTATTTACGATGCATCTTGAATTCAAGGAAGAGTTCGTTGTAATGGGCCAAGTTTTTCTTCCCAAGGTTTTCGTACACTTCGAGTTTCTTTGTCAATTCCGGCGATGGATAGAAACGTTCGTCCTTCACCACTTCTTCAGGCATATATTTCAGTGCTGCTTTATTGGGTGTCGAGTAACTTACATATTCAGCATTCTGTGCTGCAACTTTCGGGTCCAGCATGAAGTTGATGAACTGGTGAGCCGCATCGACGTTTTTAGTTGTTTTCGGGATGACCATATTATCAAACCATAAATTGGACCCCTCTTTTGGAACAACGTATTCGAGATCTTCATTTTCAGCCATGATTTCAGAAGCAACTCCCGACCAAACAAGGCCAATCGCCGCTTCCTGGGCTTCCAATAGCATGCGGCTTTCATCTCCTACTATCGCCTTAATATTCGGGGTGAGGGCATCAAGTTTGGATTTTGCCTCTTGAAGGTGTTCTTCATCTATATCATTCAATGAATAATTCAAAGAGTTCAGACCCATGCCCATCACTTCCCTAGCGCCATCCGTCAAAAGGATTTCATTTTTTAGATCTTTATCCCATAAATCTGACCAGGCCGTTATTTCTTTGCCACCGAGCATCTTGGAATTATAAACAATTCCAACCGTTCCCCAGAAATAAGGGACGGAATATTTATTCTCCGGATCGAATGGCAGGTCGATGAACCGCTCATCGATGTTTTTCAAATTCGGAAGCTTGGAATGATCCAAGGGAATCAGCAAGTCTTCTTGCCGCATCTTATCGATCATATACTCAGACGGAATGGCAATATCATAAGTCGTACCACCCTGTTCGATTTTAGTCATCATGGCCTCATTCGAATCGAACGTCTCATAAATGACCTTTATACCTGTTTCTTTTTCAAAACGTTTGATTAGATCCGTATCGATGTAATCGCCCCAATTATAGATGGTAAGCGTATTGCTGCTCGTAAACCCCTGCGATGAATTCAATCTTGAAATCGCATATAGCAGCAAAGCGGATATGAGGGAAATGATCAAAAACATTTGGACAAGCCTTTTCATCGTTTCCCTCCCATTCCCGTTTGCCTTACACGTTGAGTTATAAAGTAATATACGACAACCAACAGCAGTGTCACGACGAACAGCAGTGTCGATAGTGCATTGATATTCAATGAAATCCCACGGCGGGCCAATGAATAGATTTCCACAGAAAGAGTGGAGAAGCCATTACCGGTCACAAAGAACGTAACCGCAAAATCATCAAGTGAATATGTCAATGCCATAAAAAAACCAGCAAAGATACCTGGTAAGATGTATGGAAGGATGACCTTCGTCAATACATCCCACCGGCTTGCCCCTAAATCTCTAGCGGCATCAATTAAAGTAGGGCTCATTTCCTGAAGTTTCGGAAGGACCAGCAACACTACGATCGGGATGCTGAAGGCGATATGCGACAACAGTACCGAGTAGAATCCAAGCTTGATCCCGGCCATTGTGAATAAAATCAGGAAGGAAGCACCGATGATCACATCGGGACTGACAATCAATACATTATTCAATGATAATACCGTATTCTTAGCTTTACTGCTCGTAAAGGACCGAATACCAATCGCCCCCATCACCCCTATGATCGTTGAGATCAGTGCAGATAATAAAGCGATCACAAGTGTATTCAATACAATGATCAGCAGCCTTGTATCTTGGAACAGTTCCTTGTACCACTCCATCGTGAACCCTTTAAAGTCATACATCGTTCCACCGCTGTTAAAGGAGTAAAAGACTAAAAAGAAAATCGGTGCATAGAGTATGATAAAAATCAAAACGAGAAACGCTTTTGATATTGGTGATAATTTATTGCCCAATTTACACACCCTGCTTTCGGTTACCCGTTACAAACATAATCAGGAACATTATAATAATCAAAAATACCGCGATTGTGGAACCCATTCCCCAATCCTGTGTCACAAGGAAGTGCTGCTCGATAGCCGTACCAAGCGTAATGACGCGGTTACCGGCAATCAGTCTTGTAAGCATGAACAAAGAAAGTGCCGGGATGAAGACTACCTGGCATCCCGTCTTTACACCATCTAACGTCAATGGAAAAATGACACGGCGGAATGTCATCCAACGGGACGCTCCCAAGTCATTAGCCGCATCCACAAGGGTTGGATTCATTTTATCAAGCGCATTGAATATCGGTAAGATCATAAACGGGATGAAAATATAAACCGAAACGAATATGAAGCTGAAATCCGTAAAGAGAATCTGCTGCTTTCCGATTCCTACAACCTCTAGAAAACCATTCGCCACACCATATGTGCCAAAAATACCAATGAAGGCATAAGCCTTCAAAAGTAAATTGATCCAGGAAGGGACGATGATCAGCAAAAGCCACAGCTGCTTATGCTTTGTTTTCGTTAACAAATATGCGGTTGGGTAAGCGACTAAAAGGGATATTCCTGTAATCAGGAATGCATACCAAAATGAGCTTAATGTCATTGTTAAATATACTGGTGTAAAGAACTTTTGATAGTTAATCAATGATAGATTGCCTTCAATGTCAAAGAAGGAATAGTATAGGATTAACAAAATGGGTGCAATCACGAATAAAGCAATCCATAGGACATATGGGATGAAGTAAATATTCCTGGATAATTTATTCTTCATGACTTTCTCCATCATGATACGCTTCCAGACGCTTATCGAATTCTTCTTCAGTCTCACCCAATCGCATGACATGAATCGACTCCGGATCGAAATAAAGACCTATTTCATCTCCAACTGCCACTTTTTTCGTTGATTGGACAAGCCATTCATTCCCATCATGGTCATAACAGCTTATTTCATAATGAACACCGCGAAATAACTGGGAGCCCACCCGAACTTGCAGTTTTCCGCGGTCGACGGAAGTAATCTCTAAATCTTCCGGGCGGATGACAATATCGACAGCTTCATTACTGTTCAATCCTTGGTCGACACATTCGAACTGTCTGCCGACGAATTCCACGAGATAATCTTCAATCATTTTTCCTTTTACAATATTAGACTCACCAATGAAATCGGCAACGAACCGATTCAGCGGTTCATCATAAATATCCGTAGGGGTTCCACTTTGCTGAATTTTCCCTTTGTTAAGGACAAAAATCTCATCTGACATCGCTAATGCTTCCTCTTGGTCATGAGTGACGAAGATAAACGTGATTCCAAGCCTCTGTTGCAGCTCCCGCAATTCATATTGCATTTCTGTACGCAATTTTAAATCGAGGGCAGATAGCGGTTCATCCAGAAGGATAACTTCCGGTTCATTAACAATTGCCCTGGCAATCGCCACCCTTTGCCGCTGACCGCCGGACATTTCCCTAATCTCCCGTTTTTCATACCCCTCCAAATTGACAAAACTGAGGGCTTCCTTCACCTTGATTTCCACTTCCGAATTCTTCATTTTTTTGATTCGAAGACCAAATGCTACATTTTCAAACACATTTAAATGCGGAAAAAGTGCATAATCTTGAAATACCGTATTCACTTGCCTTTTATTGGCTGGCACATCATTGATCTTTTTTCCTTCAAAGTAAATATCACCTTTGGAGGCTTCCGTAAATCCCGCAATCAAGCGAAGGATCGTGGTCTTCCCACATCCGGAAGGACCCAAAAGCGTATAGAACTTCCCTCTCTCGATTTCAAAACTAACATTATCGAGAACTACCGTATCATCATCAAATTGCTTCGTAACCTGATCGAAGCGTATTATATTCCCGTTTGCCATAGCTTCTTCCCTCTCTCCATTACCTTACTCATCAATTTCCAACCTTTGCATTTGTTTTGGATTCTATAAGTATGATTCCGTCACCACGAGTAATAACTCTGACGGACCTTCAAAATCATTGATGATTTGATGTTCATCTGAAGCATGAAAATAAATCGATTCTCCTGCCTTGACGAAATACGTATGTGTACCAAGCTTTACAATGACTCTGCCGCTTAATACATAACCGAATGTTTCCGACAGGGATGGTTCAAACTGTTTAAACTCCCCTTTTTCCTGGAGAGTCAATCGAATAGGTTCCATTTCCTTTTCATTCGATTCAGGCACGAGCCACTGGATTTGATACCCGCGTTCTTCATCGATGAAAAATGTTTGTGCTTCTTCTTCATAAACCACTTTTTGGACTTGATCCTCTTCATCGAAGAACTGCTTCGGCTTGCAGCCGAGTACTTCTAAAATATTGAAAAGAGTTTCAATTGAAGGGGAACTCAGATCCCTTTCCAACTGTGATATATACCCTTTGCTTAAATCCGTTCTTTCCCCCAATTCTTCCTGGGTCAACCCTTTTTTCAAACGAAGGTTCTTTATTTTTCTTCCAATTTGCATCCCATTACCCTCAATCGGTTTACTTATAGTAAACCCACAGTAGTTAAAGTTTTGTATAAGTAAACTTCCAGTTTAATTTTACGAATATCATTATACAGGAAATGCGGGAAACTTCAAACGGAATTTCCAGTCATGCAAAAAAAGGACCGCCACAGGGCTGTCCTTTCTGATTTACTATTGGAAATGAAGCAAAGCAGGGTATAGAAATAATTACCTCTCGTGATTCCTCCACGTATTCTTGCCAAATGTGACGTGTCAAACCTTTGATGATCCTTTCTTTCCGTACATTGCTAAAAAAGAACGGCAAATATGTTTGGTGTCCTCTTCCAATATGTTTTCCAATTGTAATTCTTAGATATTATTATCATAGCAAGTGCTGCAATCGTACCGCTAAAAGTTAAAACAAAGTTGATTGGAACGGAAGGTACGAGACTCCTGCGGGAAAAGCGCGTCCAGGGAGACCCCGCAGGCGCAAGTGCACCCCGAGGAGGCTCCCGGACCGCCCGCGGAAAGCGAGTGCCCGGAGCGGAATTCATCGTTCCATTTTACAAACACTCAAAAAACAGTAGATGATATTTTTCCTCGAGTTTGTCTACAGTCTGAGACCGCCACCTGGCAGCCCCCTTTTACAACTTCAGACATATCTCTTGCGCTTTCTTTTCCCCATCAGCAATACAGTCCGGTATTCCGACACCATTATATGAACAGCCCGCAAGTAAAACATTTGGATAATTCTCGGAGATTTTCGCCTCCAGTGATTGAACGATTTGTGGATGTTTAATATGGTAGTTCGGCATATTTTCATGCCATTTCGTCACTTCATTCGTTACTGGATCCGCGGAAATGCTTAGACTGTTTTTAATGTCGCGTAAAGCCACCTGGATCAACTCCTGATTTGTAAGGGACCGTAAGCGTTCATAGTCCGGACTAGAGCTTTTATAAAAAAGCCTTACCAAAAGCTGACTGTTTTCAGAAGTATGCTCCCATTTTCGGCTAGTCCATGTACATGCATTGCAAATCAAATCACTATTATCACCTGCAATGAAACCCGTCCCGTCTTTAGGAAGCTTGCTGTCCGGGATATCGAAGCCAAGATAAACGCTAATCATCGAACTATTGATCAAGCCGTCGAAGTCCTCATCCAACTCCCGATCACCCAATAATTTCTGGGCAACTGTATGCGGTGTACTCAATACGATGAAGTCTGTTTCCAGCGTTTCACCGTTTGCCAATGAAATGATATATCCTTCATATCCTTCATCTCCTCTTCCGATTTTTTCCACGCTGACCCCTTTTGAAATTTCCACCATATCGAGGCTTTC
This sequence comes from Brevibacillus sp. JNUCC-41, assembly GCF_014844095.1. Taxonomy (NCBI): domain Bacteria; kingdom Bacillati; phylum Bacillota; class Bacilli; order Caryophanales; family Bacillaceae; genus Peribacillus; species Peribacillus sp. JNUCC41. Next base: position 2,027,246 of record NZ_CP062163.1, on the reverse strand, counting down.
CTCAATTCGATCAACCAATGTTGATAAGCCATTTTTAAACGAAAGGAACTTCTTATTTCCCTTGCTTTGGTATTTCTGCTTATTTTCCGATAGACCCCGTATTATACTGCCATATTCATTTTTATAATCCAGTATCTCTGGCAGTGTTTTGGCAATGGTCAATTCATTTAATTTTCCTGAATAAACACCCGATAGGACAGGCGATATCTGCTTTTGCACCAATTCCTTACCTAAGAAGCTTTCAAGAAATAAACCAATTGAGTCATTCTTCGTAAACGTCTCATTTTTTGTATAGAAATCCTTTAAGGCGTCAACCTTCCCTTGGGCAGAAACTAGATCGCTTTTCGCCAGCGACTCCAGGCTCATTGGTATTCCGAATAGGGCATCCTCGGGGATTCCCTTCAGCATCCCATCTGTATGGATGAAGGATTTTCCCGTTGCATTATAGACAACTTGATCCTCTAGGTCCAATTCCTTAATAAATGGATTTATATTTTGTTTCCGGGCGACAATCGAATCGGCACCCGCTTCAATTTTAAATGGACCATTGTGCACTGTCCTTATTTTACCGCCTAGTTCCTCATTTCCTTCTATTAATATCAATCGTACGGAGAGACTCCTCGCTTTAACTGTTTTTTGTAAATAATACATCGTTGATAAACCGGTAATGCCTCCACCTACGACTACGACTGTTTTCATTAGGACTACACCTCGATTAATGAATTTTACATTAATTAAAGTGTACCATAAGGCCGCGGCATTATTAAAAGCGGCACTTCTAATTCATTGGTTTCGTAAAGAAACCTGTAACAAATTCGACAAAAAAAGACTTCTCCTCTTGGAAAAGTCTAGATCAAACAATATTAGTTATTCGCTTCTTCCTTGTTCATCGTATCTAATCGATACTCCATTATCTCCATCCACCCGCTTCTGCCTTCTTTTTGGATCCCTGTATCCTGATACCCCGACTTCGCATATAGCGATTTTGCAATCACATTCATGACATTCACTGCCAGAATGATCGAATCCTTGTTTGGAAAAACCGCTCTTGCGAATTCCGGAAGGATTTGCAAGGCTTTTTTTGCAACCCCTTTACCTTGATGGTTTTGATCAACAAGAAATCCACGGAGTAATATCGCTTTTTCATCATTGGTGAAAGGGGCGATGTTCTCGCCAATGTGTAAAACGAAAAAACCAACTGGTATACCTTCAGCCAATATTACGATAGGATGCCTGTCGCAATCTTCCCGGCAATATTTCAGTGACACTTCGGGCAGAGCTGAAAAAGGAGTTTGTGTATCCGGTAAATAAAACTGGGAAAGCTGGTGAAGATGTTCCGGTAAATAAGGCGTTAAGATGATGGTTTCGTTTTCCTTGTCCTGGTTCATTAAGCACACCCTCTATCATCAATTATTGGATACATTAATGATTCGATGACCCGTCCGATATTCCCTTCACAAAACCGCAATGAGCACTGCCGAATATACAGGCAGTGCTCATTAAGTTAATCAATGTGCATTTTCATTGATTGTTAGTGCTTCCCGTAAATTGATCTGCTGGCGGAGTATGTTGGCAACATCTCGGGAAATTACTCGTTTTTCAAACATATCCTGCACTTCGTCCCGTTCTGCCTGGATCGCTTTATAGAACAGCTCTTTTTCATAATCGACCATTTTACTCGGGGTCCGGCCTCTATTTTCACGTTTGCATTTTAAAATAAGCACTTTATACTCATCTATGATCATCGAGGATGTCTTATGATTATCGGCTGTAATTCCGGCCTGTATCTCTTGGATGGCAGCTTTATACATCCTGATTTTAAGATCCCTGACCTTTTCCAATCTCTCAAGATTGATTTTTCTTATTTCTCTTTTATTAGGGAAAAATAATTTAAAAACCCTCAGCATACTTCTTCTGAAAAGCGTTACTGACCTAAAAAAACGGAACTTCAGTCGATTTGTTACGGCACTTTCCATACGCTGGATGTATTCCTTGCATATATACGCCGTCTCCCGGTCCACTTTTTCATCCTTAATGAGCTTATCCAGGAATCTTTGCTCTGCTTCAAGGGCCTTGAAGCGAAGATCCTTCTCTTCTTCCCTTAATGCAGCTGGTTCTTTCTCCTGTTCTACATAGGATAATTCATTGATCTTGGTACAGTACCTCGAAATGATTGCTAAAGCCGCTTCCCGGTTTTCATCAGTCATTTGTGACTCAATCACCCGAATAGCCGCTTGATGTGAGTGAATGGCAGCAGTTTTCGTTTTGTCAGCCTGCTTGTCCACCACTTCCTCTTCTTCGGACCGTGCCACGATTGGCAGAAATACACTCGCAACAATCAAGGTCAGCAAAATGACTCCTGCTGCTATGAAAATGATTAACGAACGCTCAGGAAAAGGACTTCCATCCGCCAACACATACGGAATCGAAAACGAACCCGCTAAAGTTACAGCTCCGCGAACGCCGGAAATGGTAATGATTCCGGCCGCTTTGAAGTCCGGTTTTTGGGCGCCTGCTTTTTTCGTCATCCAGCCAATCGACCAGGCAGCCGTAAGCCAAATGAATCGTAAAGCGAAGAGGAAAAGTGTAATGACCACGATATAAAGGATCACTTGTCCATTATTGAAGGCTGGATCTTGAAAGATAATTTTCGCAACGCTTGGGATTTGCAAGCCAAGCAAGACGAATACAAGGCCATTCAATATATATAAAATGACGGACCATGTACTTCTTGAAACGACCTGAAGTTCCACGGTTGGTGATATTTCCCGATCTCGTTCAACGGCATGGACAATTCCCCCCGCCACGACTGCTAAAATCCCTGAAAGGTGGAAATGTTCCACAGCGAGGAAAATAATAAAAGGAGTTAGGATTTGGATCAGCATATGCATCGTGACGTCTTCCATCCCTAAACGGCGAAGAACAACACGAAGCCTGATAATGATGAAAGCAAGTATTGCTCCACCTACAAACCCACCAATTGAAATCCATATGAAACTGAAGGTTGCATCGACTAAGGAGAAAACACCAGTGACTGTAGCCGCAACGGCAAACTTAAAGGCAACTAGACCTGAGGCATCATTCATTAGTCCTTCTCCTTCGAGAAGGTGCATGATGCTCTTCGGTAACTTGACCCGACTCGCCAAAGCGCTCACTGCCACAACATCTGTAGGTGACAAAATGGCCGCCAAAGCGAAAGCTGCCGGCAATGGGATCGAAGGGATCATCCAATTAATCAAATACCCTCCTGCCCAAACCGTTATGAATACAAGGCCCAGTGCAAGCATTAGAATGGGCGCTCTCAGCTTCCATAGTGCCGTTCGGGGTACATTTTTGCCATCATTGAACAATAGGGGCGCGATGAATAGTAGTAAAAACAATTCCGTCTCCATCTCAACATGCATTCCCAAGGGTAAAAGTGCCAATATGACACCCAGTGTTATCTGTATTAATGGTACAGGTATAAAGGGTATAAAATGATTAATTATATTAGACACTCCAATCAATATAAGAAGGGCTAATATAACAAGAAAAAACTCCATACAAACATCAAACTTCCTCTCTCATCTATTCTCATAACTATAAGCGTAACATATTTATACCCATTCATTCATGCATTAACTATTCTAACCTAGAATCCTCCTGAATAATGATACCTGTTAGAATATCATGAAGATCAGATTGGATGTATTCAAAATCCACTCCATCCACAAACTTGGGTACGCATAAAACAGAAAAAAGCTGATTGGCTAACCATAATCAGCTTTTCCCGCATGATGAATGAAAAGGGTCTTTGTGAAAGGCTCTTTTCGTAAAGATTGTTGTTTTTAAAACAAAACGATTTAAGGTTGATTGGAGCGGAAGTGCGAGACTCCTGCGGGAGCAGCGGAAAGCGAGCATCTGGAGGAGCAATCAACCACACCGCTTTACTTGGTAAATAGCAACAAAGTATGCGAAAACAGCCTTGTGAAAAGACATCACATAAGCTTTGACTAAAAAACTTAGTTAGTTCCCGGGACAAAGAGGCGAAGATGTTTGTGCAGTACGTTTGCCTGGAAGGGAAGAAGGATGCCTTCATCGCCATCGATATTGACTGCCAATTCCTCTGATGTGGCTAAATGGAGCTTGGATGTTTTAATATATTCAACTTCGTCATGCCCCTTGATCTCCCCCTTAATTAAACTGGGAATGATCTTGACGATGAGAGGAAGAGATAAATCCTTAATGATGAATGTGTGCAGCTTTCCATCATTTACTTCCGCCTCTGGTGCAAGTTGTTCGAAACCGCCGACAGAGTTAGTCATTGTTGCAATTAGTAAATGGGCCTCGCCTATCCATTTTCCCTGATCATGTTCAACCGTTAAAGGAAACGGAGTCTTTTTAATGATCGCTTTTGCTCCTTCAATGAAGTATGCAAAAGACCCTAGACGGGTTTTTTGTTCGACGGTAACATTATAGGTAGCCTCGGCGATCGCCCCTACTGCCAACACATTCATGAAGTAACGGTCATTGATCTTTCCTATATCCGATTCCTTAATATGCATATCCTTTAATATCTCAATGGCTGCATTCGGATCCAAAGGTATTCCCAAAGATCTCGCGAAATCATTAATGGTTCCTAGTGGAATGATTCCGAAAATAGGCCGATGTTGTTGCTCGCCCAAGCCATTCACTATCTCATTCACCGTTCCATCCCCACCCATGGAAATGACAGCATCGAACCTTTCTGCACAGGCCTCCTTAGCAAAATCGGTAGCATCCCCCTCTCCTTCCGTTTTACAAACGCTTACCTCATCATAAATTTCACCAAGGGCCTTTTCCGCTTTCGGCAAAATCTTCCCTGCCTTTTCCTTACCTGAAGATGGATTGATGATAATCATCGCTTTCGACATATGCTACCTCCCATGATTGTACTTCTATTAGCAAGTTACCTCTTTACTGATGTACTAAAACCACACGGACATTTTTTCTGATTGTTAAATAAGCATTTCCCCCAGTAACTTACAAATAATCCCCTGCCACTTGAATTTTGCATCATTTTAAAACAAGCTCTGATTTGTTACATAGCTGTGAAACAGGCATTCACTGATCACTGAACTTTCCTGTTCCACATCTGTTACATTATATCTATCACAACCAATTGAAAATTGTCTGTCCCTTTCACTTCGCTCTTTGTTTTTTCCTTTCATAAAAAGCATTATTTCTTCCATTCTCTACTTGCCATAAAGAAAAATACAAAAATAAATTGATGTTAAATCCCTTTCCTATAAGGTTTCCACACTAATCATGAAAAAAATTTCAAATTTTCTGTAAAATACCTATACAATTTCCAAATTCGGGTATATACTGTATTATAACAACAAACAAACAACGAAAACTGTACTATAAAGAGGAGGAGCGAGACATGCAAGCAAATCAATCAGATTTATTCATAATCGATTCATTTAAACATTGCCCGGATTGTGGTGAAACACATGTGGACCACTCAGATTCCTATCTGATGGAATGCGATCGCTGCCTTTCCAAACGTGAAGAATAAAGCGATCGGAAAATATATCTACCATTAAAAAGGAGGAAATATCATGCAAATGAAAAAAAACATTGAGTTTTTTAACAATATCCCTGCTAAACATTGCCCCGAGTGCGGTGACCATATTATTGAGCACGCTGAGTCCTACTTAATGGAATGTGACCGCTGCCTTTCCAAACGTGAAGACTGATTAAACCAAATCAAAAAGGAGGAGCCATCATGCAAACTATAAATCCATTGGAATTCTTCAGGACTCTGCCGCCTAAACAATGTTCGGAGTGCGGAACCCATATCACTGAACAAGCTGAATCCTACTTAATGGAATGTGACCACTGCCTTTCCAAACGCGAAGACTGATTAAACCAAATCAAAAAGGAGGAATCATCGTGCAAACTAAAAACCCATTGGAATTCTTCAGGACGCTGCCGCCTAAACAATGTTCGGAGTGCGGGACCCATATCACTGAACAAGCTGAATCCTACTTAATGGAATGTGACCGCTGCCTTTCGAAACACGAAGAATAAATTAAACCAAATCATAAGGAGGAATCATCATGCAAACTAAAAACCCATTGGAATTCTTCAGGACTCTGCCACCTAAACAATGTTCGGAATGCGGGACCCATATCACTGAACAAGCTGAATCCTACCTCTTGGAATGTGACCGCTGCCTTTCAAAAAAAGATGAATATTAATAAAAGATGCTGACATCAAGAAGCTATTTAGGCCATTTTGATGTCAGCATTAATCCTTTCTTGCATTAAAAAAGGATGTCCCCGGGACACCCTTCGGCCGTTCTTATTTTTTTATCTCCCAATATATTTGTCTACATATTTCCCACTTACCTGCCTGCTGCTGTATTGTAAGAAGTCCAATGCAAAAATCATGAATTCAAGGCCTAGACGCTTATCTGAACGCATAAAATCTGAACCTAGCAGTTTCTCCAATTTTTCAAGCCTATGATATAGTGTTTGCCGGACAATGAATAGTTGTTTCGATGTTTCCTGTTTGGAACCGTTACAAGCAAGATAGGTCTTCAAGGTAGGCATTAACTCACCATTGTTTTGCTTGTCATACTCAATGACCGGACCTAAATATTCGTACACCGTTTCCCCCAGATTACCATGTTTATTTATGAGCGAAATCATGCGATGCATATGTAAGTCCTGATAAAAGAAGCTTCTGTTATCCTCTGGTAGTGTATCCTGAAGCAGCAAAGTCTCACGGGCCGTTTCATAACTTTTATAAATCTCACTTAACCTTTGAACATGCTTTCCAAACCCAATGGAAAGCAGACCCATGCGATTACGCCCGCTTACATCCATTTTCATGATTCGATCCAACGCGTTTGTGACCCTTGATTTCCAATCTTCAGATGAACGATTATCACCTAAAATAAAAACAAGATGCTGATGTATTTCCATGGAAAATATCTGGAATCCGTACTGTTCAAAAACTGTTCTAAACATTATCTTAAAATAGGTTCCATCTAATTTTGTGGAACTTTTATTATATTTTGGGTGTGGTTTGCAAATGCAAACAATTCCGCCATCCAACTGCATTTTCGGATCAAGATAGGAAAGCCTCTCCCGGATTGCTTCGTCACTATATTCACCTTCAATCCAATTTGTAAGCCATTTACTTTCTTCCGACATTTTCTTTTCTTCTATATATAACTCCCTTAATAGATGCTGCGCCAATGCGGTAGCCGTTCGATCCAAGATCAGAGAATCAAAATCAGTCAACTCTCTGTCGTTGCTGCAAATGAGCAGTTCCGCATAATTTTCACCGAGCACTTGAATCGGCTGTCCAAGAACGGTTTTATTTAATTTCCGCTTCTCTTCGTATATGTCCGCTACCATTTGAAAGGTTATTTTTTTCTTGGTTTTTGGAATGGTTGCTATTTCATTTTCATTAAAGATAAGAATAACCTGTACATTTAAATAGCTGTGGAGAAATTTTAGAATTGGTTCATAATGGTCAATTTCGAGGAGATTTTTATTTAACTGCTGGGAGTAGTTTTCTAAGTTGGAGATCATCTCATATTGTTTATTGATGATAAGGGAATGAATATCCTGTGTGATTTCTACGAAAGGAACTTCTTCATGAAATAGGATGATAGGGAATTGCCGTTCATTTGCGAGATCAATGGCACATTGCGGCACGGCCATGGTGTCAGCGCCAACCTCTATGCAGAGTCCAGCTGCATCGCATTCAATTAACTGTCTTAAGTAGGATAGAAATGTGTCATCGCAATCCTTCCACCCTAAACCTGTAGTCAGAATCAGTTCATTTCCATTTAACAAATGGCTGATTTGGGTGACTTCCATACAGTGTACCCACTTCACTTGACGCTTTATCCCACCGCTACCTGCAATTATATCCGTCAGATTGAAATACTTGCGTGTTAGAATTTCCTCGATTGTAATCGATGTATTCATCCGTCCACATCCTTTTATAAAACTGCTTTAAAATCTATTATAAACGGACAACCCTTAAATCTCCAGACACTTGTTAGAAAATCTAACGTCAAAATTCTACAAAAAGCTCGAGCAGGTACAAGAAAAAGGACCCATTCGTGAGGAATAGGCCCGGTCCATAACCATTTCAATGCAATTTTTTGACAAGCAATGTAGAGAAGTATTTCCTTCCTTCCGGGGTCTTGATGTTCAATTGCTTCCATTCCTGCTTAGTTCCTTCAATCAGTTCAAAATCGAGAAAAGCTCCACTTAAACTTTCGGAAACCCGGGTGATTCGATATCCTCTTTCAAGTAAAAAATCGATTTGTTCCCTTTCTAAGAGATACTCTTGATATTCGGACATTTCCATTCCCCCCTTTTCATACGTTCTCCTTGCCCGTTGTAGCCGGAAAAACCATCTCTTCCTCAAGTTCTGTACCTTTTTCGATTTTCCAATCCCTGCCAACGGAAATCCCTAAATATTTCTCATCGCTGGGATCCATGATTTCAGCTTGTTCATATCGCTTGAACCACCAATACTTAGCTAATATATAATAACTTGCACCGCCGAGAAGTAAGCCAATAATAAACGAATAATTTGAAAAAATCGTCGCACCTATTCCTCCAATCACCTAAGAAATGATTCCTGCCCAATTCACTCCATTCAAGTATTTATACTGGCCTTCACTCTCATAAAGTTCTTGTACATTCACTCTCCGTTTACGGAGGAAATAGTAATCCGCTACAAGGATGCCGACAATGGATGCCAGGATTCCACCTATTATTAATAAAACTTCTATTATGATGCCGAACAGCTCCATGGCTGAACTACTATCCCTATAACTCCCGCCACAACGACTCCCGCCCAGAATGGCATTTTAGGACCCATGACATTGGAGAAAATGGTAGCCGCGGGAATGACATTGGCCGTAGTATTCGTCGACCATTGAGCGAATACGATCATGATTAAAAGGACGCCGAGAGCAACTCCACTTGCTGATCCCTGTACGGCAACTACAGGATCATAATTGGAAACAGCCATATAAGAAACCGCTCCGATAATCACCATGAACGTCTGCGTGATGGGATAGGTGATAATATTCCCAATTATTTGCCCCTTATTGCGCTTGAACCAATTTTTTTCATTTTTTGGTGCCTCAATATAGCGGGAAAGCGTGGGCATATCTGCAGTCAATGTGCCCCAAAACCCCATATTAGCCATGATGACGACCACGAAGGCCGTGGCGGCAGCCCCGCCAGTGACCGGACTTTCAATCCAGGACCATACATCTCTTCCTTTGGCCACAGCCTGATCGGATAAAGTGAAATACATCCAGCCAGAAATTAAAATGATAACGGGCGCCGCCAAGTCGGCGAATCGTTCTATCGACTTTATTCCCATTGCCGTGTTGACCAATTGTAAAACGGCAAAAATGAGAAAGCATATAAACCAATTATCAAAGTCAAAAAGGGTTGTGAAGATAGCGTTCATTGCAGTGGCTCCAAAGTAAGTATTGAGGCCGAACCAGCATGACGCTACAAAACCCCGTACAACCGAAGGGATGTGGGTGCCAATCGTACCGAACGGCGCCCTCATATAGACTGGGAATGATATTCCATGTTCAACACCAATATCCCCTGTCATTGTCATCAAAAAGCCGAGAACCACACAGGCAATGACCGTTGCAAGAACGACCCAGCCTAAGGATAAACTTTGAACACCATTCCCACCGATTGCGAAGGCGGCCAATACTACAGCCATGCCCACCCAAATGAAACCAAATCCGGCTGCACTTATATTTTTCTCACTATGAGGTATAGGCAGCAAATCGGGAGACTTTAAATAATCCTTCTTCTCACTCATAGAAAATCCCCCTAAATTAATTTGCAAGTTTCCTTACGGAAGTTAGACTGGAAGCTTTTTCCCGGTATCCGGCTTCAGCGCCGCATTATATTTTGCCCGTTTCAGGAATTGCCCTTTTCCAGCTTCGCCTACAAATTGTTTGTCTTTAATGACGAATTGACCTCTCGATAAAACGGAAACCGGTTCACCTGTAATTTCCATACCTTCGAACGCATTATAATCCACAGCCATATGATGGGTATCAGCAGAAATGGCCCTTTCAACTTTAGGGTCAAAAATGACAATATCAGCATCCGAACCTACTGCAATCGTCCCTTTCTGAGGGAATAATCCAAATAGTTTGGCAGCACGCGTGGAGGTCATGTCGACGAATTGATTCAAGGTAATACGCTCTTTCATGACCCCTTCAGAGAAGAGGATGCTCATGCGGTCCTCTATCGTTGGGCCACCGTTCGGTATTTTCGTGAAATCTTCACGCCCAAGTTCCTTCTGTCCCTTAAAATCAAAAGAGCATTGATCGGAGCCAATGGTTTGCAGCTGTCCCGTTTTCAAAGCATTCCATAGCACTTCCTGGTTTTTCTTCTCCCTTAACGGCGGGGACCATACATACTTAGATCCTTCGAAATGGGGCTTTTCAAGATAAGACTGGTCAAGAACCAAATATTGCGGACAAGTCTCCCCCCAAATATCCACCCCTTTATTTCTTGCCTCAGTGATCTTTTCAACCGCATCTTCACAGGTGACATGAACCACATAGAGCTGACCATTTGCCATTTCCGTCAGTTTAGCTGCACGTCCAGTTGCTTCCCCTTCAAGTTCCGGTGGCCTTGTCAATGCATGGTAAATTGGATCGGTGTTACCTTCAGCAAGCGCCTCCTTTGTAAGATAATCGATGACATCACCATTTTCAGCATGAACCATGACAAGTGCGCCAAGTTCCTTAGCTTGCAACAACGTGCGGTATAGCGTGGCATCATCAGCTTGAAAAACATTCTTGTAAGCCATGAACACTTTAAAGGAAGAAATCCCTTCATTATCGATGATACTTGGAAGCTCAGCCAATACATCATCATTAATCTCACTGATCATTAAATGAAATCCATAATCTATGGCCGCTTTTTCATTGGCCTTTTCATGCCATGTTTCAATTGCTTTCTTTAACGGCACCCCTTTTTCGGTCAGACAAAAGTCGATGATCGTTGTCGTGCCTCCATATGCAGCAGCTATCGTCCCCGTTTCATAATCATCCTTCGTCGTTGTCCCTCCGAACGGCATATCGAGATGGGTATGCGGATCAATGCCCCCCGGAAAAATATAAGCCCCTCTTGCATCAATGATTTCAGCCCCTTCAGCAGGCAGGTCCTTGCCAATCATTGCAATCTTCTCATTTTCAATCAATATATCCGCCTGATACGTATCTGCAGCGGTTGCAATCGTTCCATTTTTAATGATTTTCTTCATCTTCAATCCCTCCATCATTTTACGAAATCAACACTTTCACTGCTTATGCCCCCAAGGAACGACTGGCGTTCATTCCATGTCATTGGCGGTAATTCATTTGTCAATTCGATCATATCGATCGCCCCATCGACCGGACAGACGATCGAGCAAAGGTTACAGCCTACACAATCCTCTTCGCGCACTCTCAAGAAGGAGCTGCCTGACGTGTCCTTTAACATATCTATACATTGATGAGATGTATCTTCACACGCAATATGGCATTTATTGCAGTTGATGCACACATCATTATTAATGCGCGCAACAACCTTGTAATTGAGATCTAAATTCCCCCAGTCGGAATAACGCGGTACGGACTTACCGACAATATCCATCACGGAAGAAATCCCTTTTTCATCAAGGTAATTGGACAGGCCATCAATCAAGTCTTCTACTATTCTAAAACCGTGATGCATGGCAGCCGTACAAATTTGAACTCCAGTCGAACCCATCAATAAAAATTCCACAGTATCCTGCCAATTTGAAATGCCCCCTATTCCGGAAATGGGAACATTGATCATTTTATTCCTTGCACACTCAGCCACCATATTCAAGGCAATCGGCTTCACGGCCGGACCGCAATACCCTCCGTGAGCGCCCTTGCCGCCTACATGAGGAATCGTATTCCATGAATGGATGTCCACTCCCGCCAAGCTGTTGATCGTATTGATCATGCTTATTGCATCGGCACCGCCGCGCACCGCCGCTTCAGCCGTAACCGTAATGTCAGTTATATTGGGTGTAAGCTTGACGATGACGGGTTTGGATGCAGCTTCCTTCGCCCAGTATGTTTGCTTTTCCACAAGTTCGGGAACCTGTCCCGAAGCAGCTCCCATCCCACGCTCTGCCATACCGTGCGGGCAACCAAAGTTCAACTCGTAACCATCGACCCCTACATCTTCTATACGTTTGATGATTTCATGCCACTTTTCCTGTTGCGGCTCCACCATCACCGATGCAATGATTGCATGATCAGGGAATCTCTTCTTCGTTTCATATATTTCCTTCAGATTCACTTCAAGAGGTCGATCCGTAATCAATTCTATATTGTTGAACCCGGCAACTCTCTGTCCATTAAAGCTGACCGCTGCAAAACGCGATGAAACATTCAGGATGGGATCACCCAATGTCTTCCAAACAGCTCCACCCCAGCCAGCTTCAAATGCGCGCTGGACTTGATAACCCGAATTAGTAGGTGGTGCTGAAGCAAGCCAAAAAGGATTGGGAGATTTAATACCTGCAAGATCAATTGATAAATCAGCCATGATAAGCCTCCTAATTTTTATAGTTATTAAGCAATGTCACCGCTTCGCCCATCAAAATCGAGTCAATTTCATAGGCTGTCTTCTTCCCTTGCTGGGCAGCTGAAACAACCATTGCCTCACCTTGTCCTTTTCCGAAGATCACGTCACCGCACGCAAAGATCTTTTCATTGGATGTTCTGAAGGAATCACCCTCCAATGTTACGACACCATCATCATGTTGAATGCCGAACTGCTCAATCAATCCTACATATCTGGATTGGCCTATGGCACGAATGACCCCATCGACCGGTATGACGAACTCTGATCCGGAAATTTGGACTGGACGGCGCCGGCCATCTTCCCCCGCCTCGCTAAGCACCATCTTCACGCATTCGATGCCCGTAACCTGGCCGCTTTCATCCGAGAGTATCCTGGAAGGGGCAGTCAGCCAATGAAACCCGACACCTTCTTGTTTGGCAAACTCATATTCAAAATCATAGGCTGTCATTTCCTTTTGGGTACGACGATAAATAATGCTCACCTGTTCGGCGCCCAGGCGTACAGAACAGGTTGCGGCATCGATCGCCGTGTTTCCAGCCCCTATTACCGCCATCTTCTTCCCAATGAATTTATCAGTGATTGCCCCTGTTTTCGTTGCTTTTACGAAATCGATTGCATCATAAACGTCAGCCAAGTCCTCCCCTTCAATTCCAAGCTTAGGAACATCGGACATGCCGATCGCTAAAATGACCGCATCAAAGTCGGCAGTCAGCTGATTTGCGGAAACATCCACCCCGACCCGTATATTCGTTTTAATATCAACATCCAAACTCTTTACTTGTTCAACTTCCCAATAAGAAATGCTCTGAGGTAAACGGAACGATACAATTCCGTAAGTATTTAATCCGCCTGGATTCTTTTCAGCTTCGAAAATGGTTACACTGTAGCCAAGCAAGGCTAGCTCCCTTGCTGCAGACAAACCCGCCGGACCGCTTCCTACAATGGCAACTTTTTTGCCATTCTTCTTTCCGGCCTTGAATAGGGCTTGTTTATTATGGATGGCCCAATCTGTGGAATAACGCTGGAGATTGCCAATCATGATTGGCTTTGTAGAATGGTTCAGGACACATGCCCCCTCACATAGCTCCTCAGTCGGACATACCCGCGCACAGCTGGCACCGACAGGATTGGCTGTCATGATGGTCTTGGCCGATCCTTTAAAATTACCTGAAGCTATCTTCTTAATAAAACCTGGAATATCTATTCCGGTCGGACAGGCTTGGATGCATGGGGCATCATAGCAGTATAAACATCGATTCGATTCTTCCAAAGCTTCCCTTGGGGATAACCCCCTCTCCGCTTCCTGAAAGTTAATCTCCAGATCACCTTTTAACGGGCTTGTCATACTCATTCACTATTTCTCCTTCCAAACATTTATTTTGAAAAATAAAAAGGGAGGAATTGCATGCTCTCTACTGTCCTACTATTTAAACAATTAAAAGCGTTGCTAATATGGTTTTCATCATTATTCAACTAACAGTCATGGCGATTTCCCAGACAAATTCTCTCGTTTTGTTTAATATTTTCTATCATTCTCTCACTGGCCACGCCTCGGTCCCTGCTTCCTTCTAACACAAAAAGCCCCCCCTACTAATCTTAAAAACTCAAATCCTGATGATAAATAAGAGAATTGAGTATTCTTTATTTTATAATGTTAAAAAGTAAGTTACATTATACAAAGTGTAAAGCATTTCCAGGTGCTAGCTATGCAATATGTAATAACCATGTTATATTTCCTAACAATAAGTGATAAACATCGTCATTTTTCTACATTCAAACGCACTTTTCATCATACTTATTGATATTCTTCGGAAGGTTTGTACTGAAGACCTAATTATCAACACTTTGTCCACATAAAAAAAAACCCGGAAACTAAAATCTTGGTTTCCTGAGTCTTTGCACCTTTATCCACAACTTATTCACATATTATGTGGTGTTATTCTCTTTGTTTTTGCAGAACGGAGGCATTCCACCAAAAGTTATCCACATTAAAGAATCGACTTTTCCACTTATCAACAAACCGTTAACATTTTATCAACAGGCAGGTTCATTCCGGATGAATAACGTACCGTTTATATTTCTCATAATCCGTTTTCTTGCACTCAAGCTTTATTCGATATCCGGTTGCCTCATATTCTGTTTCGGTTATGTGACCATTTTCATTGAAATAAGAAACCAGCTGTCCTTGATCAAATGGAATCAGCATTTCACAGTGAGTATAGTCGACAAAAATATGCTTGCGAATTTGATCTATCAATTCCTCGATGCCAACTTTGTTTTTTGCTGACATATACACAGAGCCACGATTCACCTGAGGGATATCCAAATCGGTAAGGTCGGCTTTATTATAAGCAAAAATCGTTGGAATCCCTTTAATGCCTATCTCGTTTAAAGTCTTATCCGTTATCTCAATTTGATGCTCATGATCAGGATTGGAAAAATCGACAACATGAATCAACAGGTCCGCTTCTACCACTTCTTCCAATGTGGAGCGGAAGGCTTTCACGAGATGATGGGGCAATTTGGACACAAACCCCACCGTATCCGTCAATAAAAATTCCTTCTTATCCGGAAGCGGGATGTTTCGGACGGATGTCTCAAGCGTTGCGAACAGCATATCCTTCTCAAGCACCTGCTTCTCGGCTGTTGGATGGAACATCTCAATCAGGGCATTCATGATCGAAGATTTACCTGCATTGGTATAACCGACTAAGGATACGACAGGGATGGCATTCTTTTTCCGCTGTTTCCTCTGTGTTTGCCGGTGTGCAACAAGGGCTTCCAGTTCTTTATTCAATACACTTATATTTTCCTCGATTCTCCTGCGGTCAAGCTCTAACTGCTTTTCACCTGCACCTTTGTTTGTACCCACCCCTCCACTCTGACGCCCTAATGACTCCCTCAAACCAACGAGACGCGGGAGCATATACTGAAGCTTTGCCACTTCTACCTGAAGCTGTGCTTCCTTCGTTTTCGCCCGATGCGCGAAGATGTCCAGAATCAAGATTGTCCGGTCGATCACCTTGCAATCCATGTCCCTCTCCAGATTACGAAGTTGCGAAGGGGAGAGCTGATCATTAAAAATGACGACATTCGCTTCTTTATGCTCAACGAGATTTTTCACTTCCTCGATCTTCCCGGTACCAATAATATGTGACGAGTTCACCCGATGCAAATTTTGTGTGATGGTCGCTGCAACCTCTACCTCACATGCTTCCGTTAAATTGGCCAATTCTTCCATTGAATACTCAAAATCCTTTTGACCGTTAAGATTAACTCCAACCAAGATTGCCCTCTGCTGTAATTCCATCATTTCAAATCCCTTCCGTACATACCTTACTCCCTAGATTGCTTAAACAAACCTATCATACTGCCTAAAAGCCAGCCACATTGTAGCACACCAGACATTACTTGCATAACGTTCGCTGCACAAGTTTATCGGACTTCCTTTTACTATAAAAGAAAATTCAACAAAAAAATAACCGGACCGATCACTTTTTTCAAGTTTCACATGAAACAATTGGAAAGTCCCTAAATAAAAGCTCCCTGGTTCACCTTAAGATGCACCAGGGAGCCCATATTACTCTATTCCTTTATTCTCAATAACCTAAGACTATTCAATGTAACTAATAACGTCGCACCCATGTCGGCAAAAATAGCCATCCAAAGTGTTAACCAGCCCGGCGCTATCAATAATAAGGCCAGGATTTTAATCACCAATGAAAACGTGATGTTCTGCTTAATGATTTTTAATGTTTTACGGCTCAAGCTGATTGTATAAGGCAGCTTCGATAAGTCATCACCCATTAAGGCAATATCGGCCGTTTCAAGGGCCGTATCTGTACCCGCACCGCCCATTGCGATTCCTACCGTGGAAGCTGCCAGGGCCGGAGCATCATTAACTCCATCGCCTACCATGGCCACTCGATCATATTTTTGTTTCCATCGTTTGATGATGGTCAATTTATCTTGTGGCAATAGCTCCGCCTCGATCTCATGAACGCCAGCTGCCGCCCCGATAGCTTTAGCTGTTCCGATATTATCCCCGGTCAGCATGATCGTTTTTTCAATGCCCAATTCATGCAGTTTCCGAATTGCTTCCTTACTGCTTTCCCTTATTTCATCAGACACCGCGATGAGCGCCAAGACCTTCACTTGATCGCCAAGCACCATCACCGTCTTACCTGTATTTTGAAAGCCGCTGATTAATTTAAGCACATCATCAGAGAAGCCTAAGCCTGCCTCTTCTTCAAAAAGGTGGGGTTTACCAATGTAATAGATTCCTTGATTGATTTTCCCTTTTATACCTTTACCGGTAATTGCAGTAAAATCCTCTACCAATAAAGAATGATAGTCCACATCGTGGTTTTCCGCCTTTTGGAGAATGGCCGTGGCAAGGGGGTGCTGTGATCTGCTTTCTAAAGCAGCAGCGATAGCCAGCACTTCCTGTTCATTCAACTCAGCAGATAACACTGTGAAATCAGTCACTTCAGGTATGCCCTTTGTTAAAGTACCCGTTTTGTCAAACGCAATCGCCTTTAAGGCTCCCGCTTCCTCCAAATGGACCCCGCCTTTAATCAGCACACCATGTTTCGCAGCATTTCCGATAGCTGTCACAATGGCGATGGGCGTAGAAATGACCAAAGCACACGGACAACCGACAACAAGTACAGCCAGCCCCCGGTAAATCCATTCACTCCAAACCCCGCTCATCACAATGGGGGGCAACACGGCAATGGCCAAGGCAATGAGCATTATGGCCGGCGTATAGAATTTTGCGAATTTATCCACGAAGGCTTGGGAAGGTGCCTTTTCAGCCTGTGCTTCTTCAACAAGGTGGATGATTTTTGCAATCGTCGTATCCTCGACTCGCTTCGTGACCTCCACTTCGAGCAACCCTTCACCATTTAAGGTTCCGGCAAACACTTCACCATCAAACGTTTTAAAAACCGGCTCGGATTCCCCAGTAATGGCTGCTTGATTAAGTGTCGAGGCACCTTTCATGATCCTGCCATCCATGGCAAGCTTTTGACCCGGTTTAACGATCATGATGTCGCCCACTTCAATCTCATCAACAGCAACCATCATTTCGTGATGCCCCCTACGGATCAAGGCTTCCTTAGGTGCGATGTTCATTAATGATTCTATAGAATTACGGGCTTTATCCATCGAATATTTTTCCAGTGCTTCACTTATCGCAAAGAGGATGACGACAGTCGCCCCTTCGCCCCATTCACCAAGCACGGCCGCCCCGATGATGGCAACCGTCATAAGGGTGTGCATATCAAAGCGAAGCCTGACAAGATTCTTCAATCCATTGACAAATAACGAATATCCCCCAACTATGATTGCAGCCGCATAACCGATTACCGGCACGATGCTTCCACCAGCATATCGATTATCCAAAATCCAGCTGATCAGCAAAAGGATAACCGAGAACACCACTTTTATATTTTCTTTTTGCTTCCAAAATGGTTCCTTTTGTTTCACCTGTTCCTGTTCACCGCGGACTCTCAGGTTATCAAAAGAACCCGCCTTTTCAATCTCTTCGATAGTCGCACTGCCCTGTACAGAAATCTTCGAGGCACCAAAGTTGATTTTGGCATCCTCCACACCTTCTAGTTCCCGGACATTGTTCTCAAATTTAGCTGCACAATTCGTGCAAGATAGACCTTGGATACGATATGTTTTTAATGTGGACTCAGCCATCGACCCTTACCTCCTGCTGATGTTCTAGTGCAATGAGAATTAACTGCCTTATATGGTGATCATCCAAAGAATAAAAAGCCAACTTTCCTTCTTTTCTGTATTTTACGATTGCGTGTTTATAAAGCGTACGAAGATGATGGGACGTAGTCGCCATCGAAGCACCAATAATATTGGCCAGATCGCACACACACAGTTCCTCGTCCTTACAGAGCGCATAAGCTATCTTTGCCCTATTCTCATCGCCTATAACCTTAAACAGCTTCGACATGCTGGATAAATTCACCTGGTTCATTTCCTCTTGAATGCGATTAACCTTCACTTCATCATGCAGGTGGACATCACATATATCTTTCAGTTCCGTCATCTTCTCACACCTCTCATTCAAATCCGTGTTTGATTATAATATAACATAATCACCTGAATATTCAAATCTATATTTGAATGTATAAGAGCCTTTTCTCCTTCCTCAAAAGCGGCTTAGTGAAAGTACCTATATGTCTTTATATGTGGGCCATCGTTTTTTGTTTCACTTCTCAGCCCTTCCCCTGGAATTTTGCTGAACACAAAGTGCAGGCTGTCCTCTTTTCAAGGTCTCCATGAATCTCCTGAACCGAAACCTCTATTCTTCAGGCGAAAAAAAAGAAGGGACATAAATCCCTTCGCGGCCCTTCAATCCAATGATTTTAGTAATTTCCTATTGATGCCTTGATAAGTATAATATATTTAATTTAGTATTTTTTAGAAAAACTATGATATACTTAGTCAAACCTTTTTAAGCGTTTTACTTTACTTGTACCATTTACCCTGCTCATCGTTGAGCAGGGTTTTTTGTCATGTATTTTCACAAAACAAAAAAAGACGGACCCTATAACAAGGATCCGTCTTTTTTTGTTATTGAAATTATGCTTTTTGAACGTTAGAAGCTTGAGGTCCGCGTTGACCTTGTTCTACTTCAAAAGTAACTTCTTGACCTTCGTCTAAAGATTTGAAACCTTCGCTTTGGATAGCTGAGAAATGTACGAATACGTCGTCTCCGTTTTCGCGTTCGATGAATCCAAAACCTTTTTCTGCGTTAAACCATTTTACTTTACCTTGTTCCATTGTTGTTGCCTCCTAGTGCATCTAAGCACAATGTATTACTATCCTTGCTCTAAGTCATCATCGAAAACGAAAAGTAGTACTTTTAGTATCCTTAGTACCGAACAAAAATAATTAAGACTAAGCATAACATTAAATGGTAGCGATTGCAAATAGTTTGGGGAAACTTTTTTCCAGAATTTTTAATACTCTTTAAATTCATCAAGCATTAACCAATGGTCTCTATCTATTCAGGTAATGGCTTCATGACCTGCCACACGCATTCATCCAAACAAAAACCTCTCGTTTACAAAGTTAAAGAGGTTTCAAACTGTAGACAAACTTGATGTTATTTATCATTGCCTACATTTTTTTGAGGAGGTATATAGCGCAACGTTGATTTACCCTCCAGGTACTCGCTTTCCGCGGGCGGTCCGGAAGCCTCCTCGGATCTCTTAGCACCTGCGGGGTCTCCCTTGTGCCCGCTTTTCCCGAAGGAGTCTCGTACACCCGCTCCAATCAATAATGTTTAAAAATTCAGATGGAAGCCTTTTCTCTACAAAAACCTCCCGTAACAAAGTTAAGAGAGGTTTTTGTAAATGTTCACATCGAATATTCATTTTTCGGTAATGAACTTTTCTACCATTTCTTCTAAAATGGCCGATTCTTTTGCTAACTCTTCATTTTGTTCCTTCAATCCAGTCATTATGGTGTTTTGTTGAATGGCAGCTGCCGAGATTTGCTCCGTCGTTGCGACTCCTTCTTCTGAGATCGCCGCAATTTCCTGAATGGATGCGAGGCTTTCATCCGAGGACTCATTGATTTTTTTCGAATGGACGGCTAATCGTTCCGTGCCTTTCAGCAATTTCTCTACGGATTCAAATATCTTATTGAAAATCTCGCCATTGTTTTCCACTAAGGAAACACCATTTACTATATCCTGAAAACTTTCATCATTATTTTGGATGACTTTGGCTGTTTGTTCATTAATCCGCATGATGGATTCTGAAATGATATCGATGGATTCATCTGTTTGCACAGCCAATTTTTGCACCTCTTGAGCCACTACGGCAAAACCTCTGCCGGCATCACCCGCCCGTGCCGCTTCAATGGAAGCATTCAGGGATAGCAGGTTCGTTTGAGAAGCAATCACCCTTATTAAGCCAATCACTTCATTTATCTTCACTACATCCTCTTCCAGGCTCACCAAATTGGCTTTAGTCGCTTGGCCGTTTTCCATGATTTTATCCATCTGGCTCGTTACATCTTGCACTTGTTTACTTCCTTGTTCAGCAAGTGTATTCGTATGCAGGGTAAATTCATTCATTTCATTCGTTTGTTCATTCATTAAACGGATTGTATCCGTTAAGTCACTGATCATATTGGAAATTCGGTCAATATGATGGGCACGTTCTTCTGAAGCTTTTGCTTCTTCCGTTGTCCCCGTCACTATCTGGCCATAGGATTCCACCATCTCTTCAAATGATTGCTGAATGGATACTGTCGTTTGATTCATCGTTTGAGCGTGTTCACGGACATTCTTGATAATATAGGCCAAACTTAATCTCATATCTTCGAATCCATTTGAAAGATCGCCAATCTCATCCTGTCTACCAACGGGAATCGATTTACTTAAGTCCCCTTTTGCCATTTCATTCGTGTAACCAACAAGTTCATTGACGGGTCCCGAAATCTTTTTCCCGATGACAACGGCGCATAGCACACCTAAAATAATGGCACTTGCAAAAAATAAGATATTATAGAATATCATTGTGCTTTTCAATTCATCGATGAATTTTGCATCCATATCGATTCCGACAATCGCGTCCGTCCCTTTGATTGGCGTAAAGTACGATTTGTGTGTACCCCACTTATCTTTATATATTTCACTTAATACGTCTTCGTTTCCATTTATCGATTTTGCCTGTTCCGGCGTGAAAGGGGATTCGACCATGTAGTCCTCGCTGCCGTTCAAGGCTGCAATCATGTCGGCATCATTCTCCCGCTTCAGCACATAAACATATTCAATTCCCTTTTTATCTTCAACAAAGGCATCTAGTTTCCGCCTAATCTCTTCGCCCCGTTCCGAAGCTTTGTTTATCAAAGTGGGATTGAGGCTCGCTGCTAAGCTGTGGGCATTTTCAGAAAGGCGTTCATCGAATTGCGGAAGGACATTCTCATTGATCATTTTATTAGTAATATAGGAAAAGCAAAGGCCCATGGCCCCTGCGAAAAGTACGAAAGGAATAATATAAAACAAGAATAGTTTTGCCAGCAAAGATTTATTAGGATTAAGCTTTGAAAATCTCATTTCGATGCCCCCTTAGATGAAAACCAGGTGTTTTATAGTCAAATATGGTATTAAGTCCAAATGGAGCAATTGGAGATTTTCATTCAAATCCTCACTTCTATAAAAGATGATTGCCATGCTCCGGTCTTTTTGAAAAGGAAGCTGCCTATATTCCATAACATGTTCGAATTCATGACGGAGTCCATCATGATCCATACATGAAACATCTTCCGGATTTATTTCCAGTGGTACCTCTGCAAAGAAAAAGCTATATATATGATCGTCCATCTCTTCCAATATCCGATTCCAATCGGGTTTCGTTCCTGAAAAATAGTGTTCATACATATTCATTCCATAGGCATGGTAACCTAGATCCGTTGTACCCGCCCCAGCAAAACGCAGGGGATTGATTTCAATGGGTATCACCCGGTTTTCCTTTTTGCGAATTTCAAAATGCACAGGGTAATTCCTAAGTGGAAGGACCGTTTGAATATTCTTCATGAACTTTAGTGCGTCATGATAGATTTCGTTAATGGCCAACTTCGAAGTATAATAAATTCGATCGGAAGTATCGTAATCATCCTTGAATAATCGTTTGAAGACATTCAAAATGACCGGTTCACCATCTTGATTGTAATAGCCATCAATGGCATACTCTTCACCCTGAATCCACTCTTCTATTAAAACGGTCTGGGAACCGACCACTTCTGAATCATATAATCCATCCGAATGAAGTAAGTCCGCTTTAAGCTGATTCACGGCTATATCCCAATCCTGCTCATTCTTGACTTTGTGGACCCCTACACTCGAATAGCCAATATTGGGTTTAATAACTACCGGAAACGGTATTTGATTTTTATCCAAGTCACTTATTATAGATAAATCAATATCTTGGAAATAGAAATCAGGATATAAAGATTTCGTCAAATTTCGCACCTGACTCTTATCCTTCAATAACTTTGACCAAATGTACTCATTGCTATTTGGTAGAAAATGACCCAATAATGTTATGCCATTTTCAGAGTTTGTAAGAATTCTTTTGTCCTTTTCCATGGACATGAAAAATTCTGTATCCTTTTGAATGTTTAGCTTTTCTGATGTTAATGTGTCTCCCCATTGCCCCTGTTCCAGCACTGGAATTTGCTGTTCTTCCAACACCTTTAGAAGAATTGGCGACACAATGGACTCATTCAAAATAATCATTTTTTCCACCTAACTTATACTGTTTTTTGTATCTCCATATTTAATCGGTTAAATGTGGTAAGTATTTAGCTTATATAGGTATTTATTATTAAAAATCCATTAAAAATCAAAATGTTAATATATCTTTTTACCTATACTCCCGGATTCAAAATGCATATGAGGGCATGAAAAAAGCATATTTAATTCTCTTGTATTTTCATTAAAAAGAGCCGACACTATTTTAAGTGTCCGCCATATTTTTTCAAATTTATCATTCAGAAAAAGTTCACCAGTAATTTTCTTGGAATAATTAAGACTAGTTCATATTCAATTCATAACTTCTTTATATACTTGCCCTATGAAGATCAAGAAAGGATGTATTTCATATGTCAGAAGAAAAAAAACAAAAGGGATGGCGCCAGTTCATTCGGTTAGTTCAACAAACGAAGCCTTCTAAACTAATGATAGGGATTGCATTGGCATTAAGCCTTGGTACAACGGGTGTAGGTTTATTAGTCCCTTTATTCACCAAAAATCTAATTAATGATTTTTCGATCAGCTCACTAAACACTGAACGGATCACCCTTCTCGTTCTTGCCATCATCGTTCAAGCATTGGCCAGTGGATTTTCCATCTATTTATTAAATCGGATCGGTCAATCTGTAGTGGCGGGTATCCGGGATCAACTATGGAAAAAATTACTCGTATTGCCCGTGAGTTATTTTGATGAACATCCTTCGGGAGAAACAGTCAGCCGAATGACAAATGATACAACTGTAGTGAAGGGATTAATCTCTGAACACCTCGCTAATTTCGTTACTGGAATCATTTCCATCATAGGTTCCATGATCGTTTTATTCGTCCTCGATTGGAAAATGACATTATTGATGTTCATTGCAATTCCACTCTCTGTTTTGATATTAATGCCACTAGGGAAAAAAATGCATAAAATTTCAAAAGGGATGCAGGATGAGACAGCAAGCTTCACCTCAGTCCTTCAGCAGGTGCTAACGGAAATACGTCTTGTTAAAGCATCGAATGCAGAAGCCTTGGAATATCAAAATGGAAAAAAAGGAATCCATAAGTTATTTCAATTCGGATTAAAAGAAGCAAAAATCCAAGCGTTGATTGCACCGCTAATGAGTTTTGTCATGATGGCCTTACTCGTGCTGATTTTAGGTTATGGGGGAATGCGTGTTTCTTCAGGAGCCCTGACAGCTGGAGCCCTAGTTGCATTCATCATGTATCTTTTCCAAATAATCATGCCAATGGCTCAATTAGCCAGTTTCTTTACACAATTTCAAAAAGCAACGGGTGCAACAGAGCGCATCATTTCCATATTGGATTCAGTGGAGGAAGAAGATGCGAAGCAGCCAGTTCAAAATATAAGTCAATCTATCAGCGTGGATCACCTGAACTATAGTTACAATAATGGAGAACAGGTACTTAAAGATATAAGCTTTAACGTTGAAGCTGGTAAGGTCACTGCAATTGTCGGACCAAGCGGCAGCGGAAAAACGACACTTTTCTCTTTATTCGAGCGTTTCTACAAACCACAGCAAGGATCCATTTCCATAGGCGGGAAATCCATAAATGACTTCACACTGCTTTCATGGAGAAGCCAGATTGGGTATGTTTCACAAGAAAGCCCGATTGTATCGGGTACAATTCGAGATAATATTTGTTATGGCATCGATGGGGATATAACGGATGATGAATTGAATAAAGTGGCTAAAATGGCATATGCAGATCAGTTTATTTCTGAGCTTCCGAACGGATATGATACAGAGGTTGGTGAAAGGGGCATGAAATTATCAGGCGGCCAAAGACAAAGAATCGCGATCGCTCGTGCATTTTTAAGAAACCCTAAAATATTAATGCTTGATGAAGCTACTTCCAGTCTAGACAGCAAATCAGAAAAAGTGGTTCAACAGGCGTTAAATGATTTAATGAAAGGTCGAACAACAATAGTAATCGCCCATCGTCTATCAACCGTCATAGGTTCAGATCAAATCATCTTCCTCGAAAAAGGCAAAATAACAGGAAGCGGAACACATAAAGAGCTATATAATACACACTCATTATATCGCGAATTTGCAGAACAGCAGTTACACAAACTTGAACTGGCCTAATTCACCGAAAGGAAAGAAGAAGGATGACAAAAATATTAATAGTCGATGATGATGCACATATTCGTGAACTTATAAACCTGTTGTTAAGAAAAGAAGGATTTGATTTATATGAAGCCTCAGATGGACTGCAAGCATTGAAATTAATGGAGAAGGTGAAAATTGATTTGGCAGTCATCGATATTATGATGCCTAACATGGATGGTTGGCAATTATGCAAAGAGTTAAGGGAATTTAGTGATATTCCCATTTTAATGCTGACTGCAAAAGGGGAAACAACACAAAAAGTAAAAGGATTCGGCCTTGGGGCAGATGATTATCTTGTAAAGCCATTTGAACCGATCGAATTGGTTCTTAGAATAAAGGCATTGCTTAAACGGTATAAAATCACTATTTCACAAACATTAAATATTGGCGAATTAAAGCTGAATCGCAACACGCATGAAATGTCATTCAAAGAACAGGAATATACGATTCCATTAAAAGAATTCGAATTGTTGTTTAAATTAGCAAGCTATCCTGGAAAAACTTTTTCCAGGGAAGATCTTATTGAAGACATTTGGGGCTATGATTATGAAGGTGATGAACGAACTGTCGATGTTCATATTAAAAGAGTAAGAGAAAGGTTTCCGGAATCGGAATTCCCCTTCCGGATTAAAACGATTTGGGGATTGGGCTACCGTTTGGAGATAACGAGATGAGAAGCAATCGATTTTTCAAAAAAATGCTTGGCATATTGTTTTTTCTTACGTTTAATTCAGTTTGCTTTTCGGCCGGGTACTATATCATTGAGCTATTGCCATTAAGGTTACCCGATTTTGTTCGGTATCTGACCACAATCATGACAAGCATCGCAATCATGATATTCATTGGATATCTTATGCATGCCATCCATCACAATAAACGGGCAAATATTTACCTCGAGATCATTGATGCCTTAAGGAAAATAGCAAATGGCGATTATAATGTACAATTGGATTTTAAAATCGATAGGAAAAACGAAATGACCGATATCATTAACCACTTCAATCACATGGCCAAGCAATTGAAGCAAATGGAAGAAATGCGGCAGGAATTCATCTCTAACGTCTCACACGAAATACAGTCGCCCCTAACCTCCATCGTAGGATTTGCCCAAGCTCTTCAATATAATAAGCTGACAATCGAAGAACGAAATCATTATCTTCATATAATTGAGACAGAGAGCAGGAGATTATCCAAATTAAGCGATAACCTTCTAAAGCTTACATCCCTGGAATCCGAGCATCATCCTTTTGAAAAGACAGACTTCCGGCTGGATCAGCAGATACGAACCATTATTTTGGCTTGTGAACCGACGTGGTTGGAAAAAGAACTCGAATTGGATATATCTTTAGAAAAGATTCGAATTTTTGCAGACCAGGATTTAATGAGCCATGTATGGACAAATTTAATACACAATAGTATCAAATTCACCCGCCATCGTGGAAAGATCACGATTCGATTACAACAGATTGATGACCTGGCATCCATAACGATATCCGACAATGGAATTGGCATATCTGAAAAAGACCAGTTCCATATATTCGAACGATTCTATAAAGCCGACCTGGCAAGGGAACGTACAAAAAGCGGCAGCGGTTTAGGCCTATCCATCGTGAAAAAGATTATTGAAATGCATGAAGGGACCATATCCGTAAAAAGTGAGCTCGATAAGGGAACGACTTTCACCATTCTGCTGCCTATTTCGTGAAGGGTTTTGTGATTTTAAAAATCATATTAATAAAAAACAGCTGCATGACAGCTGTTTTTAAAATCTATGTAGTAAAAAGTTTGATAAAAATTAACTTCACCCTTAATAAAGTGATTTTTTATTTCCGCCAAAAAGTTGAACAGTCTGCCTTATCCAAAATATTAAACTCGATCATTCTCTCAAGTAATGAGTAATCAACCGGACGGTCCCACTTGATACGCACCAACTGCTTGGTGTGATCATAGCCAGCCTGCACGATTTCATCAGAGAAATGATTAATCCCTGCTATTTCAGGGGCCACAGCCAAATGATGTTTGGCTACACTAAAGCCAATGATATATGTGCCATGATCGGTAAACATAGGCTGATTCCACGCGATTTTCGGAATTAAATTTGGATATTTGTTAATTACCCAAGCCAAAACTTCTTCCGTCCGGCCCCGATGTTGCGGGTCATCAATCTTCGCTAAAAATTCTGCAAAAACTTCCATGTCATTCTCTCCTAAAATTGAAAATTTTTTTGAATAATGTCATTTTCCCCTCATCCGTATCATAATCATAATCCATATGTATTAAACGGCTTTATTTACACTGCACACCGATTCCTCGGCCATCTTTAATCCACTAGTCAACTTGAGAGGTTCTCGTTCTTTTAGACATAAAAAAACACCCCTATGGCTAATCATAGTCAAAGGGGTGAAGCTTCGCAACTCTTTATAAACAGTTAATCTTTATTTAGATCTACATAACATTGTTGGGGTGGAATAAAGTTTGATCAAAATACGTGGGTTTGATTTTAGATAGAAACTAATTTTATAAAAAAGATTGATTAAAATTAATTTTCCCACTTAGTATCTAACAATTTAAGTTTCTCTTTAGCTTTCTCATAGTTTTCGCTTTCGAAACCTATTTTAGATACATCCAAAGAAGGCCCATTATATCCATAATCTTTGTATTTAATATTTGTTAGATTAAAATATCTAAACTTTTTAATTATCAATTTATAAAAACTTTCATCATGAGTTGAAATAATTATTTGTTTTCCATATTTCTTGATAAATAATCTCATTAAATCTATAAAGGAAATAATATTTACTTCATCCATACTTTGTATTGGATCATCTATACCTATTAATTGTAATGGAGACCACTTTTGTTTTAATGACATTGCTAAAAACAATGATAAAGCAATACTATTTACTTGAGCAGAACTAAATACATAAGGAGCATTAGCTTTTAAATTATCTTGATTTTCCTGGGATACCTTTATCGTCAAACAATTATTATTACGATACTTATCAAATTCTAAATCTAGTTTTGTAAAAATTGGATGAGAATTGATTTGTGCAAAAATAGTTTGAATGGTTTCTTTTAAATTTATAAACATTTTCTCATTTAAAGACGATAAAGCTTCATTTGACTTATTCATTAATTCTAATAAATACGTCATATCATTATTCATTTCTTCTTCTTTATTTACTAATTCTGCAATTTCACTTTTTATTAAAGCCAATTCTTCTTGTAATTTTATTAATCTCATTTTTTCTGAATTTAACTCAATCATATTTTGCAAATTAATATTCATCATTTCAAGTTCTTCTATACCATCTAATTTTGCTCGCTTTTTTAATAATTCGGCTTCAACTTTAGTTGATATGATATCTAATTCTAGTTTTTCTTTGTCAAAATCAATTAATTCACTAGATTGAACAAGCTCCTTAAAGACCTTAATCTCTTTTTCTTGTAACTTAGATACATTTTGTAACTCTCTCTCATAATCTTCTATACATGAAATATCGTAATCTTTATATTTCAATTTTCCAAGTTGTTCGCTTTTTTCTAAATTCATCTTTCTCTGAGTATGAATTTTCTCTAATTCTTCTATTGCTTTTAATTTTTTTTCTTCTAATAAAAAATCTATTTCTTCTTCTATTTTTATTCCTAAAAGTCTGCATTCATCTTCAAATTGATTTAAATTTAAATTTAACGAATCTATTTTTTGTTGCATTGTCTCTTGATGTTTTTGCTCTGTAGAAATCTTAATATCAAACAATTCTACTTCTTTTTGAAATTCATTTAATATTTCTTGAATACTTCTTTCTAGTTCTTCTATCTTTAAAATAGAATCTTCCTTTTCTTTTTCAAACTCTTTTATTTTATGTCGTGTTTGCAAAACAAGTTTCTCTAATTCAGGTAATTTTTCATTAACTTGTAGTTGTTGTGTTTGAATATTATCCAAAATATCTGCTTTTTTTACACCTATTGTTCCACATGTAGGACAAGTATTAATATCCTCTTCAGACATTATTGTAATATATTTATTTACTGAAGATAAAAAATCATTATATATTTCATTTGTTTCTTTAATTACTTCCAAAGAACTTTCTAGAGATTTTAATTGAACTCGATATTCTTGACTTTTAACATTTCTATCCTCGATCATTTTGAATTCAGCAATCATTTTTATATATATAGCATTAAGAATATTATATTCTTCTTCATCAATTTTATTACGCATTTCCAATAAGAAATCGAGGTTTTCTTTCCATAGCCCTTTAGTTAAAGAGATATTTAATAAATTTACCGCAGATATTAAGATTCCTTTTTTTGTTAATAAAGTTTCTAAATTTAATTGTATATCCTTTTTCTTATCTTTAAATGAGTTAATTTCATTTCTTTCATTTTTAATAGCCTTTTCTTTTGATATTAGTTGATCTAATTTTAACTTAGATAAAGCGCTTTTTTTAAAACTAATTAATAGTCTCTCTTCTTCTATACATGCATCGTACTCTTTTAAATTAATAAGTATCTTTGGTAAACTTTCTTTAATATCTTTTAAAATTTGATTTTCTTTTTCAAACCTTCTTTTTTCAACCACTATCTTATTTTGATTATTAATAATAGATTTTAATATTTCTCCTAAGTCATCTTTAGAGGTTTTCAATTCGGGATAAAGACTTAAATAATTTTTTAATTCCTTATCAAACTCTACCTCTAAATCATTCGATTCTTTAGCATTTAATATCTTTATCTCATCTTCCAACTTCTTTTGATATGGTTTTTTTTCATTAATTTTTACTTTTAGTTTTTCTAACTCATTATTCAATGTATTTCTAGTAATTCTAAATCCTTCTCGATACTTATCTAGATAATCAGTTCCAAAAATTGTGGAGATTGCATCGTATCGATCTCTTTCTTGCATTCCTCTTAAAAATTCTGAAATTTTTTCTTGGGATAAGATATGTGTCAAACCTAACATTGTAGTTGGAGAATCTATTTTATGTAACCAGTCTTGATGGATAAGCCATTTTTTTAATCTATTTTCTGCATCTTCACCCTTTAAGTATAATTGATTATTTTCATCAAATAGTCTTAATTCATATTTTCCATAATCAGTGCGATCTTGCGTACTCGCATTACATTCTCTCTCGACAAAATAACAAGATCCATCTACCAAAGTGACTCCTATTTTCACAAATGTTTTTTGAACTGGGTTTGTATGCAAATTCCTAATAAAACGTGTTCGTTTTCTTTCCGGAGTTGGATCATCAAATCTGCGAATCCCTCCTGTTAACCCCCATTCAATTGCGTCATAAAGGGATGATTTCCCATGCCCATTTGGACCGTAAATAACAATCATATCAGCATTCTGAAAGTTAAAAGTTTCTTTCTCATTAAAACCCCTAAAAGCTTGGATAGTTAATGAAGTAATTTTCATATTTTACTCCTTCTGTGTATATGGTTCTAAAAACACATTATAGTTTACATCTTCTATAGAAGAATTTTCATATATAGTAAAATCTATTCGTTCTACTATTTCAGTTGAAATAATCTTCTTTAATTCACTTAAAAATTCTTTATCAGAAAAAGTATGTAACTCCTCTGAATTATCTATTTCCAGATCAATAGGTAGTTTTTTCATAAAATCCTTCATATCCTTTGAAATTACAAACTTTTTAAAGAACATGCGATCATTTTCAATTTGTTTGCAGGTTTCTATTTCTCTAATAGTTGTCTCAACAACTAATATTAAATACATGTCCCACTTTAAGTTATATAATGTATCTTTTAATTGGCTTTGTATTCTAACCGCAAACTCCTGACTTACCTTTTCCCAATTTGTTATTAAATCAATTTCATTTTCTAGTACCGAAATTCCAAATACTTGTTGTGGAGAAGCAAAAATATAATTTAATAAATTTAAATCAATATTTTCAAATTCATAAAAAACTTTCTTTCCCCTAAAATATTTAACAATATCTTCAATCATAAATTTTTTCTACCACCATTCTTTGTAAGTCTTCTCCAGATTCAGCTTCATCTCGTACTTTTCTAACACATTCAGCACAAATGATTTTTGTTTTATTCAATAAAGAAAAGTTATTACTTTCTATACCTTTAATAAGTCCATCATCTTCAGTATCAATATATTTTTTCAAAATTCCTTCAAATTCAAATTGTTTTCCACATGATCTACATAGATTATGTCTTTTACTATTGCTACAGTTATCAAAAATCATTGGATAAGGTGGAATAGGCTTATCACATTCAATTAGAATTTGTGCAGCTGATTTATTTATCATTCCATTATGCATTTCTAATAGTATTTCTGGCATAATTTGATTTCTTTGTTGCGCATATACAAAATTCATATTTAGACTTTTTGTTGTTTTAACCTGAAGATTAGCAAAGTCATCCTTAATTAAAATATGAACATTTCCATAAATACATCTAACCATTAATATAATTTCTAATGTAGAATCTAAACCAATAAACCTTGTATTTTTCTCAGCAAGAGGATACTTTGAACTTTCTAAAAATGAATTGAACTTTTCTAAATCCGCTATAATTTCTCTTTCTAATTCACTTAATTCTCTCTTCAGTAACTCATGTAATTCATCAGGAAATCCTTCTATAAATCTTTCTGTATTAGACATTGCTTTTTCAATTTCTATTTGGGCAATAGATTTTAAAACGGCTTTTTTTAAATTAGTTACATATTTTTTTAAAAACTCTTCTGAGCGTTTAATACTAGCAGCCCCTAATATTGCCCCTTCACTTTGATTTGAAAATACAGCTATAACCTTTCCATCTCGTATAATTGGAGAACCCGATGCTCCCTCAACTCCATAATATGAATCGATGATTTGAGGCACTTCACAGTGTAAATTCACATCAAATTTCTTATCAAATCTATTGTGTAATAAATCATTAACTTTTCCTATAAAACGCTCACCAATAGGTCTCTTTGATCCTGGGAAACCATAAGCTTGCCAATCATCATCAATTTTTATTTCTGAGAAATCTAATTCTAAAGGTTGAATATCATAAATAGGTTCATTCAATTTAATTATTGCTATATCATTTCCTAATTCATTAATGCTTTTATCTTTTTCGTAATATATATCACTAATGGTATACACTTTTTCGGTATTATTATTAGGAAAACTAATTGTATAAGTACTAAAATCATTATTGGGTATAAATATATGTTTTGAAGTTAGCATATATTCTTCGGAAATTAAGAACGCAGTTGCTTTCTCATCACCTTCTAATTTTGCTACAGCTCTTTTTATATCATCCATTCAAAATAGACACCTTTCAATTACAAATAAATTTGCAACGTATCTTCAGACTTCACTTTATAATGTAGCTCATAATTATACTTTTTCTTCAATTCTTCACTATCTAAGAAGCCAAATTTAGAAAATTTATGTGTAAAATGTATTTTTCTAACAATACCATTATTCTTTCTTGTTAATATTTTAGCTATTGTTTCAATATCTGGATGGCCATGTCCACTTCCATTTGTAGAAATAAAATAATTTTCAGCATCTATAAGTTTTAATAATGAACTACTGGTATTTTTCATGCTTCCATGATGAGAAACTTTAATTGCGTCAAAAATTATTGGGAAATCGCTATCTTGATATATTTGCTTTAATTGTGCTTCTATAGTGGAAGGTACTGAATCTCCTAACATTAATATCTTCTTTTCTTTAAATTTAATTATACAAGTTATAGAACTAGCATTAATTTCATCAGTGTCTTCTTGAAATTCGCGTCCCGCTAAATTTTCTAGATTAATTGATGTAGATGTATCTTTTATAAATGGTACACTTTTAGGGCGTTTCATCAATGAAATACATTCTACAGCATCATCAAATATTTCATCATCACTTAACTCTATTGTAGGAAACTTTTTTTTCAGTTCCTTCTTCCAAACTTTTTGTAGATTTTCTATTTCTTTAGGTGTTGGTGATAATACCATAACTTCTACTTCTTGATTCAAAATGATTGAATTATTTGCTCTATACATAATAGCTTTGTTTTCAAACATAGAATTCCAATTGTATTCATAATATTTTAAATTGGCAGCTAAGCGAGAACCTTGTTTTGCACTTGTATCATTTGCACCTTTATTACGGTTCTGTTCAACTACAATCGAATTTTCTAAGATATACTCTTTTTCTTCTTTTGTTAATTCTTTATCACTTTCTTTTATATTTAGATGTCTATAGCTATTATGCCAAACCTCGGACACACTTATTATATTAGGTTTATCTGAAAATCCATTGTCTTCAAAAAAACGAATACCCCCACTTATATGATCTTGATCGTAGTGCGTAATGATGGCCAAATCAATTTTTTCATTGTTTATAGCCATAGCTTTTAAATACTTTTCAATATGATCTTTATATGTATTACTATATCCAAAGTCTATTAGTATATTTGTGATATATTTTCCTTCGCATCTTACAAAAAAACTATCTCCATTCCCTGCTTCAAACATAGTTATACTATATAATTCGTCTATGATAATCACTCCTAAAACATCCAACATATAATTCTATTTATAAATTAGATAATATTTAAAATATATTTTCAATCTTGTACTTAATCCTATTTACCTATGTCTATTATATCTGATTACAGACTTATAATTAACAATATATTCTAATTTAAACATTACTTATTTTATTGATTAATAGTGTTGCTCGATGCCGTTCTAAGTCAGACAAAAATTCATGTTGCCTATCTGTTTTAATACCTTTTAAACGAGTAGACCTTCCTAATGAAGAAACGTCTTGGATATTCAACCAAGGTTTATAGTCTGCTCCGAATCCTGTTCCTCGTCCTTCTTTTAACCACTTATCAATTTTAGATGTTCTAGTTCTTTTGGACATAAAAACACCCCTTTAGATTAGTTTAATCCAAAGGGGTGAAACGGTGAAACTTTTTTAAAAACAGTACGACTTTTTTCAAAACGGTATAACTTTATTTAAAATCTACAAACATACATTGCATTCATTCCGACTTACTCAACCGTTACACTTTTCGCAAGATTACGTGGTTTATCCACGTCACATTCACGGTGCAAGGCTGCGTAGTAAGCAATGAGCTGCAGCGGGATAACAGAGATAAGGGGTGTTAATAGTTCATTCACTTCCGGGATGACGAAACGGTCATCCTCTTCTTCAAGCCCCTTCATGGAAATGATGCAAGGGTTTGCGCCACGGGCAACCACTTCCTTTACATTACCACGGATGCTTAGGTTGACGCCTGCTTGCGTAGCAAGGGCTATGACAGGTGTACCTTCTTCAATCAAGGCGATCGTTCCATGCTTCAGCTCTCCGCCAGCAAAGCCTTCCGCCTGGATGTAAGAAATCTCCTTCAGCTTAAGGGCCCCTTCAAGCACAACATAGTAGTCAAGGGAACGGCCAATGAAGAAGCAGTTTCTCGTAACGGACAAGTATTCACGGGCAATGTCTTCCATCTCTTCTTTCGAATCACATAGGGCTTCCATTGCTGTCGCAACGATTCCAAGCTCTTTTACAAGGTCGAAATCATACTCCATGTTACGGAATTGGCCAGTTACATTCGCTAAGATCGATAGGACTGCCACTTGAGCTGTATAAGCCTTAGTCGAGGCTACGGCAATTTCAGGGCCAGCATGCAGCAAGAGCGTATAATCCGCTTCACGTGACAATGTAGAGCCAGGTACGTTCGTGATGGTCAGGGCTTTATGACCAAGCGCTTTGATGGACACTAACACGGCACGGCTATCTGCAGTTTCACCACTTTGTGAAATGAAGATGAATAACGGTTTTTTCGATAATAACGGCATATTGTAAGTGAATTCAGATGCCACATGGACCTCAACCGGAATTTCAGTCATTTTTTCGATGAATTGCTTACCAATCAACCCTGCATGATAGCTGGTTCCGCAAGCGATGATATAAATACGGTCAGCCTCACTTACGGCTTCAGTAATGTTATAATCGATTGCAAGTTTACCTTCTTCATTTTGGTATGCTTGAATGATTTTACGTATGACAGCTGGCTGCTCGTCGACTTCTTTAAGCATATAGTGCGGATACGTACCTTTTTCGATATCACTTGCATCCAGTTCAGCAGTGTACGGAGCACGCATGACTTCTTCGTTGGAAAGGTTCTTGATCGTTACCTTTTCTTTTGTCACGATAACCATTTCCTTATCCATCAGTTCAAGGAATTGATCTGTGACTTGCAACATGGCCATTGCATCAGAAGCGACAACGTTAAAGTCTTTTCCGACACCGATCAGCAGCGGGCTTTTATTTTTTGCGACTAAGATGGTTTCATCATTTTCAGCATCCAATAGGGCAATCGCATATGAACCCTCTAATAGAGTGAGTGTTTGACGGAATGCCTCTTCCACTTCCATGCCCTCGTTTACGAACTTCTCGATGAGTTGAACGATGACTTCTGTATCCGTTTCACTTTTAAAGGCAACATCCTTCAAATATTCACGTTTTAGAATCGCATAGTTTTCAATGACCCCATTATGAACTAAAGTCAATCGACCTGAATTACTTTGGTGAGGATGGGCATTTTCACGGCTTGGCACACCATGGGTGGCCCAGCGTGTATGTCCTATTCCAGTATGCGCCATAGTATTTTCATCCACGGCTCCACGTAGGTCCGCGATTCTTCCTTTTTCCTTAAAGATTGTAACGCCTGCTTCATTTCTCACAGCAATTCCTGAAGAGTCATAACCGCGGTATTCAAGTTTTTCAAGACCTTTTAATAAAATTTCCTTTGCATCGTTAAGTCCAATATATCCAACAATTCCACACATAATTTCTGTTCCTCCAACCGATTCGAGGGAACAGGAATGCACGGGGGCATCCCTGCCCCCTCATCTCTGATATATATTTTTTATAAAGGAAATGCTTTAAAGCACTTTTTCCCTTTGTGCATTTCCAACCCTTTGTGCAGTAAGTTGCCCTACTGTTTTAAGATTGGAATTACTGCGGCTGTGCACTTCAGCCGGGAGGTATCCGCCGATCATTCGATAAACCTCCTCCTCGTCAACTAAGCCATTTCTCGTCCAGACTTAGTTCAGGCGCTTTTATGAATCCGTTCCTTGTCTACCCTCCTTTTCATGACAACGATTGTTGTAAATCAGGATAATCATACCTTAAACAAGGGACATAGGTCAATTCTTTATTACCAAGACCTATAAAAAGAACTTCTTTATAAAAAATATGCATAAAAGGAAATTTCGTTCCTTTTATGCATAGGATTAGTTATTCATTCATACCCATTTCCGCTTTTACCACTGCGACGATGCGCTCTACATAATTAGTGCATTCCTCAGCTGTCGGTGCTTCAGCCATTACACGGACTAGCGGTTCAGTACCGGATGGTCTCACCAAAATACGACCGTTCCCGTTCATTTCCGCTTCGACTGCCTTGATGACTTCCTGTACCTTTTCATTATCGGTTACAGCATGTTTATCGGTAACTCTGACATTGATCAGCGTTTGTGGATATTTCTTCATCTCGCCAGCGAGCTCCGATAAGGTTTTTTGGGTGTCACTCATGATGTTCACAAGCTGCAGGCCCGTCAATAAGCCGTCGCCTGTCGTGTTATAATCCAGGAAGATGATATGTCCGGATTGTTCGCCGCCAAGGTTATAGCCGCCTTTTCGCATCTCCTCGACCACATAGCGATCCCCCACTGCCGTCTGGGCGCTTTGTATACCATGCTCTTCAAGACCTTTATAAAAACCAAGGTTGCTCATGATCGTAGAAACCACTGTTCCCTGTTTCAGACGGTTATTTTCTTTTAAGTATTTCGCACAGATATACATGATTTGGTCGCCGTCCACTATATTCCCTTTTTCATCTATCGCAATGACTCGGTCTCCGTCACCATCGAATGCAAGTCCGACATCCGCACCTTTTTCTTTTAAGAATTCAGCAAGTGCCTCAGGGTGGGTGGAACCTACCTTATCATTAATGTTCAAGCCATTGGGCGATGCTCCCATCGTAGAGATGTCTGCATCAAGATCTGCAAACAAATGCATGGCCAAGGCAGATGTCGCCCCATGTGCACAATCAAGAGCAACATGAATGCCTGTAAAATCTTCATCCACTGATTGTTTCAAGTACTGGAGATACTTTTGCCCTCCTTCGAAATAATCGTTCAAATGGCCTAAATCCCCGCCTACAGGGCGTGGAAGTTCATCCTTTTCCTTATCTAATAGTGTTTCAATTTCCGCTTCTTGATCATCGGATAACTTAAACCCATCCGGTCCAAAGAATTTAATCCCATTATCCGCTACCGGATTATGAGAAGCGGAAATCATGACACCTGCTTCAGCACTTAAGGCCTTTGTTAAATAGGCAACTCCCGGTGTCGAAATGACACCCAGGCGCATCACTTCAGCTCCAATGGATAAAAGACCGGCAACAAGCGCACCTTCCAGCATTTCACCTGAAATTCGAGTATCGCGTCCTATCAGCACTTTGGGTTTTTCTGTATTTCTAGTAAGCACGTAGCCACCAAAACGGCCTAGTTTAAATGCCAACTCCGGTGTTAATTCGCTATTCGCTATACCCCTGACTCCGTCTGTTCCAAAATATTTACCCATCTTTATCGCTCCTTCTTCGAATCGTTACTGAATTTAATGATGATGTTAAAGGAAGGTCATGTCTCTTCGTCTTTCTGTGTGATGGTGACCGAAATCGTTTTAGAATCCAGTTCCCATTCCACTCCCTCAGGCACTGTTACCGCCAAATCCACATCATGCGTACCTTCATCTAAATTACTCACATCTACTGTAAGATTAATGTCGTCTTTAGTTATTTTCTTCAAATCATCCGCCTCACCAAGCAAAGTGATGCTGGTTACATCGGATTCCAATTCGGCATTTTGGTCATCCTGTATGCCCACAGGCACTATTTGTATATTGTTGAAGGTTTTAGACTCTATGGCAGCCGGTTCATCTTCTTTCTCTTCTTCTTCGACTACTTTTTCTTCTTGTTTTTGTTCGGTTTCTGGTTTTTCCTCTTCTACGACTGGCTCTGCATTATCTTCATCCACATCAACTTTCTCTGTACGAATCTTGACCTTTGCCTTACCCAAGGACATTTTTTGTACACTTTCCGGTTTATCAAGATCGAGTTCCAGTTCTGTATCACCATCAACTTTCGAGATATTTACAGGAAGATTTACTACATCTATTTTCTCAAGGTCCGTTTCCGAACCAAATAAGGTGACCTCTTTCGGGTCGACACTCATACTTGTGATCCTGATGCCATCCTTTGCCTTGCCAGTTTGCTTCGGTGCTATCGACACCGTCTTGGAAGGAATGCTCACTTTTAAGGAAACTGAAACAGTAGATGGCTCGATCGTCACATCCAGCTTATTCAAGTCCCTGTCCAGGGCTTTTACTGTTGCCTTGCCGTTCACCGTTTCATTAAGCCCCTTACTTATTTCAAGGTTTGCCTTTACATAGGAAATTTGTTCAATCGCATCTTTAGCACCCGTTATTTTGACAGTTTTCGGGCTGACTGTTGGCTGGCCAGCGGTATATCCCTCTTCAAGTAAAGAGCTATTATACTCGGCTTCAACGGAGAATTCCTTCGTCACCCGTTCCTGAACGTTGACTTCTGCATATTCCGGATCGATCGTAGCCACTAACTTTTCATTCAAATCACTTATTTTAAATGTGACAGTTCTGTCCCCCATTGAGATTGCAGGATCGGAAAGGTCTACATACACTTTAAAGTCCCTTTGGTTTTTCGCATTGATCAATAAGCTTTTTGCTCCCTTTAGAGTAACATCAACCGTCTCCGGCACTCCGCTCACCACTAGATTCTCACGGTCATAGTACACTTCGACCGGTACATTTTCAATGGTCTCCGTGCTGATTTCAGGGGCAGTCGATAAACCAAGGGATTTCTTATCCGACTCCATCTCAAAGTTAATGGAAATGAATAAAAGTGCCGCCAAGGCAAAAGCTACGATTCTCATAAACCAAGCGCTATTGGTGAATTTATCCATTCTTTTTCCCCCTCCAGTTAAAGATGCTTGAGGAAGTTGATTTGATGTTTTCCACTACCAGTTCACTTGTAAGCATGGCCCTAAATGATTCTTGATTCAAATCGCGGTAAAGTTCCCCGTTTTTAGTGACGGATATCCCTCCCGTTTCCTCTGAAACGACAATCGTAAGACTATCCGTAACTTCACTCATGCCTATGGCTGCCCTATGCCGCGTTCCAAGTTCCTTTGATATGAATGGACTCTCTGATAATGGCAAATAGCAAGCTGCAGCTGCCACCTGGTTATTTTGCAAAATAACTGCGCCATCATGGAGCGGCGTATTAGGGATGAAGATATTAATGAGCAGTTCTGAAGAAATATAGGATTTTAGAGGTATCCCCGTTTCAACATAATCCCCTAGCTCCGTACCTTTTTCTATAGTAATCAAGGCTCCGATCCGCCTTTTTGCCATATAGGTGGACGCCTTTAGGATTTCTTCGACTAAACGCTCTTGCTGATTCTCTTCCGGAACGGTGCCCCTTGCAAAGAGCTTCCCGCGTCCTAATTGTTCAAGTGCTCTTCTCAGTTCAGGTTGAAAAATGACGAGAATCGCCAATACTCCCCAATTCATGACTTGTGCCATTAACCATCCGAGTGTATTGAAACCAAACAGGTTGCTTAAGCTTTTTACAATGACAATTACAAAAATTCCTTTTAGCAGCTGAATAGCCTTTGTACCCCGAATAATAGTTAACAATTTATATATCACAAACCATACAAGGAGAATATCAATGAAATTTACTACATAGTCCCAAACAGTCAAGTTGGTTAAAGACATGTTGTTTCCTCCAGTCAGTATTACTCCAAATACAAATTACAATCTTTATACGATAACCTTAATAGTATACCATTTTTTAAATGATACATCTAAAAACTAGTGTGAGAAATTTACATAGGAAAAACGAATCATGTAAAAGGGTCCCCTTCCCTTAAAAAATAAAGCTGAGCGAAGTCACCGTAAATGAAAAAACGGTGCCCTCTCCCAGCTTCTATTCCTTATTCCTTTCCCTCCTCTTTAGCAGGAACCAACGAGGTTGCAGTATCCTTTACTTTATACCACATCCACTCAAAAGCTTGGTCAATAACATGGATGCTTCCAGTCACATTCCCTGCTTTTGACATATATTTATGCCCATTTATGACTGTCACATCTCCCTCTACTTCACCATCTATTTGAATGTTACCATTTTGAACTACCACATTCCCCTTGATTGTCTCACCCTCAGGCACAATCACCGTTTCACCTTCAACCACTAAGTTAGGCTGCTTTGATACTGAAAAATGTTCGTCCTGATTATAAGTGGAGAAAACAGATCCTGTCATCAATATGATGAACATCGCTGCCGCTGTCATGAAGGGATGGCTTTTGAACCAACGTTTGGCACCTGTTGTTTTCGTTTCCTTTGGCAATTGAGCCATAACCTTTGCTGTAAAGTCATCCGGGGCCTTTATATGGGAAGTGCTTTGTACAAGAGCGACCGCCTTTTTCATTTCATGAAAGTACTCCCGGCATTCAGCACAGTTATGCAAGTGCTCCCGTAAA
The DNA here is from genome assembly GCF_014844095.1 of Brevibacillus sp. JNUCC-41. Taxonomy (NCBI): domain Bacteria; kingdom Bacillati; phylum Bacillota; class Bacilli; order Caryophanales; family Bacillaceae; genus Peribacillus; species Peribacillus sp. JNUCC41. The sequence goes on along the minus strand of NZ_CP062163.1, from coordinate 1,986,556 downwards.
ACTTCTTTATGCTCCGGTTTGATGTCCTCATCTAAATAATCATGCATATATTCAATGATTTCCTCATGGCAGTTCATTTTTCTCACCTTCTTTTTATAAATGGCGTAGTTGTTTACGCAAGGCTTCCCGACCACGATGTATCCTCGTCTTGACCGTACCGACAGGCAAATCGAGTATTTCACTGATTTCCTTTAGGGATAACTCTTCAATATACTTCAATACGATTACCGACCGGTATTTCTCGGGCAATTTCATTATTTCCACTTGAATGGTTTCCTGTAGTTCTAAAGATTCAACCTCTTCCTCGGGTTTCGCCATATCCGATGCAATTTGGGAATACATATTCAATCCCTCTGTTCCTGCCACCTCTGCATCTAAATAGTAATCCGGTTTTTTCTTGCGAAGCCGGTCAATGCAAAGATTGGTCGCAATCCGGTATAACCATGTAGAAAATTTCATTTGTATATTGAAACTTCGAATATTCACGTAGGCCCTTACAAAGGCCTCTTGTGCCAAATCTTCTGCTTCTTGCCTGTTTCCGAGCATCCTGAAACATATTTGGAACACTTTGTCCTTGTATATTTCGACAATTTCTCCAAATGCATTATGGTCTCCCTTTAATACTTGATTAATTCTCTCTTTAATGAGTGCATCCATTTTCCGGTATTACCCCCGCTCATGCGGCTATACGATTACTACGAATCGTAAGCTAAAAGGTTTCAAAAATTTAATACATTAATTTTAACAAAGTTTTACATTTTATGTTTAAGAAAAAAAAAACAGGGCTATATAGTAAGAAATTGTAAAATCTAAGGGAGTGTTTCTCTATATGACTGCAGAACAAATTTTAGTCCATATTGAACAATACAGACAGAAAATGATGTTTTTGGCTTCCCGTTCTTCGATGGTGGATAATGAAGTTGTTGAAGTTAGCAGTAAACTGGATTCTTTAATCATCCAATACATCCATTTAACTAAAAATGGAGATCTCAATAACAGAAGTGCCCTCAAGTGAATATGGATTTACGATTGCAACCAATTATCTATAGATATGTTCCTGTTACATACGCCCTAGTAAATAAACCTACGTCTTCTAGCATATAAAAAACAGTAACCCATTACAAGCCGGTTACTGTTTCTTTTATTTTTTCGGTTATAATAATTTTTCTCCAAATAGCGAACCCATTAGGGCCACGGCAACGATCGCCGTCTTATTCCGCTCATCTAAAATTGGATTCACTTCAACGAATTCAGCTGATGTAATCAAGTTGGATTCCGCAAGCAATTCCATGGCCAAATGACTTTCCCGATAACTTATACCACCAATCACCGGTGTCCCCACTCCGGGTGCATCTGTAGGGTCAACTCCATCCAAATCCAATGACAGGTGGACGCCATCCGTTCTTTCCCTTAAATAATCAATGCATTCCTCCATCACCCGTGTCATTCCCATGCGGTCGATCTCATGCATCGTGTATACTTTAATCCCTTTCTCACGGATAAGTTCTTTTTCGCCTTCATCCAATGACCTTGCTCCAATTATTACGATGTTTTCCGGTTTCACTTTTGGAGCAAAACCATGGATATTGATTAGGTCCGGATGTCCAAGCCCAATACTGACAGCTAGGGGCATACCGTGTATATTCCCTGATGGTGAAGTATCCTCCGTATTTAGATCCCCATGTGCGTCGTACCAAATCACACCCACATTTTCATAGTGCTTTGCGACTCCTGCCAGTGTACCTATAGCTATGGAATGGTCTCCTCCCAATACAAGCGGAAAGGAACCCCCTTCTATTATTTCATCAACTTTTGTTGCTAACAGGGAGTTACCCTTCGCTACAAGCTGTAGGTTTTTTAGATTTGTCCCAGGCTCATCTGCGTTTTCAGGACGCCCTACAATGATATCTCCTAAATCCTCCACTTCTATATTCAACTTTTCAAGACGCTCGATAATCTCTGCGCAGCGAATGGCACTAGGTCCCATATCCACCCCACGCCTTGCTTGACCAAGGTCCATAGGCAGTCCGATGACGGAAATTTTCTGAATAGACATACAATTCCCCCTTTCCATCATTTTATATCGTATATGCCGGTTGGTTCAACTCGACATTCCCATGTATAAAGATGCACGTTCCTATCATATATGTTATTTGTGAAATAAGATCTTTCTGGGGATTAGCTTACCCAAACATGTCTTAAACAAAAAAAAGTCTTAAACCACTTTTGGCTTAAGACGTAAGTTTTGGTGTATGTAGTTGATGGTGGAGCCTAGCGGGATCGAACCGCTGACCTCCTGCGTGCAAGGCAGGCGCTCTCCCAGCTGAGCTAAGGCCCCTTTAAGGGATTTAAAATTTATTAAGCGGAAGACGGGATTCGAACCCGCGACCCCAACCTTGGCAAGGTTGTATTCTACCACTGAACTACTTCCGCAAATGGCTGGGCTAGAAGGGATCGAACCTTCGCATGACGGAATCAAAATCCGTTGCCTTACCGCTTGGCTATAGCCCAATATATGATATGCAATGTTTAATATTCAACAAAATAAAAAGGTGGTAATCATATACTTCCCCAATACAGAGAATATATAACTAATCCACAGGATTTTATTAAAATGGTGGAGGGGGGCAGATTCGAACTGCCGAACCCGAAGGAGCGGATTTACAGTCCGCCGCGTTTAGCCACTTCGCTACCCCTCCGCAATATATGGTTGTAAGTGGTGCCGGCAAGAGGACTTGAACCCCCAACCTACTGATTACAAGTCAGTTGCTCTACCAGTTGAGCTACACCGGCAAGTAAAGAATGAAATGGTGGAGGATGACGGGATCGAACCGCCGACCCTCTGCTTGTAAGGCAGATGCTCTCCCAGCTGAGCTAATCCTCCGGATTTAAAATGGTGACCCGTACGGGATTCGAACCCGTGTTACCGCCGTGAAAGGGCGGTGTCTTAACCGCTTGACCAACGGGCCGATCTGTTTTGCGTTCATAGATAGATTGGGAAGCTCCCAAGCGGATTCGAACCGCTGACCTCTTCCTTACCATGGAAGTGCTCTACCTACTGAGCTATGGAAGCATATGGCTCCGCAGGTAGGACTCGAACCTACGACCGTTCGGTTAACAGCCGAATGCTCTACCACTGAGCTACTGCGGAATAATATAATGTTTCCTAAAACCCATTTAAAGATTTAAATGAATAGCCTGGCAACGTCCTACTCTCACAGGGGGAAACCCCCAACTACCATCGGCGCTGAAGAACTTAACTTCCGTGTTCGGAATGGGAACGGGTGTGACCTCTTCGCCATCATTGCCAGACTATATTCATTTTTTGAAGAATTTTCATTCCTTCAAAACTAGATAATAAGAAGGTATTTCATTTTTTTAAAGCGTTGGTTAAGTCCTCGATCTATTAGTATCAGTCAGCTCCACATGTCGCCACGCTTCCACCTCTGACCTATCAACCTGATCATCTTTCAGGGATCTTACTAGCTTGCGCCATGGGAAATCTCATCTTGAGGGGGGCTTCATGCTTAGATGCTTTCAGCACTTATCCCGTCCGCACGTAGCTACCCAGCTATGCCTTTGGCAAGACAACTGGTACACCAGCGGTGCGTCCATCCCGGTCCTCTCGTACTAAGGACAGCTCCTCTCAAATTTCCTGCGCCCGCGACGGATAGGGACCGAACTGTCTCACGACGTTCTGAACCCAGCTCGCGTACCGCTTTAATGGGCGAACAGCCCAACCCTTGGGACCGACTACAGCCCCAGGATGCGATGAGCCGACATCGAGGTGCCAAACCTCCCCGTCGATGTGGACTCTTGGGGGAGATAAGCCTGTTATCCCCGGGGTAGCTTTTATCCGTTGAGCGATGGCCCTTCCATGCGGAACCACCGGATCACTAAGCCCGACTTTCGTCCCTGCTCGACTTGTAGGTCTCGCAGTCAAGCTCCCTTGTGCCTTTACACTCTACGAATGATTTCCAACCATTCTGAGGGAACCTTTGGGCGCCTCCGTTACTCTTTAGGAGGCGACCGCCCCAGTCAAACTGCCCACCTGACACTGTCTCCCACCCCGATAAGGGGCGCGGGTTAGAATTTCAATACAGCCAGGGTAGTATCCCACCAACGCCTCCACCGAAGCTAGCGCTCCGGCTTCTCAGGCTCCTACCTATCCTGTACAAGCTGTACCAAAATTCAATATCAGGCTGCAGTAAAGCTCCACGGGGTCTTTCCGTCCTGTCGCGGGTAACCTGCATCTTCACAGGTACTATAATTTCACCGAGTCTCTCGTTGAGACAGTGCCCAGATCGTTACACCTTTCGTGCGGGTCGGAACTTACCCGACAAGGAATTTCGCTACCTTAGGACCGTTATAGTTACGGCCGCCGTTTACTGGGGCTTCGGTTCAAAGCTTCGCTTGCGCTAACCTCTCCCCTTAACCTTCCAGCACCGGGCAGGTGTCAGCCCCTATACTTCGCCTTGCGGCTTCGCAGAGACCTGTGTTTTTGCTAAACAGTCGCCTGGGCCTATTCACTGCGGCTTTTCTGGGCTATTCACCCTAAAAAGCACCCCTTCTCCCGAAGTTACGGGGTCATTTTGCCGAGTTCCTTAACGAGAGTTCTCTCGCACACCTTAGGATTCTCTCCTCGCCTACCTGTGTCGGTTTGCGGTACGGGCACCTTACATCTCACTAGAGGCTTTTCTTGGCAGCGTGGAATCAGGAACTTCGGTACTATATTTCCCTCGCCATCACAGCTCCGCCTTAATGGAAACGGGATTTGCCTCGTTTCCGGCCTAACTGCTTGGACGCGCATATCCAACAGCGCGCTTACCCTATCCTTCTGCGTCCCCCCATCGTTCAAACGATGTATAGGTGGTACAGGAATATCAACCTGTTGTCCATCGCCTACGCCTTTCGGCCTCGGCTTAGGTCCCGACTAACCCTGAGCGGACGAGCCTTCCTCAGGAAACCTTAGGCATTCGGTGGAAGGGATTCTCACCCTTCTTTCGCTACTCATACCGGCATTCTCACTTCTAAGCGCTCCACCAGTCCTTCCGGTCTGACTTCAACGCCCTTAGAACGCTCTCCTACCACTGACACCCAATGGTGTCAATCCACAGCTTCGGTGATACGTTTAGCCCCGGTACATTTTCGGCGCGGAGTCACTCGACCAGTGAGCTATTACGCACTCTTTAAATGGTGGCTGCTTCTAAGCCAACATCCTGGTTGTCTAAGCAACTCCACATCCTTTTCCACTTAACGTATACTTTGGGACCTTAGCTGGTGGTCTGGGCTGTTTCCCTTTCGACTACGGATCTTATCACTCGCAGTCTGACTCCCAAGAATAAGTATTTGGCATTCGGAGTTTGACTGAATTCGGTAACCCGTTGGGGGCCCCTAGTCCAATCAGTGCTCTACCTCCAATACTCTCATCTTGAGGCTAGCCCTAAAGCTATTTCGGAGAGAACCAGCTATCTCCAGGTTCGATTGGAATTTCTCCGCTACCCACACCTCATCCCCGCACTTTTCAACGTGCGTGGGTTCGGGCCTCCATTCAGTGTTACCTGAACTTCACCCTGGACATGGGTAGATCACCTGGTTTCGGGTCTACGACCTCATACTCATTCGCCCTATTCAGACTCGCTTTCGCTGCGGCTCCGTCTTATCAACTTAACCTCGCATGAAATCGTAACTCGCCGGTTCATTCTACAAAAGGCACGCCATTACCCATTAACGGGCTTTGACTACTTGTAGGCACACGGTTTCAGGATCTATTTCACTCCCCTTCCGGGGTGCTTTTCACCTTTCCCTCACGGTACTGGTTCACTATCGGTCACTAGGGAGTATTTAGCCTTGGGAGATGGTCCTCCCTGCTTCCGACGGGATTTCTCGTGTCCCGCCGTACTCAGGATCCACTCAGGAGGGAACGAAGTTTCAACTACAGGGTTTTTACCTTCTTCGACGGACCTTTCCAGGTCGCTTCATTTACCCCGTTCCTTTGTAACTCCATGTTGAGTGTCCTACAACCCCAAGAGGCAAGCCTCTTGGTTTGGGCTAATTCCGTTTCGCTCGCCGCTACTCAGGAAATCGCGTTTGCTTTCTCTTCCTCCGGGTACTTAGATGTTTCAGTTCCCCGGGTCTGCCTTCAGTACCCTATGTATTCAGGTAAAGATACTGTTCCATTACGAACAGTGGGTTTCCCCATTCGGAAATCTCCGGATCAAAGCTTACTTACAGCTCCCCGAAGCATATCGGTGTTAGTCCCGTCCTTCATCGGCTCCTAGTGCCAAGGCATCCACCGTGCGCCCTTTCTAACTTAACCGTTAAAAAAGATCTTACAGATGCTTTGAAAAAAATTAATTGCCTTCTATCTATTATCTAGTTTTCAAGGAACAATGCAGAAAGAATGACATCACATCGTGATGCTTGTCTTTCCTATTTGAATGAATTACTCATTCAAAACTGAACAAAACAAAAGCGCTCTCGTAATTATCCTTAGAAAGGAGGTGATCCAGCCGCACCTTCCGATACGGCTACCTTGTTACGACTTCACCCCAATCATCTGTCCCACCTTAGGCGGCTGGCTCCATAAAGGTTACCTCACCGACTTCGGGTGTTACAAACTCTCGTGGTGTGACGGGCGGTGTGTACAAGGCCCGGGAACGTATTCACCGCGGCATGCTGATCCGCGATTACTAGCGATTCCGGCTTCATGCAGGCGAGTTGCAGCCTGCAATCCGAACTGAGAATGGCTTTATGGGATTCGCTTACCTTCGCAGGTTTGCAGCCCTTTGTACCATCCATTGTAGCACGTGTGTAGCCCAGGTCATAAGGGGCATGATGATTTGACGTCATCCCCACCTTCCTCCGGTTTGTCACCGGCAGTCACCTTAGAGTGCCCAACTGAATGCTGGCAACTAAGATCAAGGGTTGCGCTCGTTGCGGGACTTAACCCAACATCTCACGACACGAGCTGACGACAACCATGCACCACCTGTCACTCTGTCCCCCGAAGGGGAAAGCCCTATCTCTAGGGTTGTCAGAGGATGTCAAGACCTGGTAAGGTTCTTCGCGTTGCTTCGAATTAAACCACATGCTCCACCGCTTGTGCGGGCCCCCGTCAATTCCTTTGAGTTTCAGCCTTGCGGCCGTACTCCCCAGGCGGAGTGCTTAATGCGTTAGCTGCAGCACTAAAGGGCGGAAACCCTCTAACACTTAGCACTCATCGTTTACGGCGTGGACTACCAGGGTATCTAATCCTGTTTGCTCCCCACGCTTTCGCGCCTCAGTGTCAGTTACAGACCAGAAAGTCGCCTTCGCCACTGGTGTTCCTCCAAATCTCTACGCATTTCACCGCTACACTTGGAATTCCACTTTCCTCTTCTGCACTCAAGTTCCCCAGTTTCCAATGACCCTCCACGGTTGAGCCGTGGGCTTTCACATCAGACTTAAGGAACCACCTGCGCGCGCTTTACGCCCAATAATTCCGGACAACGCTTGCCACCTACGTATTACCGCGGCTGCTGGCACGTAGTTAGCCGTGGCTTTCTGGTTAGGTACCGTCAAGGTACCAGCAGTTACTCTGGTACTTGTTCTTCCCTAACAACAGAACTTTACGACCCGAAGGCCTTCTTCGTTCACGCGGCGTTGCTCCGTCAGACTTTCGTCCATTGCGGAAGATTCCCTACTGCTGCCTCCCGTAGGAGTCTGGGCCGTGTCTCAGTCCCAGTGTGGCCGATCACCCTCTCAGGTCGGCTACGCATCGTCGCCTTGGTGAGCCATTACCTCACCAACTAGCTAATGCGCCGCGGGCCCATCTATAAGTGACAGCGTAAACCGTCTTTCCATCTTCTCTCATGCGAGAAAAGAACGTATCCGGTATTAGCTCCGGTTTCCCGAAGTTATCCCAGTCTTATAGGCAGGTTGCCCACGTGTTACTCACCCGTCCGCCGCTAATCTCAGGGAGCAAGCTCCCGTCGATTCGCTCGACTTGCATGTATTAGGCACGCCGCCAGCGTTCGTCCTGAGCCAGGATCAAACTCTCCGAAGAAATGTTTGACTTGCTCATTTGCTTTTTTAATAGTGTGTGCTCACTTAAAATTTAACGTTGGCGCTTTGTTTTGTTCAGTTTTCAAAGAGCAATTTGTTTGTCGCATCTCTTAGCGACTTTAATATCTTAACACCTTATCACCACTTCGTCAATAACTTTTTAAAAAAAGTTTTTTTCATTCTTTTTCAAAAGCTATTACGTAGCAGCAACTTTTATAATATACCAGCGTACAAACCAATAGTCAATAGATTTTTTGAATATAATTCGCATTTAAATATCATGACTGGTTCCGCTTGGATAAATTCGTTTTTCCCCTCATATACATCAGGCATTCCTCCTCGGTGCTCACCCTTTTAAACAGCTTGAAAAGAATATTATATTTCTCGTTTATTGCCCTTTTGACTAAGTGATCGATTCTGTCATCTTGCAAATCGAATAGTATTTCATCCATCTCTCTTTTTAAAAGGTACTCCAATTCCATCTTTTCTTTGTCATTAATCAATAAACCGAGCATGGTTCACACCTCCATCAGACAGCTTTCCCCATTCCCGTCAATTTTATGAATTTCCAACGGATTTTTTTGCATAACAATAATCCTCGCGCATAAATTTGAAGACAAGAGTACTTTGGACAAGGGGATGGATTAATGAAATTTTTCATGGTGCTTCAGGCCAAGAACATTAAATATTATTCGTTAATTTTGCTTACGGCACTTTTTACCGCTTGGTTTCTTTTTGTACAAAACATTCTTCATGCCCCCGTTTTTTCTACAGAGGATGGGCCGAAGGCGGTTTATAAAGGGGAAAAGAATGTTGCGATCACGTTCAATATTGGCTGGGGTGATGAGAAAGCCGCCCCAATAATAGAGACATTAAAAAGAGAAAAAATTAAATCCGCCACTTTTTTCCTCGCGGGATCTTGGGCTGAACGTCATCCGGATATTGTAGCTGAAATTGCGAAAGAAGGATATGAAATCGGCATGCTTGGTTACGATTATAAAGATTATTCCGAAATGGAAGATCAAGAAATCATCCGGGATATTTCTAAAGCCCAGGAGGCATTTAAAAAACTTAATATAAAGAACATAGAACTTTTACGTGCTCCCACCGGCCACTTTGATAAACGCCTCTTAAAGATTAGCGAGAATTTCGGATATACCGTTGTCCATTGGAGCATCGATTCTAAGGATTGGACCAATCCAGGTGTGGATCGGATCGTTCAGAACATCACCAAGGCCCAAAAGGGAGATATCATCTTATTACATGCTTCAGACTCCGCAAAACAAACGAATAAGGCTTTACCGGAGTTACTAAGTGAACTTCGATCAAAAAATTTAAACTTCGTTAACGTTTCAGAGATGATTTCCAATTCATCGGCAAGCAGTGAGGAAATCCGCTGACTGAAAAAACTGCGTACTAATGGTCTCCAGAACCTTTAGTACGCAGTTTTTATGTTTTAATTTCCTTATGTATGGACCACTTGCAAATAGGTTAGCTGCCTTTCCCTAGTTCACCGGCTTTCATCTTTCCTTTTGCCGGAGTTTTCTTACTCCCTCTTTTACTGGCCAATTCCCTTTGTGAACGCTGAATCAATTTGCTCAGAACCAATAATTGATAAGCATTGCAGGCTAACAACGGAAACAGCATGAAGTAAAACCAACTTTCATCATTGGCACTTAGGACAGGTATCCACTCCAAAACCGTGACCACGACCATGAAAAATAAGGCGGGGATGAACGACTGTTTATTCGATTGTTTCATTTTGAAATATGCTGTAATAAGCCCTGCGGCCAATACAACCAATGCTAACACGATGTAGGAACTGATCCCCTCGCCTGAACCAAAGCTGAGATATCGCAGGTAAACAAGATCGAATACAACAAAAAGAATGAGTACAAGTTGAACGGCATTCCATAAGGAAGCGCTTTTAAATATCCCCAGACCAAAACGATGTATCGTTAAATAGGCAAAAAAGCCGGCTTGGCTTATGACACTGAAAATTAATCCAACACCGAATAACCAAATAAAAGTTGATATGATGGCACTGACTTCAAAAGAAGAAAAATAAGGCTTAAACTCACTCCACCGAGCCAAGAACCCTACAACTCCGCCCGTTACACCACCTATAAGCAATGTTGTTAAAAACAATTTAACTAAGTTACGGCTGTTCATTGTTTTCCTCCATACATTTCTATTTCATTTCCTTAATTGTACCAACCAAATTTGGAAAAATCCACTTATTCCACCAAGGAATAATATCGCCGATTGGAACCATATTAACAGTAAGAAGGATGAAAGGGGCCCTGCGTATGAGAGGTGGAGTTGCTTTGCTTTTCATGTCATTCTTGCTCGTTTGTTCCGGTTGTGCCCAAAATGGAGCAGGCGCAGAAAAAATGGAGTATGAAGAGACAAAGAAAATGATTGTCGATATCTTGAAGACAGATGATGGAAAAAAAGCCATCCAGGATATCATTACTGATGATAAAACGAAAGCTGAACTTATTATGGATTCGGAAGACATTAAGAAATCCATTGAAGATATGGTCACTTCAGATAAAGGGAAGGAATTTTGGAAAAAAACATTTAATGACCCGGAATTTGCTTCCGCTTATGCTAAAGCATTGGAAGACGAACATAAAAAGGTATTGAAGGACTTAACTGCTGATCCTCAGTATCGTGGAATGCTCATGGAAATAATGAAAGAACCGGATATGGAAAAAGAAATGAATAAGTTATTAAAAACCAAGGAGATGCGGTCGGTCTATAAAGAGCTGATCATCGAAACCATGGAAAGTCCCCTCCTTCAAGCGAAAATGCAAGAGAAATTGGATAAAGCCGCCACTAAAGCGGTGGAGAAGGAGAAAAAGTAAAAAGAATGAAAAGAGGCTGATTCCAATCGGAATCAGCCTTCTTTTCATTGTAGTTTTTCAATGACCTTTTTGGCAATATCTTCGTAAATCCTGCCGAGTCTATGGTCCGCTGCGTAAATGGATGGAGCAAAGTCCTCTTCGTTCCAATCTGGCTGCTGCAAGGGAAGTTGGCCTAAAACTTCCGTACGAAGCTCTTCTGCAAGCTTCTTGCCGCCGCCTTTTCCGAATACGTACTCTTTTTCACCTGTCGTTTTACTTTCGAAGAATGACATATTCTCTATGACACCGATGACTTCGTGTTCTGTCTTGATGGCCATGGCACCAGCTCTTGCCGCAACGAAGGCTGCAGTCGGATGCGGTGTCGTAACGATGATTTCCTTACATGAAGGGAGCATCGTATGAACGTCCAAAGCAACATCTCCTGTACCCGGAGGTAAGTCAAGGACCAAATAATCCAATTCTCCCCATTCCACTTCATTAAAGAAACTGTTAAGCATTTTACCGAGCATCGGTCCTCTCCAGATGATCGGAGCGTTATCCTCTACAAAAAAGCCCATTGAGATAACTTGAACGCCAAACCGTTCTACAGGAATGATTTTTTCCCCGCGCACAACCGGTCTTTTTGTTATCCCCATCATATCAGGGACACTGAATCCATAAATATCGGCATCAACCAGTCCGACCTTTTTACCTAAACGAGCAAGTGAAGTAGCGAAATTCACTGAAATCGTGGATTTTCCCACACCGCCTTTACCACTGGCGATCGCGATGAATTGTGTTTTGCTGTTAGGCCCAAGCAAACCTTGGTCTGCTTCATCTTGAGGAATACTCTCACGATGCTTGGCTAACTCCTCGTCTGAAAGCTCCGCGAAACGGATACCTACCGATTCCGCTCCGTTCGTTTTCAGCAAGTCCACAACTTCCGATTGCATTTGCATTTGTTCGGCAGTCCCCGTTTTTGCAATCGCAAGTTTAACGCTTACATGATTCTTTTCAGGTTTGATTTTGATTTCTATAATTCCATTTGTCTCTTCAAGGTTTTTATGTAGAAAAGGGTCTTTAAGATCCTTTAATAAATTCAGTACTTTCTCTTCTGTTAACAAGTCGAGCACCCCTTTGAATTTTATTTTCCCATTTTTCAGTATAACATATTACTGTAAGAAAGCTTATTATCTGCCCCGCATGCGAAACCTGATGATTTCCCCATAATAAAAAGGCCTTGTACCTTACAAGACCCAGACATCACTTTTCATCCGAAAGTTTTTCCTCTGTAAAGTATCGTAAAATACCCATATAAATCGAACTGGCAACCTTTTCTTGATATTTATCACTGATAAGGCGTTCCCTTTCCTCGGAATTGGAAAGAAAACCAATTTCCACAAGCGCTCCCGGTTTCTTGGCATAATTCAGCAAATACACATGGTTAATCGTTTTTGCATCACGCTTTGTATTTTCCAGGTTTCTTATGATTTCAGTCTGAATGAATTTTGCCACCTGTTCATTTTCCTCAAACCTGTTTGTATAAAAGGTCTGGGCACCTTTCGATGACGCTGATGGAAAAGAGTTCAAATGAATGCTTAAGAATAAGTCCGCTTCCGAATCATTGATCATTTCAACGCGATTCCGTAAGTCCTCCTGTTTTCGCTGGCGGATACCCTTTGTATTTCCCTGTGCCAAATCCTCGTCCTTCTCACGTGTCATGATGACAAGGGCACCTTGTTCCTGTAAATAGTCCCTGACCTTTAGTGAAACGGAAAGGGCAATTTCCTTTTCCATAACCTCTTGTACATTTGCCCCGCCGTCCATCCCTCCGTGACCTGCATCCAGAATGATGACCTTACCTGCCAGCGGAAGGTTCCAGGAGTCCCAAGAATCATCTTCAACAAATTTAAAAGTCACAATTAAAAAAAGGACAAATAATCCCATTGCGATCCCTGTATATTTCAGCTTTCTGCGCATGACCGTTCCCCCTCCATGGTCTCTCTACTAAAAAGTATGGGACAAACCATGAAATTAGAACAAGGAATGGGATTTTGGCCTTTCTAATGCAGTTTCATTTTATATCGTTTTTCTCCAGTCTTAAAGCCGTCCAGCCACCAATCCCCAACAAACCCTTCACAACAATAAAACAAACCTTCATCGAAAGCTTTATTCGCTGTAACTTCCCGCCAATACAAAATAAAGTTAAAAAGAGTATCGACCAAAAACTTCTCTTCCTTCCAGCACCTGGATCTCACATCTTCTTCCGACTCACCATAATAACCAAACTTACTATAGTTTGCTCCTAATAAATAAGCCTCTATGGCAACATCAAAATAGCCTTCCTCCAAAACATCCATCAAATCCTGGCCGAAGTAACGCTGAATCCTTCCCTTCATGTCCTCGATGGAAAGTTCCCTGAGCAGCCTACGTTCGAACTTCAATTGCCTTTCCCTTTGCATCTCCTGTAAACCTAATATCACAGCCATAATTCACCTCCGGGGCAATTCCCCATTTCCCAAAATTATTTCCCAAGACATAATTTAGTTTTAGCGTTCTATTTTGAACCATTCATTTATTCCATTGGCAAAAAATAATGAGGATAGGTTTGGCGGGTACTTGAAAAAGCATATCGATATGCAATATGATAAGAAACCTGTTAAAGTGCAGACTGCACAAGAAACTTAATGTTAGAAAACCTCGATTTTTCTCCACTAACACGCCACTCAGGCAGCCACCCGAGGCTGACCTTGCCGACTTGGGTCGCTCCCTGGGCATGTCTATTTGGACCTTCTTAAACTTGAGCCAGCCATCCTCCATGATAACTTCAGGCTTTGTGGTCTGTTAAGATAAAAAGGACATCCATGGTCAACGGATGTCCTCAAATGATATAACATTTTATAATAGCGAATTCTTTTAATACCCGTCTTTTTAAACTTCCTGAGGATCAGAGCGCTGTACAACATCCAAAGGTGGTGCAAATCAAAGTTAGAAATGGCTTCCTATTTTTGTTCCACTTTATATCTGTCCAGCTCTTTTCTTTAATCGGCCAGCAAGCGGCACTACAATTATTCCAGCTATTACGACCTGCATCAAGTTTCCGGGGATGGAGCCAAATGGCTGTATCCAGTTACCATAAAGGATAACTTCGACAAAATAGTAGCCGACGATTTTAATAATCAATGCAACGGCAACCGCCATGGTGTATACCCATTCTCTTTTGCCCGGTACCTTTTCGGATATAAGGCCGGCTAGAAAGCCCATTGCTCCTACAATGACGAATGTAAACGGTGCCCATGCTGCCCAACCAGAGAAAAGATCGAAGAAGGCCATACCGAAGGCGCCTGCTATCGCTCCTGTTTTTTTGCCATAAACGAAAGCAGCTATAGTTACCCATTATCGGGAGCTTGATGTTGATGAACATTGTGGCTACAAGAGTTAATGCAATGAATAGCGCATTGATGACCAAGGTTTTTGTTTTAGTTGTTTCAATCCGTGAGTATGTTGAATCCATATGAAGTCCTCTTTCTTTTTTAGTATTATCATACTCCTAAACAGGAACTTAATAAATATGGATTTTACAAAAAATTCTGTATTACATAAATAAACTCACATGTAAATAAATAGGGCATGACTATCACCAACATCTGAAGCCCCCTCACCGCTGCGTTCCATTTACATTTAGTCTGGAAGACTGGGATGGATGGAATGATATGGCCATATTTTCTTCCGGGCATATAAACGACATGATGAAATCCCAAGTTCATTCAAACGTTTTGGAATCATTGCACTCTGTACATTGAATAAATTTGGTTGGCCATATAATCCGAACTAAAATGAAGCCCCTTTCTTAACCACCATATTATAATGCCTACCAATGAGGCCGTTTTAATATTAATGTCAACATAATCAGCAGGCAAATCCTTTTTGGTGTTCTCCCTTCTTATTTCTACTAATTGCTTCAATAATGAAAACAATTGTTCCTCAAATTGATTCGTCTTAAATAAAATAAGTAAATAATTTCGATTGATATATAAATAATCAAGTAATTGAGTAAGCTGTTGTTTTTCTGATAAATCTTTCGCATGTATCAAAGCAAAAATTTTATCAGAAAGCTCCTTTAAAATCTCATTGGTGATTTGCGTTAGTAAATCTTGAATATCCTGATAATGTAGGTAAAATGTTGTTCGGTTTAATCCTGCTTTGGCTGCGATTTTCTGGACCGTTAAATTTGAAATGGCAGGGTCCTCGGATAAGAGAGCAATGACAGCGTTTTTAAGCATTTCTCTTGACCGAATTGTACGAGGATCTTCTTTAATAGACATTTTTAACTCCTTTATAGATTTTCTTTGACTTTCTCAACAGCATATATTCCTATGTCGATTAGTGAACATTTTCAAGAAAACTGTTCATGGTAAGCAACATATATTTTTGTTACCATCGATTTTATCGACACAATGTTGAGAATGCAAGTCAAAAATAAAGGAGTTAACGAATGAAAAATGATATTTCAGAAAGAAATAAAAAAATTTTATTAATCGTACTGATTGCCGGCTGTTTCTTATCGACATTAAATCAGACTTTATTAAATGTTGCATTGAGTGGTTTAATGGACGTATTTCATGTTACGGCCGCGACTGTACAATGGTTATCGACAGGATTTATGCTGGTGAACGGTGTTTTAGTGCCGATTACGGCTTTTTTAATGAAACGGTTTACAACAAGGCAGCTATTTATTAGCTCGATGTTCTTTTTGTTAATCGGATCTGCACTTTCTGCATGCGCGGTGAATTTTGGCATGCTGTTAACGGGAAGAATGATTCAAGCAATTGGTGCCGGAATTATAATGCCTCTTATGATGACAGTTATTTTATATTTATATCCTAGCGAAAAGCGTGGAAGCATCATGGGGACAATCGGATTTGCAATCATATTTGCTCCAGCCATAGCTCCTACATTATCTGGTTTTATCATTGAATATGTTTCATGGAGATGGTTATTTATTGGGTTAACCCCATTTATAATAATCGTCATTGTTCTAGCGTTCAAATATTTAATGAATGTTGCAGAGACAACAAAAGCAAAATTAGATATCTCTAGCGTCATTTTATCAACGATTGGTTTTGGCTGCATATTATTTGGGTTTAGCAGCGCAGGAAGCAAAGGATGGGATAATCCCGTTATCATCACTGCAATAATCGCCGGAATAATCGTGACGGCTCTATTCTGTTTACGTCAAATGAAATCCAGCGATCCATTATTGAATTTATCTGTATTTAAGTACAAAGTTTTCACGCTCACATCTTTCATCAATGTACTAATTACGATGATTATGTATGCGGATTTAATTCTTTTACCAATTTACTTGCAAAATGGCCGAGGTTTTACAGCATTTGAAGCAGGTTTACTGTTATTGCCTGGAGCTGTGATTAATGCCTTCTTGTCCCCTGTCACTGGTAAAATGTATGATAAACACGGTGCTAAACCACTCTTTATTTCAGGTTTAATATTAATCATTGTTTCGATGTGGGGAGTCATAGATATAGACGAATCCACAACCTATATCTATATAATGGTCCGTACCATTATATTACGAATTGGATTAAGCTTCATTACCATGCCTTTAAATACAGCAGGGCTGAATGCTTTACCAAGAGAATTGGGTTCCCATGGTTCAGCTGTAAATAATACCATTCGCCAATTGTCAGGTGCTATTGGAACAGCAGTTGTCATCACAGTGTATACAATGCAAGCAACTTCACATGCCTCTGAGCTATCCATGCAAAATGAAAACATTTCAGCAATACAACTAGAGGCATTAGCATCTATCTTCGGCTCAAGTGATGCCTATGTTTTTATGTTAATCCTATCTTTTGTGGCGTTAATTTTTGCATGCTTTATGCCGAAAAAAGCCGCAATTAAAAAAAGTGAAAGTGAATAACTTAAATAAAATCGATAACAATAGGATCTTTTAAATAAAGCATATCCGGATATCCCGGGTATGCTTTATTATTTTTAAAATATAAGTCCATGGAGCCTGATGTTTCATAATCAGACAAAAAAAGACTCCCAACCAAAGTGGTTGAGAGTCTTTGAAACGGTAATAGAATTAACGTTTTGAGAACTGAGGTGCACGACGTGCGCCTTTAAGACCGTATTTTTTACGTTCTTTCATACGTGGGTCACGAGTTAGTAAACCAGCAGTTTTAAGAGATGGACGGTATTCTGGATCAACTTGTAGCAATGCACGAGCGATACCGTGACGGATTGCTCCAGCTTGACCAGTGTATCCACCACCGCTAACGTTTACTAGAACGTCGTAATTTCCAGTAGTTTCTGTTGCAACTAGTGGTTGGTTAACAACTTCACGTAATGCTGCGAAAGGAATATATTCATTGATGTCACGACCGTTAATAACGATGCGACCTTCGCCTGGTACTAAACGTACACGAGCTACTGAGCTCTTACGGCGACCAGTACCATAATATTGAACTTGTGCCAAGATAGTAACCTCCTTAGTAATTATCCGCGTAATTCGTATACTTCTGGTTGTTGAGCAGCGTGTGGGTGCTCAGCTCCAGCGTATACGTGTAATTTTTTGTAGATTTGACGACCAAGAGAATTCTTTGGAAGCATACCTTTGATAGCAAGTTCAAGCATTCTCTCAGGGTAGTTTGTACGCATTTCAAGAGCAGTTCTAGTTTTAAGACCGCCTGGATGCATAGTGTGACGGTAATAAATTTTGTCTGTCAATTTTTTACCAGTCAAGTGGATTTTTTCAACATTGATAAGAATTACATGATCACCAGTGTCAATGTTCGGTGTAAAAGTTGGTTTATGTTTACCACGTAAGATGGATGCTACTTCAGTAGAAAGGCGACCTAAAGTTTTGCCTTCAGCGTCAATCACATACCATTTACGTTCTACTTCATTAGCTTTCGCCATAAATGTCGTACGCATGGTTAACCTCCTAAAAAACTTTTTAATTTTTTATATTTATTTTCAATCACAATAAACTTCCGGGGCTTATCGTGGGATTAAAATACATACCATATTATATTAACTTCTCCCAGATTCATTGTCAAGGGAATGTTACACTAGGATAAGTTGTCTATAAAACACTCTCTGCAACTCCAGGAAAAGATCAGTATAGCGCCAAACCGCTCCATTACTGATTTCATTCCGTTTCCCGGTTGTAAAAAAACTGGTATCACTTCGAAAAAATTTATTTGTAAAATACTTTCCATAAATATAATCCTTGGGCAGGCGCAGTTTTCCCTGCAAAACTGCGGTCCTTTTTGTCCAAAATCCCGCTCATGTCACAGGGTGACATTTTGCCGCTGCCGACATCCAGGAGCGTCCCAACCAAGATACGGACCATATTATACAAAAATCCTTCGCCAACGAAGCGGAAAACCATGAATCCGTCGCTCTCTTCAAAATCCATTTCTTTTATGGTCCGAACTTTATCGACCACTTCCGTTTTTGCCGAACAAAAACTTGTAAAGTCATGTGTCCCTATCAAATAAGAGATTGCTTCCCTCATCGCCTCCCCATCTAATGGGTAGGGATAATGATAGGCGTAATTTCTTTGAAACGGGTCCCGTAGTTTCGAACGGGCGATGATATAACGGTACTCTTTCCCCGTCGTATGGAACCTCGCATGAAAATCGTCAGGCACGATATCGACTTCCAGAACGATGATATCGGTCGGAAGAAGGGCACTGAAGGCCTTTACCCAATTTTCAGTAGGGAATGTAAGCGGCGATTCAAAGTGAAGTACTTGCCCCTTTGCATGGACCCCTGAGTCTGTCCTGCCTGAAGCAGTCACTTTTATGATTGTGCCTTTATGCATTTGGGCCAAGACTGCCTCGAATTCACTTTGTATGGTGCGTTTCTCTGGCTGCACCTGATAACCAGCAAAATCCGTGCCGTCATAAGCGATCACACATTTATATTTTGGCATAGTTCTCTTCCTTATTATGAACGTAATAAAAATAACATGACCGTTAGAACGCCTATTGAGACCATCAAAAGACTATCACTCGTCTTCCAGTCCAATTGGCGATATTTCGTGCGGCCTTCCCCGCCACGGTATCCTCTTGACTCCATGGCAGTTGCCAATTCCTCCGCCCGTTTGAATGAACTGACAAATAAAGGAACAAGCAGCGGTACAATCGATTTAACCCTGTCCTTTATCGGGCCAGATGAAAAATCAACTCCCCTTGCAGTTTGGGCCTTCATGATTTTTTCCGTTTCCTCCATTAGCGTTGGAATGAATCGAAGGGCAATGGACATCATCAATGCCAGTTCATGTACAGGCATCTTCCACTTCTTCAAGGGTCCCAACAGCTCTTCCATTCCATCTGTAATGGATATCGGGGATGTCGTCAAAGTTAAAAGTGACGTAACAAGGATTAGTAAAGTAAATCTAACGGATATGAAAAAACCTTGAATCAGACCGCCTTCATAGATTTCAAACCAACCGTATTCAAAAAGCAATTCCCCTTCTTTCGTAAAAAATATATGGAGAAGGAATGTGAATACGATCAAGAAAAAGATTGGTTTTAACCCATTATAAAGATAACGAAGCGGTATTTTGGAAAGACTGATCAAAAGGATGGTGAATACAGCAAGCAACCCGTAAGAAACGACATTATTCGCCAAAAAGACGACACAAACAAACAGGAACACGAGGAGTAATTTAGCCCTTGGGTCCATCTTGTGCATCAGTGAATTTGCAGGGACATAACGCCCGATAATCATTTTATCCAGCATCAGCGGTTCCCCCGTTTCATGGCTTTATCTATTTCTATCGCTAAATCACTGATATTAAGACACGGATGATCAAATCGAACACCAAGTTCCTTCTGGAGCTTCAGCTGAAAACGGACCGTATCCGGAACATCCAGGCCAAGCTCCATTAATTGTTCCGGCTCCGAGAAAATTTCCTGGGGGGTTCCTTTTTGGAACACCGTACCCTTGTGCATGATAATGATGTCATCCGCGTACTTGGCTGCATCCTCCATGCTATGTGTTACAAGAATCGTTGAAATGCCCCTTGCTTTATGCAAATCATAAAACATATCCATGATTTCTTTGCGTCCTCGCGGATCCAATCCCGCTGTTGGCTCATCAAGCACCAATACTTCGGGTTCCATGGCAAGTACCCCAGCAATGGCCACCCGTCGCATTTGTCCGCCGGATAAGTCGAATGGAGATTTTTCAAGAATTTCCTCATTCAATCCGACTTGCGCGATGGCTTTCCTGGCCAGTTTCTTAGCATCGATTTCAGAAACGCCAAAATTCATTGGTCCGAAACATATATCCTTTTCAACCGTTTCATCAAATAACTGATGTTCCGGAAACTGAAAAACTATTCCGACCTTTTGTCTTATTGGCCGCAAAGCCTTTTCTTTTCTTCCGGCTTCAATCGTCCGATCCCCAATGAAAACACGACCCTTCGTCGGTTTTAAAAGAGCATTCAAATGCTGCAGTAGCGTGGATTTCCCGGACCCTGTATGCCCGATGATTGCGGTATAGGTTCCCGGCTCCATTGAAATATTGACATCATGAAGGGCTAGATGTTCAAAAGGAGTATTCACCTGATAGCGGTATTCTACATCATCGAGTGTAATTCGCATAAATCCTTCACCAACTCTTCCTCTGTCAAATGCCCATCAACTACACGAACACCATTTTTTTGTAACTCCTTGGTTAGTTTCACTGAAAAGGGAATATCCAGACCAAGGGCAATCAATTCTTCCTCTAACTCAAAAATATCCTGAGGCGGTCCTTCACGATATAACCGACCTTGGTTCATGACTATCATTCGATCAGCTTTGGCAGCTTCCTCAAGGTCATGGGTGATTGATATGACAGTGATCTCGTTTTCCTGTTTCAATTCCCTAACTGTTTCAAGCACTTCTTCACGGCCTCTTGGGTCAAGCATGGAGGTTGCTTCATCTAAGATGATTATGTCTGGCTGCAGGGCTATTACACCTGCTATGGCCACTCTTTGCTTTTGACCGCCGGATAGATGGTGCGGCTCTTGATTAAGAAAGGCATTCATTTTAACCTTATTTAACGCACCATGAACACGCTCCACCATAACCTGCTGAGAAACACCGGCGTTTTCTAAACCAAAAGCCACATCATCCTGAACTGTAGTGCCTACAAATTGATTATCTGGGTTTTGAAAGACCATGCCAATTTTCTGGCGAACATCCCAAACGGATTCTTCTGTCAAAAGTTGATCATTAATCGTAATGGTACCTGAGTTAGCGAACTGAAGACCATTCAGTAACTTTGCTAATGTCGACTTGCCAGAGCCATTATGTCCGACAATCGCAAGCCACTCCCCCTGATGAATATCAAAAGAAACATCATCCAAGGCGTTTCGAGACTGACCCTCATATTTAAAAACAATATTATTTAAAGAAACCAGCTTCTTCATTATGTGGCCCTCCTCATCCTCGACTGCACTCGTCTAAACTAAACTCTGCTCAATCAATATACAGTAGTTTTTCTTTCTGAAAATATAAAAAAACGCTGCACCCCTTCCACCGAAAGAATTTTCGGTAAATTAAGAGCAGCTAATAGCGGGCCTGTTACGAAAAACAGGTTATCTTATAATCGCTTGTCAAAAGCGGGAAGGGATGCTTGAGCTAGACGTGAAGGCTCCCTGCATAATACAGGTTCCGCCAGCCATCGTAACACTCAATGCGAATTTCTAGATGACAGAATTTCTATAATAAAAAAAGAAAAAGGGCATAGAACAAGTGAGTATATTCATTTGTCCCGCCCTTTTTCATCGTTGTTATTAAACTAATTCAATAACCACGACTGGTGCACCGTCACCGCGGCGTGGACCAACTTTCATGATACGAGTGTATCCACCTTGACGTTCTTCATAACGTGGAGCCACGTCACTGAATAGTTTTTGAAGGGCATCTGTGCCATTCTCAGCGTCAGCGATTTCGTTACGGATGAAAGATGCAGCTTGACGGCGTGCATGCAAGTCACCACGTTTACCAAGAGTGATCATTTTATCTACTACAGAACGTAATTCTTTTGCACGTGCTTCAGTAGTTTCAATGCGCTCATGGATAATAAGATCCGTAGCTAAATCACGAAGTAATGCTTTACGTTGTGCGCTAGTGCGTCCTAACTTTCTGTAACCCATTAGAGATTCCCTCCTTTGTTGAAGTTCTATATTGTGTGTCTATAACAAGGCTCACAACATAATGGATTGATCCGCCATGTTATCAGTCGTCTTTACGAAGACCTAAGCCTAATTCTTCTAGTTTCGCTTTCACTTCTTCAAGTGATTTACGTCCTAGATTACGTACTTTCATCATATCTTCTTCCGTTTTATGAGCTAGCTCTTGAACGGTATTGATTCCAGCACGTTTCAAGCAGTTGTAAGAACGAACAGAAAGGTCTAATTCTTCGATCGTCATCTCAAGAACTTTTTCTTTTTGATCTTCTTCTTTTTCAACCATGATTTCAGCATTTTGAGCTTCATCGGTTAAACCAACAAAGATATTTAAATGCTCTGTTAAAATCTTAGCTCCAAGTGCTACCGCTTCTTGCGGACCAGTACTGCCATCAGTCCAAACATCGAACGTTAACTTGTCAAAGTTAGACAACTGTCCAACACGTGTATTTTCAACTTGGAAAGATACGCGTGAAACTGGAGTGTAAAGAGCATCGATTGGAATTACACCAATTGGCTGGTCTTCTCTCTTGTTTTGAACAGCAGGAGTGTAGCCGCGGCCGCGACGTGCAGATAAACGCATACGCATATGACCGTTTTTACCAATTGTAGCAATATATAAATCCGGATTAAGAATTTCTACATCACTATCATGAGTGATATCAGCAGCCGTGATGACTCCGTCACCCTGAACGTCAATTTCCAGCGTCTTCTCTTCATCAGAGTAAATCTTAAGAGCTAGTTTTTTCACATTAAGAATGATAGATGTTACATCTTCCACGACGCCTTCAATTGTTGAGAACTCATGTAGCACTCCATCAATTTGTATAGCTGTGACAGCAGCACCTGGGAGTGAGGATAAAAGGATACGACGTAAGGAGTTACCCAATGTAGTACCATACCCACGCTCTAGTGGCTCTACGACGAATTTACCGTATTTGGTATCGTCGTTGATTTCAACCGTTTCGATTTTTGGTTTTTCTATTTCGATCATCAATAAACCCTCCTTCAAAACGTCAAAACCCCGGCAAGTAAACGAAGTCACTTAAACCGAAATTCCCCATGTATACGTTCCCGCTGTGCGCAACAACTGAAAATTAATCCTCTGTAAGAACGCAAACTCAGTATTATATCCCATTATTGACAGGAATACAAAATCTATACAGAAAAATTAAACACGGCGACGTTTTGGTGGACGGCATCCGTTATGTGGAACTGGAGTTACATCTTTAATTGCAGTTACTTCTAGGCCAGCAGCTTGAAGTGCACGAATAGCAGCCTCACGTCCAGCACCAGGTCCTTTAACTGTAACTTCAAGAGTTTTCATACCATGTTCAATTGATGTTTTAGCAGCTGTTTCAGCAGCCATTTGTGCAGCGAATGGAGTGGATTTACGAGATCCACGGAATCCTAAAGCTCCAGCACTTGACCAAGAAATAGCATTACCATGAGAGTCAGTGATCGTAACGATAGTGTTATTGAATGTTGAACGAATATGAGCAATACCAGTTTCTATATTCTTTTTCACACGACGTTTACGTGTATTAGTTTTACGTGCCATGAAAAGTAACCTCCTTTACTAATTATTTTTTCTTGTTAGCTACAGTACGACGAGGTCCTTTACGCGTACGAGCATTGTTTTTTGTATTTTGACCGCGAACAGGAAGACCACGACGGTGACGTAAACCACGGTAAGAACCGATTTCCATTAAACGTTTGATGTTTAGGGAGATTTCACGACGAAGGTCGCCTTCTACTTTAAGCTTGTCAATGATATCACGAATTTTGTTCAATTCGTCTTCCGTTAAGTCACGAACGCGAGTTTCTTCAGAAACGCCTGCTTCTGCAAGAATCTTGATCGCTGTTTGTTTTCCAATACCATATATATATGTTAATGAGATAACAATACGTTTGTCACGGGGAATATCTACTCCAGCAATACGTGCCATGCTTGAGTGCACCTCCTTCTATTTAGCCTTGTTTTTGTTTATGTTTAGGGTTTTCGCAAATAACCATAACTTTACCTTTTCTGCGGATAACTTTACACTTTTCGCAGATTGGTTTGACTGATGGTCTGACTTTCATTGCTATCTAACCTCCTTATACAGATCGGAGCGTAACCGGATTATTTGAACCGGTATGTGATTCTGCCGCGAGTTAGATCATACGGGGAAAGCTCAACCGTAACTTTATCTCCAGGCAAAATGCGAATAAAGTGCATACGAATTTTACCGGATACATGAGCTAAAACAGTATGACCATTTTCTAATTCTACCTTAAACATTGCATTTGGCAAAGTCTCTTGTACTGTGCCTTCTACTTCAATTACATCATCTTTCGCCATTAAAGTGATTCTCCCTTCTCTATGCGTGAACCTATTAAAGGTGCACATCTTTCCGTCAACATTACTACAGTCCAATTATCCTCATAAGTCTTAAAATTCTGCATCAAGTATTCACCATTTTGTAGAACCAGGCTTTAACTGAGGACCTTTATCAGTTGGACCGAAATGAGGATTTTATGGGTCCTCATGTAAGTCTTGACCGATTCCGTGACCGACATACTCTCGAAATAGAGAAGCAATTAGTCTCGACATAGGTTTGAATAGCATGGGAGATGTTTGAAAGGCGCACGCCTGACATAGCTTCTTTCAACCCTCTATATCACGACTCTTTAGGAATCCCAATAGAGTCACTGCATTTCTTCATCAATTTTGCCGACCGGATATGTCCATGAAGATCACTTAAAAAGTAATCGCCCAATTCAGGGAATACCAAGTACAAGAACCTGATTAATAAATGTGCGAATGCTCTCGCGAAATCCATTATACCCTTTGTATTATAGGAATGCACCAAGTTTAACTAGTAAGTTATAAAAATGGTATGAATTTCATAAATCAATACGAACGATTAATTTTGTAAAGCACCAAGCAACACATCGATATTTTCAAATACCTTATTAATATCTTGCTGTCCGTTAATGTTGACCAAGTATCCTTTGTCTCCGTAGAAATCAAGAAGTGGTTTGGTTTGTTTCAAATTCACATCTAAGCGATTTTGAACCGTTTCTGCATTATCGTCGGCACGTTGATATAATTCTCCGCCGCAGCGGTCGCATACATCATCATTTGCAGGAGGATTGAATACAAGATGGTATGTCGCACCACATGATTTGCAAATACGACGTCCTGTCAATCTTTCCATTAAAATGTTTTTATCAACATCGATATTAATGACAAAATTTATTTTGCGATCTAAATCAGTTAGAATGCTTTCAAGTGCCTCTGCCTGTGCCACAGTACGTGGAAACCCATCAAGCAAAAATCCTTTTAGGCAGTCCTCCTTGCTTAAACGTTCACGTACGATGCCAATGGTAACTTCATCAGGTACCAATTCGCCTTTGTCCATGAATGATTTCGCCTTTAGACCTAATTCTGTTCCATCTTTGATAGCTGTTCGGAACATATCTCCAGTAGAGATATGAGGGATATTATATTTTTCTACGATTTGTTCAGCTTGAGTGCCCTTACCAGCACCCGGCAGACCCATTAAAACTAGATTCAATGTTCTTCCCCCTCAAACTCTATAATGGGTAAAGGGAACAAGGCGTTCCCAAAACTCATTACTTTATAAAGCCTTTATAGTGTCTCTTCACAAGTTGTGATTCCAGCTGCTTCATCGTATCAAGGGCAACCCCCACTACGATCAGCAAACTGGTACCGCCAATCTGTGCAGATTGAGGCAGATCAGCAAGCTTAATGAAAAATACCGGTAAAACGGCAATGATGGCCAAGAAAATGGAGCCTACAAACGTCAAACGGTATAAAACACGTGTCAAATATTCTTGTGTACTCTTACCTGGACGAATCCCCGGCACATAGCCACCTTGCTTTTTCAAATTCTCAGCCATTTGTTCAGGGTTTACCTGAATGAATGCATAAAAATACGCAAAAGCAATGATAAGAGCAACATAGATGATCATACCAATTGGCTTGGTATAATCAAGATTTGCTGATATCCAACTAGTCACGCTGTTCTTTCCAAAGAAAGAAGCGATTGTAGTGGGAGTAATGATAAATGCCATTGCAAAGATTACCGGAATAACCCCCGCAGCATTTACTTTCAATGGTAAATGAGTAGACTGGCCACCCATTTGTGTACGACCTACCGCAGCACGTTTCGCATACTGAATAGGAATTTTACGTAATGCCTGCTGAATGAAAATAACAGCAACCACGATTGCTAATACTGCTAAAACAATGAGGATAATCGTTATGATTCGTAAGAATAATTGATCACCGGCATTTTCAAATTGTTGGGCGTAAATCTGATTTGCCGTATTTGGCAAACTAGCTACGATACCAGCAAAGATAATGATGGAAATCCCATTACCCACACCCTTAGCAGTGATCAGCTCCCCTAACCACAAAAGAAAAGCTGTTCCTGCCGTTAAGACAGTCGCAATAAGCAAGTATGTTGCAATTCCAGGATTTTCAATCAACTGGCCACCTGACATATTATTGAACCCATAAGACATACCAACTGCTTGGATAAATCCTAGGATAATAGTGAAGTAACGAGTGAATTGTGCTAATTTACGGCGCCCTGCTTCTCCTTGTTTAGACCATTCAGTGAACTTAGGAACAACATCCATCTGTAACAGCTGAACGATGATGGATGCCGTGATGTAAGGCATGATACCCATCGCTAATATAGAAAAGTTTTGCAGCGCCCCGCCGCCAAAGGTATTTAAAAGACCGATGACGCTCAGCTGGTCCTGTTCAGCGAGAAAATCGGCATTCACATGCGGTACAGGTATAAATGTACCGATGCGATAGACGATTAACATTAGAAGGGTAAAAATAATCTTATTCCTTATTTCACCCACGCGCATAAAATTGGAGATCGTGCGAAACATTAGATCACCTCTGTATTACCGCCAGCAGCTTCGATAGCTTCTTTAGCAGTAGACGAGAATTTGTGAGCTTTAACAGTAAGCTTTTTCTCAATGCTTCCTTTGGCAAGAATTTTGATTCCTGCTTTTTCTTTACTTACAACCCCAGTCTCAAGTAAAAGAGCTGGTGTTACTTCAGTACCGTCTTCGAAAAGATTTAACGTATCAAGATTCACGATAGCATAGTCTTTACGGTTGATGTTGGTAAATCCACGTTTAGGTAAACGTCTGAATAGAGGAGTTTGTCCCCCTTCAAATCCAAGACGCACACCGCCGCCGGAGCGAGCGTTTTGTCCTTTATGTCCTTTACCTGCTGTTTTACCGTTACCAGATCCAATACCGCGACCTTTACGTTTACGTTCTTTACGAGAACCTTCTGCAGCTTTTAACTCATGAAGTTTCATGTTGGCACCTCCTTGTTAAGTTAAAAATTATTTTATTGTTCTTTTACAGTAACAAGATGAGCAACTTTGGTAATCATACCGCGAATCGCAGGGTTATCTTCTTGGATAACCGTTTGATGCATTTTGCGTAAACCCAAAGTGTTAACTGTAACACGTTGATCTTCAGGACGACCAATTAAGCTGCGAGTGAGGGTAATTTCTAATTTATTAGCCATAATTCGATTTCCCTCCTTATCCTAACAGTTCTTGTACTGATTTTCCACGTAACTTAGCTACGTCTTCAGCACGTTTCAATTGCTTCAATCCTTCAATTGTTGCGCGAACCATATTAATAGGTGTATTAGTACCTAGTGATTTAGACAGGATATCGCTAACTCCGCCTAATTCAAGTACCGCACGAACAGGACCACCAGCAATTACTCCTGTACCTTCAGAAGCTGGTTTCAATAGAATGTGACCTGCGCCATAGCGACCGTTCACAAGGTGAGGAATTGTAGTACCAACCATTGGTACAGTAATTAGATTTTTCTTAGCATCCTCAATAGCTTTACGGATAGCATCCGGAACTTCTTGAGCTTTACCAGTACCAAATCCAACATGACCATTTTTATCACCAACAACAACTAGTGCAGTGAAACGGAAACGACGTCCGCCTTTAACAACTTTAGCTACACGATTTACTGTAACTACGCGTTCTTCAAGTTCTAATTTATTAGGATCAATGCTACGCATCTGTTATGTCCCTCCTTATCCATTAAAATTCTAAGCCGTTTTCACGAGCAGCGTCAGCCAATGCTTTTACACGACCATGGAAGAGGTAACCACCGCGGTCAAATACCACAGCTTTGAAACCTTTTTCAACAGCACGTTTCGCAATAAGTTCGCCAACTTTTTGAGCTGCTTCAGCATTGCTACTAGCTTCGATACCGATCTCTTTATCAAGAGTTGAAGCACTTGCTAATGTTACGCCTTTTGCATCGTCAATTAATTGTGCGTAAATGTGTTTGTTTGAACGAAACACATTTAAACGAGGACGAGCTTCTGTTCCAGAAAGCTTAGCACGTACACGCGCATGTCTTTTCTGACGAGTAGCATTTTTATCAAGCTTCGTAATCATTTACGTCACTCCTTTCGTTTACTTATGCGGCATTACTTACCAGTTTTACCTTCTTTACGACGAACGAATTCGCCTTCGTAACGGATACCTTTACCTTTATACGGCTCAGGCGGGCGAACATCACGGATATTAGCTGCTAGAGCTCCTACACGTTCTTTGCTTGCACCTTTGATGATTACTTTTGTATTAGAAGGAACTTCGACTTCAACGCCAGCTTCTGGCTCTATTTCTACAGGGTGGGAATATCCTACGTTAAGGACAAGCTTGTTACCTTGCTTTTGTGCACGGTACCCAACCCCAATAAGTTCAAGTGATTTTACGAAACCTGTTGATACACCTTCAACCATGTTAGAGATAAGTGCGCGAGTAGTACCGTGTAAAGAACGGTGAGCCTTCTCGTCAGACGGACGTGTAACAGTTAACACGTTCTCTTCAACAACGATTGAAAGGTCAGGATTGAATGATCTAGTTAATTCACCTTTAGGTCCTTTAACAGTTACTTCACTTCCAGTAATAGTAACTGTTACGCCTGCAGGGATTTCAATAGGTTTTTTACCTATACGAGACATAATGTGCACCTCCATTCTTGTGAAAATGTATTACCAAACGTATGCTAAAACTTCTCCGCCAACTTGTTTAGAGCGAGCTTCCTTGTCTGTTAAAACTCCGTGAGAAGTAGAAACAATTGCGATACCTAAACCGTTAAGAACGCGTGGTACCTCTCCAGTTTTTGCATATACACGCAAACCAGGTTTGCTGATACGTTTTAGACCAGTGATAACACGTTCGTTGTTTGCACCGTATTTTAAGAAGATACGGATGATACCTTGTTTGTTGTCTTCGATTAATTCAAAGTCACGTACGAAGCCTTCACTTTTTAAGATCTCAGCGATTTCCTTTTTGATCTTTGAAGCAGGAACTTCCAGTTTTTCGTGACGAACCATATTCGCATTACGGATGCGAGTAAGCATATCTGCAATAGGATCTGTCATGACCATTATATTTTACCTCCTTCCCAAACTCGGGTTTTACCAGCTAGCTTTTTTAACGCCAGGAATTTGTCCTTTATATGCAAGTTCGCGGAAACAAATACGACAAAGTTTAAATTTACGTAATACAGAATGTGGACGTCCGCAACGTTCGCAACGTGTATATTCTTGTACTTTAAACTTCTGTTCGCGTTTTTGCTTTACGATCATAGACTTTTTAGCCACGATTTCGCCTCCCTTTATTTAGAGATTACTTTTGGAACGGCATTCCAACTTGAGTAAGTAGTTCACGAGCTTCTTCGTCAGTGTTGGCAGTCGTTACGATAACGATGTCCATACCACGAACTTTGCTCACTTTATCGTAATCAATCTCAGGGAAGATAAGTTGTTCTTTAACACCTAATGTATAGTTTCCACGTCCGTCAAAGGATTTCTTTGAAACGCCGCGGAAATCACGTACACGCGGTAAAGATACAGATACTAGCTTATCAAGGAATTGATACATACGCTCTCCACGTAATGTAACTTTCGCTCCGATAGGCATACCTTCACGCAAACGGAAGCCTGCGATTGATTTTTTTGCTTTTGTTATAACTGGTTTTTGACCTGTGATCAATGTAAGTTCTTCAACAGCTGTATCCAAAGCTTTCGAGTTAGATACTGCGTCACCCACACCCATGTTAATAACGATTTTCTCAATGTTTGGTACTTGCATTACTGATTGATAGTTGAATTTACCCATCAATGACGGTGTAATTTCACTTTTGAATTTTTCTTTAAGGCGGCTCATTGCTTAGTGTACCTCCCTTCATTTATGACTTATTTATCTAAAGATTCACCTGAAATTTTAGCTACGCGTACTTTTTTACCATTTTCGATCTTATATCCAACACGAGTCGGTTTACCTGATTTAGGATCAAGTGGCATTACATTGGATACGTGAATAGCAGCTTCTTTGCTGATAATTCCACCTTGTGGATTAAGTTGAGATGGCTTGGAATGCTTTTTCACGATGTTAATTCCTTCTACAAGCACACGATTTTGTTTCGGATATGCAGAAAGAATTGTTCCTTGTTTGCCTTTGTCCTTACCAGAGATGACTACGACTTTGTCACCTTTTTTAACATGCATTAGCTTGGCACCTCCTTGAAAGGCTTTATACAAATTTTACATATTATAGAACTTCTGGAGCAAGAGAAACGATCTTCATGAAACTATTGTCACGTAATTCACGAGCAACAGGTCCAAAAATACGTGTTCCACGTGGGCTCTTATCGTCACGGATAATTACACATGCGTTTTCATCAAAACGAATGTAAGAACCGTCAGGACGACGCATACCACGTTTTGTACGGACAACAACAGCCTTAACGACTTCACCTTTTTTAACAACGCCTCCTGGTGTTGCCTGTTTAACTGTACAAACGATGATATCACCGATGTTTGCAGTTTTACGGCCAGAACCACCTAGGACTTTAATTGTTAGCACTTCACGAGCACCTGAATTGTCAGCGACTTTTAAACGAGATTCTTGTTGAATCATGTACGGTACCTCCCTTCGGAATTAGCTTAATCCGAACTATATTAAATGATTACTGCTTTTTCTACTACTTCTACAAGACGGAAGCGTTTTGTAGCTGAAAGTGGACGAGTTTCCATGATACGTACTACGTCGCCTGCTTTAGCTTCGTTTAGCTCGTCATGAGCTTTAAACTTTTTAGAGTATTTCACGCGTTTACCGTATAAAGAATGCTTTTTATAGGTTTCTACAACTACTGTAACTGTTTTATCCATTTTGTCGGATACTACGCGTCCAGTGTAGATTTTGCGTTGGTTGCGTTCGCTCATTCTGCAAACCTCCATTCATTATCGATTAGTGACACCGATCTCTCTTTGACGAACAACTGTTTTCATACGAGCAATCGATTTGCGAACTTCACGGATGCGAGCTGTATTTTCAAGTTGTCCAGTAGCTAACTGGAAACGAAGATTAAATAGTTCTTCTTTAAGAGATTTTAGTTTTTGTTCAATTTCAGCAGTGGTTAGATCTTTGATTTCATTAGCTTTCATTTGTTTCACCACCAATTTCCTCTCTTTTTACAAACTTGCATTTGATTGGAAGTTTGTGTGCTGCAAGGCGCAATGCTTCTCTTGCCACCTCTTCAGATACACCAGAGATTTCAAACATAACTTTGCCCGGTTTAACTACTGCTACCCAACCTTCAGGAGCACCTTTACCGGAACCCATCCGTACTTCAAGCGGCTTAGCTGTGTAAGGTTTGCTTGGGAAGATTTTGATCCAAACTTTCCCTCCACGTTTCATATAACGAGTCATCGCAATACGAGCTGCTTCGATTTGGCGGTTTGTGATCCAGGAAGCTTCTTGAGCTTGAAGTCCAAATTCTCCGAAATGAACTTCAGTGCCGCCTTTAGCCATCCCTCTCATCTTACCGCGGTGTTCACGACGGTATTTTACGCGTTTTGGCAATAACATATTATTTTCCTCCTTCCTCAGATTTCTTCTTAGTAGGAAGAACTTCTCCACGGTAGATCCAAACTTTCACGCCTAGCTTACCGTAAGTAGTATCTGCTTCAGCATGAGCATAATCTATGTCTGCACGAAGTGTGTGAAGTGGAACTGTTCCTTCGCTGTAATGTTCAGCACGAGCAATATCAGCACCGCCAAGACGACCAGAAACTTGAGTTTTGATTCCTTTTGCTCCAGAACGCATAGTACGTTGGATAGCTTGCTTTTGAGCGCGACGGAATGAAACACGGTTTTCTAATTGACGAGCGATGTTTTCTGCAACCAATTTTGCGTCAAGATCTGCTCTTTTAATTTCAATGATATTGATATGAACTCTTTTGCCAGTCAGCTGGTTCAAAGCTTTACGAAGTGCTTCGACTTCAGTACCGCCTTTACCGATAACCATTCCTGGTTTAGCAGTGTGGACAGATACATTGATACGGTTAGCTGCACGCTCGATTTCAACTTTTGAAACAGAAGCATCATTTAGACGTTTCGCGATATATTCACGAACTTTGATGTCTTCATGCAAAAGAACTGCGTAGTCTTTATCAGCGTACCATTTGGATTCCCAGTCACGGATTATCCCGATACGCATACCGATTGGATTTACCTTTTGACCCACAGATTACCCCTCCTTCTTTTCTGATACAACGATTGTAATATGACTAGTACGTTTGTTAATAGCACTCGCACGACCTTGAGCGCGAGGACGGAAACGTTTTAATGTTGGTCCTTCGTTAACGTATGCCTCTGAAACGACTAGGTTATTAATATCCATTTCGTAGTTGTGTTCTGCATTTGCGATAGCAGATTTCAGAATTTTTTCTACGACTGGAGAAGCAGATTTTGGTGTTAAGCGAAGAATCGCTACTGCTTCACCTACTTGTTTTCCTCGAATTAAATCTGCGACTAAACGCACTTTACGAGGAGCAATACGAACTGTTTTAGCGACAGCTTTAGCTTGCATGAGATGCCCTCCTCTCATTAACGTCTTGTTTTCTTGTCATCACTTGCGTGACCTTTATAAGTGCGTGTAGGCGCGAATTCGCCTAGTTTGTGACCTACCATATCTTCTGTTACATAAACCGGCACGTGCTTACGACCGTCATAAACGGCGATTGTGTGTCCGATGAATTGCGGGAAGATTGTTGAGCGACGAGACCAAGTTTTTACTACCTGTTTCTTGTCAGCTTCATTTAATTTTTCAACTTTTACCAATAAATGATCATCAACAAAAGGTCCTTTTTTTAAGCTACGACCCATGCGAGTACCTCCCTTCGTGACTGTTCTACGGTTCTATATATGAACCGTAGTGCAATCCCGTTATTTTTTACGACGACGTACGATAAATTTATCGGATTTATTTTTCTTCTTACGAGTTTTGAATCCAAGAGTAGGTTTACCCCATGGAGACATTGGTGATTTACGTCCGATTGGCGCTTTACCTTCACCACCACCGTGTGGGTGATCATTCGGGTTCATTACAGATCCACGAACTGTTGGGCGTTTACCTAACCAACGGTTACGGCCAGCTTTACCAATGTTGATAAGTTCATGTTGTTCATTACCAACTTGACCGATAGAAGCACGGCAAGTAGCAAGAATCATACGAACCTCACCTGAGTTTAAACGTACTAGTACATAACGACCTTCTTTACCAAGTACTTGAGCAGAAGTTCCTGCCGAACGGACTAATTGTCCACCTTTTCCTGGTTTAAGTTCGATGTTATGAATTACTGTACCAACTGGGATGTTGATAAGAGGTAGAGCGTTACCCACTTTGATGTCAGCTTCTGGACCTGACATAACTTCCAAACCTACTTCTAGGTTTTTCGGAGCTAGGATATAACGTTTTTCTCCATCAACGTAATTAATTAATGCAATGTTTGCAGAACGATTTGGATCGTACTCAATAGTAGCAACGCGCCCTGGTATACCATCTTTATTCCGTTTGAAATCGATGATACGGTATTGACGCTTGTGGCCGCCACCTTGATGACGAACTGTTAACTTACCTTGGTTATTACGGCCGCCTTTGCTGTGTAAAGGAGCAAGTAATGATTTTTCCGGTTTGTCTGTAGTGATCTCAGCAAAATCGGAAGTTGTCATATTACGTCGACCGTTAGAGGTAGGTTTATACTTCTTAATCGCCATTTGTATTTCCCTCCTTCTCTAATGAATTAAGCCTCGAATAGCTCGATTTCTTTGCTGTCAGCAGTTAATTTAACAATAGCTTTACGGCGCTTGTTAGTATAGCCTGCATGTTTGCCCATGCGTTTGAATTTACCTTTGTAATTCATGATGTTTACTTTCTCAACTTTAACGCCGAAAATTTCTTGAACAGCATCTTTAACTTGAGTTTTATTAGCTCTAACATCAACTTCAAAAGTATATTTCTTTTCAGCCATTATGTCTGAAGAGCGTTCAGTGATTACGGGGCGCTTAATGATATCGCGTGCATCCATTATGCAAGCACCTCCTCTACTTTTTCGACAGCTGATTTAGTCAAGATCAATTTGTTGTGTGAAACAACATCAAGAACATTAAGACCATCAGCTTCAACTACAGTAACACCAGGGATGTTACGTGCAGAAAGAGCAACTTTCTCATCTAAACCGTCAGTAACCACTAATGTTTTAGTGTCAACAGAAAGGTTTTTAAGAACCGCTACAAACTCTTTTGTTTTTGGAGCTTCGAAAGACAAGCTTTCAAGTACCAAAATGTTCTCTTCCAATGCCTTTGCAGACAATGCAGATTTAATAGCTAAACGACGTACCTTTTTAGGCAACTTGTAAGAGTAAGATCTTGGTGTTGGTCCAAAAACAATACCACCGCCACGCCATTGTGGAGAACGGATAGAACCTTGACGCGCACGTCCAGTTCCTTTTTGTTTCCAAGGTTTACGTCCACCGCCTGCTACTTCAGAACGGTTTTTAACTTTATGAGTTCCTTGACGTAAGGAAGCTCTTTGCATGATGATTGCTTCAAATAATACGTGATTATTAGGTTCGATACCAAAGATGGATTCATTTAGTTCGATGTCGCCAACTTGAGAACCTGTTTGGTTGAACAATGTAACTTTTGGCATTCTATTGCTCCTCCTTTCTTAGAAATTACTTTGCTTTAACAGCAGATTTAACTTTGATCAATGCTTTTCTAGCACCAGGTACATTACCTTTGATCAATAGTAGGTTACGTTCAACATCAACTTTAACGATAGCTAAGTTTTGAACAGTGATTTGTTCTCCACCCATACGTCCTGGTAAAAGTTTACCTTTGAATACGCGGTTTGGAGCTACAGGACCCATTGAACCTGGGCGACGGTGGTAACGAGAACCGTGAGACATTGGTCCGCGAGATTGTCCATGACGCTTGATAGAGCCTTGGAATCCTTTACCTTTTGAAATTCCTGATACATCTACTAAATCGCCTTCAGCGAAAATACTTACATTGACTTCTTGACCGATCTCATATTCGTTAAGATCCGTTCCGCGGAATTCGCGAATGAAGCGCTTAGGAGTAGTATTTGCTTTTTCAACATGGCCCTTTTCAGGTTTGTTAGAAAGCTTTTCACGTTTGTTTTCAAAACCAACTTGAACTGCTTCATAGCCATCAGTTTCAACAGTTTTCTTTTGAAGAACCACGTTATTAGCAGCTTCGATAACTGTTACCGGAATAAGTTCACCGTTTTCAGCAAAAACTTGAGTCATACCGATTTTTCTTCCTAAGATTCCTTTGGTCATAAGTCACACCTCCTAGAGTAATTGTTCATATTTATATGAATTATAATTTGATTTCAATGTCAACGCCTGATGGTAAATCTAAACGCATCAATGAGTCAACTGTTTGTGGAGTTGGATTAACGATGTCGATTAGACGTTTATGCGTACGCATTTCGAATTGTTCACGAGAATCTTTGTATTTATGAACCGCACGTAGGATCGTATATACCGATCTTTCAGTAGGTAATGGAATTGGACCAGATACAGCCGCACCAGAACGTTTTGCAGTTTCAACAATTTTCTCAGCAGATTGATCAAGAATTCTGTGATCATATGCTTTTAAACGGATACGAATTTTTTGTTTTGCCATAATTTTCCCTCCTTTTCGCCTATTTTAAAATAGACCTTCTCAATGGAAATTTCCCACACACTCGCCATGGCAAAGCGGCCGGGTGTGTCAGCAACCTTCCATATCATCGCAGTCAAAGACCAACATTGTCTATTATACATATAACACAAGTTAAATGCAAGTTAAACTTAGATTTTTCTTGTGCAACACACTTTTATTATTATACATACTATCACAAGTATTTACAAGTACATTCTACGTGGACTTTCATATCCATTTTCTTCATTTCGGAAATGTTCAAGATACCCATTAAATGCACCTCATTTTTAACAGATATATTATAGAAGAAAGAATATCCTTTAAAAATAAAAAAAGCAGATGGCGTCCCATCTGCTTCTCCCGGAAGGCGTCCCTTCCAATATTGTTTTATGAATCAATTATTCTTGGATTGTAGCAACTACGCCAGCGCCTACAGTACGTCCACCCTCACGGATAGAGAATTTAGTACCTTCTTCGATAGCGATTGGAGCGATAAGTTCTACAGTCATTTCGATGTTGTCTCCAGGCATAACCATTTCTACGCCTTCAGGAAGGTTACAAATACCAGTTACGTCAGTTGTACGGAAGTAGAACTGAGGACGGTAGTTTGTAAAGAATGGAGTGTGACGTCCACCTTCTTCTTTAGAAAGAACATAAACTTCAGCTTTGAACTTTGTGTGTGGAGTGATTGTACCTGGTTTAGCAAGTACTTGTCCACGTTGGATATCTTCACGGGATACACCACGAAGTAGTGCTCCGATGTTGTCACCAGCTTCAGCGTAGTCAAGAAGTTTACGGAACATTTCAACACCAGTTACTGTTGTTGGTTTAGACTCTTCGTTGAAACCGATGATGTCAACAACGTCACCGACTTTAACTTGTCCACGCTCAACACGGCCAGTTGCAACTGTTCCACGACCAGTGATAGAGAATACATCCTCAACTGGCATCATGAATGGTTTTTCAGTGTCACGAGTTGGTTCTGGGATGTACTCGTCAACAGCTGTCATTAATTCATGAATTTTTTCTTCCCATTCAGCTTCTCCTTGAAGAGCTTTTAGAGCAGAACCTTTGATAACTGGAATGTCATCGCCAGGGAATTCGTATTCAGATAGAAGATCACGGATTTCCATTTCTACTAATTCAAGAAGTTCTTCGTCATCAACCATGTCGCATTTGTTCATGAATACTACTAGGTATGGTACACCAACTTGACGAGAAAGAAGGATGTGCTCACGAGTTTGTGGCATTGGGCCATCAGCAGCAGATACTACTAGGATCCCGCCGTCCATTTGTGCAGCACCAGTGATCATGTTTTTAACATAGTCAGCATGTCCTGGGCAGTCAACGTGTGCATAGTGACGAGTAGCTGTTTCGTACTCAACGTGTGCAGTAGAGATTGTGATACCACGTTCTCTTTCTTCTGGAGCACCATCGATTTGGTCATAAGCGCGAGCTTCTGCGCCACCAGATTTAGCAAGTACAGTTGTGATTGCAGCAGTTAGAGTAGTTTTACCATGGTCAACGTGACCAATTGTTCCAACGTTAACGTGCGGTTTTGAACGATCAAATTTAGCTTTTCCCATTAGGAATTCCTCCTTAAAATTATAAATAAAAGATTAAGTATATAGGGCTGTGAAAGAAGACTAATTCTTCCATCACAGCTTACATAAGATAGTTATACTTTAATAAGAGATGAAAATCAATTATTCACCTTTATTTTTTTTGATGATTTCTTCAGAAATGCTCTTAGGTACTTCTTCATAATGATCGAAGTGCATAGAGAATGTTCCTCGTCCTTGAGTGTTAGAACGTAAAGATGTAGCATATCCGAACATTTCAGATAGTGGAACCATCGCTTTAACCATTTGCGTGTTACCGCGAGCTTCCATACCTTCTACACGACCACGACGAGATGTGATATCTCCCATGATGTCGCCTAGGTAATCTTCTGGAATAACTACTTCCACTTTCATGATTGGCTCAAGGATGACAGGCTTACATTTAGATGCTGCATTTTTAAGTGCCATCGATGCAGCAATTTTAAATGCCATTTCGTTGGAGTCAACGTCATGGTAAGATCCGTCAAATAATTTTGCTTTAATGTCGACTAGCGGGTAACCAGCAAGTACACCACGGTCAAGTGAATCAACTAATCCAGCTTGTACAGCAGGGATATATTCACGTGGTACTACACCACCGACGATAGCATTTTCAAATTCGAATCCTTTACCTTCTTCGTTTGGACCAAATTCGATCCATACGTGTCCGAATTGTCCACGACCACCAGATTGGCGAACGAATTTACCTTCAACTTTAGCTGAACCACGGAAAGTTTCACGGTATGCTACCTGAGGAGCACCAACGTTTGCTTCCACTTTGAATTCGCGACGCATACGGTCAACAAGGATGTCCAAGTGAAGTTCACCCATACCAGCGATAATTGTTTGACCAGTTTCTTGGTCAGTGTGCGCACGGAATGTTGGATCTTCATCTTGAAGCTTTTGTAAAGCTTGAGACATTTTGTCTTGGTCTGCTTTTGATTTCGGTTCAACTGATAGTGAGATAACTGGCTCTGGGAATACCATGGACTCAAGAATTACTTGGTTCTTGTCATCACATAGAGTATCTCCAGTTGTAGTATCTTTCAATCCTACAGCAGCTGCGATATCCCCTGCATATACAGTAGATATTTCTTCACGGCTGTTTGCGTGCATTTGAAGGATACGACCAATACGTTCACGTTTACCTTTAGTTGAGTTGATTACATAAGATCCTGATTCTAATGTACCTGAGTACACACGGAAGAATGTAAGTTTACCAACGTAAGGGTCAGTCATAACTTTAAACGCTAAAGCAGAGAACGGTTCAGAATCATCTGAATGACGTTCCACTTCATCTTCTGAATCCGGTAATGTACCTTTGATAGCTGGTACATCCAATGGAGATGGAAGGAAGTCGATAACGTTATCAAGCATTAATTGAACACCTTTGTTTTTGAAAGCTGATCCGCAAATAACAGGGAAGAATTCAACATTAACAGTTGCTGTACGAATAGCTGCTTTCAATTCAGCAATGCTGATTTCTTCGCCGCCAAGGTATTTTTCCATTAAGTCTTCATTAACTTCTGCTACTGCTTCAATTAACTTCTCACGGTATTCTTCAGCTAATTCCCGGTGTTCTTCAGGAATTTCACCGACAGTGATATCAGTTCCTAGGTCATTACCGTAGAAATGAGTTTTCATTTCAATAAGGTCAATGATTGCAGAGAATTGATCTTCTGCTCCGATTGGTAACTGAACTGGGTGAGCGTTAGCTTGTAAACGATCGTGGATTGTTCCAACTGAATACAAGAAATCCGCACCGATTTTGTCCATTTTGTTTACGAATACGACACGCGGTACACCGTAAGTTGTAGCTTGGCGCCAAACTGTTTCAGTTTGAGGCTCAACACCTGATTGGGCATCAAGTACAGCTACAGCTCCATCAAGTACGCGCAAAGAACGTTCAACTTCAACTGTGAAGTCTACGTGTCCCGGTGTATCGATGATGTTTACACGGTGACCTTTCCATTGTGCAGTTGTTGCAGCGGAAGTGATCGTGATTCCGCGTTCTTGTTCCTGTTCCATCCAGTCCATTTGTGAAGCACCTTCGTGCGTTTCACCAATTTTGTGGATTTTACCAGTGTAATATAGAACACGTTCTGTTGTAGTCGTTTTACCAGCATCGATGTGAGCCATGATACCGATATTACGAGTGTTTGCTAAGGAGAACTCTCTTGCCATTTGTCTTTCTCCTTCCTTCTATAAGGATTTTATAGTGTTTGATCTTACCAGCGATAATGTGCGAAAGCTTTGTTGGCTTCAGCCATTTTGTGAGTATCTTCACGTTTCTTAACCGCTGCTCCAGTGTTGTTAGCAGCATCCATGATTTCATAAGCTAAACGCTCTTCCATCGTTTTTTCTCCACGAAGGCGAGAGTAGTTTACTAACCAACGAAGTCCTAGAGTCGATTTACGATCTGGACGCACCTCAACTGGTACTTGGTAGTTAGCTCCACCCACACGGCGTGCTTTTACTTCTAATACAGGCATGATGTTTTTAAGTGCTTGATCGAAAACTTCGATCGGCTCATTGCCAGTACGTTCTTTGATTAAATCAAATGCAGAGTAAAGAATTTTTTGTGATTTACCTCTTTGTCCATCAACCATTAATTTGTTGATTAAGCGAGTCACAAGTTTTGAATTATAAATTGGATCTGGTAATACGTCTCTTTTCGTTACAGGTCCTTTACGAGGCATTATATTTCCTCCTTTCAAGAAAGTTCAATTTTTGTTTAAGATTATTTTTTAGCTGCTTTCGGACGCTTAGTACCGTATTTAGAACGGCCTTGCATACGATTGTTAACTCCAGCAGTATCAAGAGCACCACGTACGATATGGTAACGTACCCCTGGTAAATCTTTTACACGACCGCCACGGATAAGAACCACGCTGTGTTCTTGTAGGTTGTGACCGATACCTGGGATATAAGCTGTTACCTCGATACCGTTTGTTAAACGTACACGCGCATATTTACGTAACGCGGAGTTTGGTTTTTTCGGTGTCATAGTACCCACACGAGTGCAAACACCACGTTTTTGCGGAGATGATACGTTAGTTTGTGCTTTTTTAAAGCTGTTGTAGCCTTTGTTAAGTGCTGGAGATTTTGAATTAACCTCTTTAGACTCGCGTCCTTTACGCACTAATTGATTAATAGTAGGCATTACATTTTTCCTCCCTTCACGTTTTCATTTCTAGTACCACACATCCAGGTGGTTCATAAATGGGTAAAAACAAAGTCTTTGCAAATATAATTGCAAAAACATCTTTACTTTTTGATGGCAACAGTTGCTGCTCCGACATCAATACCACATGCTTTGCCAAGCATTCTCATCGAATCAACATATGTGATAGGAACATCCAATTCTTTGGCAGTCTCAACGACACGCCCAGTCAAGTATATATCTGCATCATCAGCGATGATAACTTCTTGAATTAAATTGTTTTTAAGAGCTCTAACTGCTTGTTTCGTCCCTATAATCACTGACTTTGCCTGTATTACTTTTTCATAAGACATGGTCCATATCCTCCAAAGTTACAGGGTAACATAGGAGCACCTTTGCTATAGTATCATTATTAGTCGGATACTGTCAACTTCTTTCAAAAAAATAATTCAAGCAAAAGGTTTTCCTTACATCATTCTATTAAGATTATCAATTTGCCTTATCGGAATATATCAAATCCTCATACTGCTTTTCAGTCAGCCATGAGTAATAAGAGAGACCAGCTCAATAAACTCTGATCCTTCAGCTCCAATGGGAAACAGGAGTGGAGTTTTCAGTTTGAATTATTGAGCTGGTCCTTTTTTCCTTTAATCCACTGTTACAGTATCGGCACTTTCGTCTCCAACAACGACAGGGTTTGCTTTTCTGTATCTAAGCATTCCCGTTCCTGCAGGGACAAGTTTACCGATGATGACATTTTCTTTAAGCCCAAGCAATTCATCACGTTTTCCTTTTATTGCTGCATCAGTCAAGACTCTTGTTGTTTCTTGGAATGACGCGGCAGACAAGAAGGAATCCGTTTCTAGAGATGCTTTTGTGATACCTAGCAATACAGGGCGTCCTGTAGCCGGTAATTTGTTGGTCAGCAATGCATCAGTGTTTGCAGTAGTGAACTGGTTAACATCCAATAATGTTCCTGGAAGCACTTCAGTTTCACCTGCATCAAGCACACGGACTTTACGCATCATTTGTCTAACCATTACCTCGATATGTTTATCACCGATTTCAACACCTTGCATCCGGTATACTTTTTGTACTTCATGAAGCAGGTATTCCTGAACAGTAAGCACGTCTGTAACCTTCAGCAATTCTTTCGGATCGATGGAACCCTCTGTCAACTCTTCACCACGACGTACAGGTGTATCAACAGTTACTCTTAAACGCGCTGTGTACGGCGCGGTATACGTGCGTGATTCAACAGCACCTTGAACAACGATTTCCTGTTGTTTATCCCTAATTTCATTAATCGAAACTATCGTTCCTTCGATTTCAGAAATGACAGCTTGACCTTTAGGATTTCTCGCTTCAAATATCTCTTGGATACGTGGAAGACCTTGAGTGATATCGTCCCCAGCAACCCCACCTGTATGGAATGTACGCATCGTCAACTGTGTACCAGGCTCTCCGATTGATTGAGCGGCAATAATACCGACTGCTTCGCCCACTTCAACTTCTTGACCTGTAGCCAAGTTGCGTCCATAACATTTTTTACATACACCATGGCTGGTATTACATGTAAAGGCGGAACGAATCCATGCTGTTTCAATTCCAAGTGATTCAATATAGTTAGCAAGATCTTCAGTAATAAGGTCGTTTTCAGCCACGATTACTTCATTTGTTTCTGGATGTCTGATCGCTTTTCTTGCATAACGGCCAATTAGGCGCTCTTCAAGATGCTCAATTATTTCAGTACCCTCTCTCAAAGCTGAAATTTTCAAGCCGCGGTCCGTTCCGCAATCATCGTCACGGATGATGACATCTTGTGCAACGTCAACAAGTCGACGGGTAAGGTAACCGGAATCGGCTGTTTTAAGCGCTGTATCGGCAAGACCTTTACGCGCACCATGTGTAGAGATGAAGTACTCCAACACTGTTAAACCTTCACGGAAACTTGATTTGATCGGTAATTCAATGATACGTCCAGCCGGGTTGGCCATCAGTCCACGCATACCCGCAAGCTGCGTAAAGTTGGAAGCATTACCACGGGCACCGGAGTCACTCATCATGAAGATCGGGTTGCGTCGGTCCAGTGAGTCCATAAGTTTGGACTGAATGGTATCCTTGGCAGCACTCCAGATTGAAATGACGCGATCATAACGCTCATCCTCAGTAATAAGACCGCGTCTGAATTGTTTCAAGACGTTATCCACTTTGGTTTGAGCCTCAGTGATGATTTCTTGTTTTTCTTTTAATACGACGATATCAGCCACACCAACGGTAATACCAGCTTTTGTCGAATATTTGAATCCAAGATCTTTCATCCGGTCAAGCATTTTGGATGTTTCGGTAATTTTAAAGCGTTTAAAGACTTCCGCTATGATATTTCCAAGAATTTTTTTCTTGAAAGGGTCGATAGCAGGTTGAGCCTTAATCAATTCAGGGATATTAGCGCCTTTTTCCACAAAATATTTCTCTGGAGTTTTCGTTTCCAAATTATATCGTGTCGGTTCGTTAATATACGGGAATGATTTAGGTAAAATTTCATTGAAGATCAGTTTACCAACAGTCGTAATGAGAAGTTGGCCGTTTTGTTCTTCAGTGAAAGTTTCATTATTCAGTGACGATGCATGTACGGCACAACGGGAATGTAAGTGTACATATCCGTTTTGGTATGCAAGTAATGCTTCGCTTGTATCTTTAAAGATCATACCCTCACCGATAGCGCCTTCTCTTTCCAATGTTAAGTAATAGTTACCTAATACCATATCTTGAGAAGGTGTAACGACAGGTTTACCATCTTTAGGGTTCAAAATGTTCTGTGCTGCAAGCATAAGCATGCGTGCTTCGGCTTGGGCTTCAGAAGATAGAGGAACGTGGACCGCCATTTGGTCACCATCAAAGTCAGCGTTGTAAGCTGTACATACGAGCGGATGCAAACGAATTGCGCGACCTTCAACCAACGTTGGTTCAAATGCTTGGATTCCAAGTCTGTGAAGAGTCGGTGCACGGTTCAATAGTACTGGGTGTTCTCTAATGACTTCTTCTAATACATCCCAAATTTCAGGAGATAAACGTTCAATTTTACGCTTAGCGGATTTGATGTTATGCGCTAGACCTCTTTGAACAAGCTCCTTCATAACGAATGGTTTGAATAATTCAATCGCCATTTCTTTCGGAAGACCACATTGGTACATCTTTAAGTTTGGTCCGACTACGATAACGGAACGGCCAGAATAATCAACACGTTTACCAAGAAGGTTTTGACGGAAACGACCTTGTTTACCTTTTAACATGTGAGATAAAGATTTTAACGGACGGTTACCAGGCCCAGTTACCGGACGGCCCCGACGGCCATTATCGATGAGTGCATCGACAGCTTCTTGCAGCATACGTTTCTCATTTTGAACGATAATGCTTGGTGCTCCAAGATCCAGTAATCTTTTCAATCGATTATTACGGTTGATAACACGGCGATATAAATCATTTAGATCAGATGTGGCAAAACGTCCTCCATCAAGTTGAACCATTGGACGAAGTTCCGGTGGAATGACCGGAAGCACGTCAAGGATCATCCATGAAGGCTCATTTCCGGAGTTACGGAATGCTTCAAGCACTTCCAAGCGTTTGATTGCACGGGTTCTGCGTTGTCCTTGAGCTGTTTTAAGCTCCTCTTTCAACGACTCTACTTCCTTTTCCGTATCAATATCTTGCAAAAGT
This sequence comes from Brevibacillus sp. JNUCC-41, assembly GCF_014844095.1. Lineage (NCBI taxonomy): Bacteria > Bacillati > Bacillota > Bacilli > Caryophanales > Bacillaceae > Peribacillus > Peribacillus sp. JNUCC41. The sequence continues at coordinate 1,941,859 of NZ_CP062163.1, read as the reverse complement.
TTTTTAATAGCTTCCGCACCCATGGCAGCTTGGAATTTCTTACCGTATTTTTCACGGTATGTACGATATTCCTTTTCGGAAAGAAGCTGCTTCTTTTCTAAAGTTGTATCGCCCGTTTCAGTTACGACGTAAGACGCAAAGTAAATGACTTCTTCCAAAGCCCGTGGAGACATGTCAAGTACAAGTCCCATACGGCTAGGGATTCCTTTAAAATACCATATGTGTGAAACTGGAGCTGCCAGCTCAATATGACCCATGCGCTCACGACGCACCTTAGCACGAGTGACTTCAACACCACAACGGTCACAGACTACGCCTTTATAACGAACACGTTTATATTTTCCGCAATGGCATTCCCAGTCCTTTTGAGGTCCAAAAATTCTCTCACAGAATAAACCGTCTTTTTCTGGCTTTAACGTACGATAGTTGATTGTTTCTGGTTTTTTAACTTCTCCATGTGACCAAGAACGAATCTTGTCTGGTGAAGCAAGACCAATTTTCATATACTCAAAATTATTAACGTCTAACAAGGGGCCTACCTCCCTTTTAATCTCCAGGTTTAACCCTTGATTGCCGTCAAATATCAGGCAATCTTACACCGGATGATGGTTGATTGAATCAATAAGGCTCTAACAAGGCAGCATGATCTTCAAATGAACATCTCGCTGCCAGTCAGAGCAGGTAATATATAACTAGATATGTTTATATTTAATTTTATTCTTTGACAGGTGCCCCTACTTCGGAAGCAACCATATCCTTAGTTTCTGAATCAAGGCTTAATTTGTCTGCTTGGTTGGCATCATCTTCATCTTCCAAATCACGCATTTCGATTTCACGATCTTCGGCATTGAGGATTTTAACATCCAATCCTAAACTTTGAAGCTCCTTAATCAATACTTTGAAGGACTCAGGAACGCCTGGTTCAGGGACATTTTCACCTTTGACAATCGCCTCGTACGTTTTAACACGACCTACGACATCATCTGATTTAACGGTTAGGATTTCTTGTAATGTATAAGCAGCACCATAAGCTTCAAGTGCCCATACTTCCATCTCACCGAAACGCTGTCCGCCAAATTGCGCTTTACCACCAAGTGGTTGCTGCGTAACAAGGGAGTAAGGTCCAGTTGAACGCGCATGAAGTTTATCATCGACCATATGTGCCAGTTTAATCATATACATGACACCAACTGATACACGGTTATCGAATGCTTCACCTGAACGGCCGTCATAAAGGACTGTTTTTGCATCACGTGACATCCCGGCTTCTTCAATCGTACCCCAAACATCTTCCTCAGTGGCACCATCGAATACAGGAGATGCTACATGAATGCCAAGTGCGCGTGCAGCCATACCTAAGTGAAGCTCCAACACCTGACCGATGTTCATACGTGAAGGTACACCCAATGGGTTTAACATGATGTCGACTGGAGTGCCATCTGGTAAATAAGGCATATCTTCTTCAGGAAGAATCCTGGAAATTACCCCTTTGTTACCATGTCGTCCAGCCATTTTATCGCCTTCATGGATTTTACGTTTTTGAACGATATATACACGTGCGAGTTGGTTTACACCAGGAGGCAGTTCATCGCCGTCTTCTCTGTTGAATACTTTAACATCAAGAACGATTCCGCCGCCGCCGTGAGGTACACGAAGTGATGTATCCCTTACTTCACGTGCTTTTTCACCGAAGATCGCATGTAATAGACGTTCCTCAGCAGTCAGTTCCGTTACACCTTTAGGAGTGACTTTACCAACGAGAAGGTCTCCGTCTTTCACTTCAGCACCCACACGGATAATTCCGCGCTCATCAAGATTACGAAGCGCATCTTCCCCTACGTTAGGGATATCACGGGTGATTTCTTCAGGCCCTAATTTTGTATCGCGTGATTCAGATTCATATTCTTCAATATGAATGGAAGTGTACACATCATCTTTAACCAAACGTTCACTCATGATGATGGCATCTTCATAGTTATATCCATCCCATGTCATGAAGGCAACCAATACGTTACGGCCAAGTGCCAACTCACCTTTTTCCATTGAAGGACCATCAGCAAGAATTTCACCTTTTACAACGTTGTCGCCAACACTTACGATAGGGCGTTGATTATAGCATGTTCCTTGGTTGGAACGAATGAATTTTAATAGACGGTATTTATCAAGGTTTCCTTTTACTTGCTGTCCGTCAACTTCGCTTACCCTACGTACCCATACTTCACGTGATTCAACGTGCTCTACGATACCAGGGTGTTTACAGATTACGGCAGCACCGGAGTCTTTCGCTGAAACATACTCCATACCCGTTCCGACTCGAGGGGCTTCCGGTTGCAGCAAAGGAACTGCTTGACGTTGCATGTTCGCTCCCATAAGGGCACGGTTGGAGTCATCATTTTCCAAGAAAGGAATACATGCTGTCGCAGCAGATACTACCTGTTTAGGAGATACATCCATGTAATCTACGCGGTCACGCGGAACAACGGTATTTTCACCGCGGAAACGTGCAACAACATCGTTATCAAGGAATGAGCCGTCATCTGACAGTCGTACATTCGCTTGGGCAACTACATAATTATCTTCCTCATCAGCTGTTAAGTAGTCGATTTGGCTTGTAATTCTACCTGTTTCAGGGTCCACACGGCGATATGGTGTTTCAATGAAGCCATATGGGTTAACCTTTGCAAAACTGGATAACGAGTTAATCAAACCAATATTCGGTCCCTCAGGCGTTTCAATCGGACACATGCGGCCATAGTGGGAATAATGAACGTCACGTACTTCAAAGCCAGCACGCTCACGTGTCAGACCACCAGGTCCCAATGCAGATAGACGACGTTTATGCGTCAATTCAGCCAACGGGTTCGTTTGATCCATGAATTGGGAAAGCTGTGAGCTTCCAAAGAACTCTTTAATGGATGCAATGACCGGGCGAATGTTGATTAGTTGCTGTGGAGTGATTGTATTCGTATCCTGAATGGACATTCTTTCACGGACAACACGCTCCATACGGGATAAACCAATTCTGAATTGGTTTTGCAGCAATTCACCAACGGAACGCAGACGACGGTTACCTAAATGGTCAATGTCATCCGTGATTCCCACACCATGCAATAAATTAAAGAAATAACTGATGGAAGAAATGATATCAGCCGGTGTAATGTTTTTGACCTGGTCGGTCACATAGGCATTACCGATGATATTGATCACTTTTTCGCCTTCAGCATCGTTTGGCGCAAACACTTTAATAGGTTGAAGAAGAGTTTCTTCCTCTACTACACCGCCTGATGGATGGAATGTCTTGAATCCGATTCCACCTTCGATATGAGGCAGGATCCTATCAAGAGTCCGACGATCAAGCATTGTCCCTTTTTCAACGATGATTTCACCTGTTTCAGGATCAATCAAAGTCTCTGCAATACGTTGTCCGAATAAACGGTTCTTGATATGCAGTTTTTTATTGATTTTATAACGGCCTACATTAGCTAAATCATAACGTTTCGGATCAAAAAAGCGTGATACTAAAAGACTTTTCGCGTTTTCGACAGTAGGCGGTTCACCTGGGCGTAGACGCTCATAGATTTCTAGTAATGCTTTTTCTACACTCTCGGTGTTATCCTTTTCAAGAGTGTTGCGAAGGTATTCGTTGTCTCCGATCAAATCGATGATTTCTTGATCTGTTCCGAACCCAAGGGCACGCATCAATACCGTGATCGGTAATTTCCTTGTGCGATCGATCCGAACATACACAACATCCTTGGCGTCTGTTTCATATTCGAGCCATGCGCCACGGTTAGGAATAACGGTCGCAGAGAATCCAAGCTTACCGTTTTTATCCATTTTCCCATTGTAGTAAACACTCGGTGAGCGCACTAATTGGGATACAATTACCCGTTCAGCACCATTGATGACAAATGTACCTGTTTCAGTCATCAGCGGGAAGTCGCCCATAAATACATCCTGGTCTTTCACTTCCCCTGTTTCTTTGTTAACAAGGCGCACTTTCACACGAAGTGGTGCAGAATACGTAACATCGCGTTCTTTTGTTTCTTCCACAGAATACTTCGGCTCAGCTAAGCTGTAATCGATGAATTCTAACGATAAATTACCTGTAAAATCCTCAATAGGAGAAATATCCTGGAACATTTCCTTTAAACCTACATCTAGAAACCATTGATAAGAAGCTGTTTGAATTTCAATCAGATTCGGAAGATCCAAAACCTCACTGATTCTTGCATAACTTCTACGTTGGCGGTGTCGTCCATACTGAACAAGTTGACCTGTCAACTGATTCACCCCTTAAATCAAGCGTTATAAGGATCCATTTGCCTCGGAAAAGGAATCATTTCCATAGACAAAAAGAAAATGGTTTTTATTTTAAAAACCACTATTTCTCATAAAACGAACTATTATTTATATATTTTTCCCATATTATCCATTGATTATACATCAATGGTATAAAAATTGCATAGTTACGGAATTATATATATGCATTTTATAATACTAACATAGCGAAAATTTAGAGTCAAACCTTTTTGGATAATAGTATATAGTAACCTTTTTTCTTAACGGGCACTTCACAATTTCCAAATAATTGCTCCATTTTATCCATTGCGGATGGAGCCCCTTGTTTTTTTTGAATGACAACCCATAATTCTCCACCAGCTACCAAACTGCGATAGCCTTCTTCTAAAATTTCGTGGACTACACTTTTACCTGCGCGAATGGGAGGGTTCGTAAGAATTGCCGCGAATTGATTGGAGGCAACTTTGTCAAAACGATCACTTTCGTAAATCTTCACATTTGCGATCCCGTTAGAAGCCGCATTCTCTTTTGACAATTCAACTGCCCGGCTATTTATATCAATCATTTCTATCGTTCTATCGGGATAAGCTGCCGCAATCGATATTCCGATTGGCCCATAACCGCAACCAACATCGAGAATATCTCCTTCCACAGCTTCATCAAGGTTAAAACTCTCAACCAAAAGACGCGATCCGAAATCAACTTCCTTTTTCGAAAAAACACCATTATCGCTTTTGAAGCGAAATGTACGTCCCCTTAATGTGAAATCCCAAAATTTCGGATCGCTTACGACATCCGGTTTTTGTGAGTAGTAATGCTCTGTCAGAGTCATCTCCCCCTATCAGAAAGGAATATTGAAGATTTAATGAGAGAAGAGAATTGAAGAATGGTTGCTTGCACGCCGGAATGTTCGAATAACGAAATCCTCTCGTTACCAAACCATTAACGGCTTTTTTTCTTCATTCCTTTAAAAATGAAGAAAAAAAGCCCGCCAGTGATAGCGAGCTTTTTGTTTATGCAAGATTACTTAACTTCAACGCCAGCTCCAACTTCTTCAAGTTTAGCTTTGATTTCTTCAGCTTCTTCTTTAGAAGCAGCTTCTTTGATTGCTTTTGGAGTGTTGTCAACAAGTTCTTTTGCTTCTTTAAGTCCAAGACCTGTAACTTCACGTACAGCTTTGATAACTTTGATTTTTTGATCTCCAGCAGATGTAAGGATTACATCAAACTCAGTTTTTTCTTCAGCAGCAACGCCACCAGCAGCAGCTACAGCTACAGGTGCAGCAGCAGTTACGCCGAATTCTTCTTCGATTGCTTTTACAAGGTCGTTTAATTCTAAAACAGTCATATTTTTAACTGCTTCAATGATTTGATCTTTAGTCATTTTTATTTCCTCCTCGAAATGGTTGGGTTTTTTTTGAATCAATAGGCTAGTTAAGCGGTTAGCTTACGCGCCTTGTTCTTCTTTTTGCTCTGCAACAGCTTTTGTAGCAAGAGCAAGTCCGCGCATAGGTGCTTGTAGCACGCTGAGTAGCATTGAAAGTAGGCCTTCGCGTGAAGGTAGTTCTGCAAGAGCTTTAATTTCTTCAGCAGTTGCAACATTTCCTTCGATAACTCCAGCTTTGATTTCTAAAGCTTCATGTTTTTTCGCAAAATCGTTAAGGATTTTTGCTGGCGCAATAACATCTTCATTTGAGAATGCAATTGCGTTTGGACCTGTTAATGATTCGTTCAAAGCGCCAAGTTCAGCACTTTCAGCAGCACGGCGAGTTAAAGAGTTTTTGTAAACTTTAAACTCAACGCCAGCTTCACGAAGTTGCTTACGAAGTTCTGTTACTTCAGCAACAGTCAATCCACGGTAGTCAACAACTACTGTTGATTGGCTTGAAGTTAACTTATCAGAAATCTCAGCAACGATTTTTTGCTTTTGTTCAATAATTGCGTTCATCCTTACACCTCCTGTAGATTTGCTTGAAAACATTTATACCGTTTCAAAGAAAAAGCCTTCATCTCTATTGCAGACATGAAGGCAGTAATTTCAAAAGTCATAGTCTAGGACTATTATTATCGAATTACCTCGGCAGGGAATTAAGCTCGTAATGAGCACCTACTGTCTACGGTACAAATAGTATTCATTTATTCACAACAAAACTTATTATAACAATAATAGTTTTGGTATGTCAATTATTTATTGAAAGTAGAAGGATCAACTTTCACACCAGGGCCCATTGTAGTTGTTACAGAAACGTTTTTCATGTAAGTTCCTTTAGCAGCCGCAGGTTTAACTTTTAATAATGTATCATAGATAGCAGTGAAGTTTTCCACTAGTTTAGCATCTTCGAAAGATACTTTACCGATTGGAGCATGGATGTTACCAGCTTTATCTACGCGGTATTCAACTTTACCAGCTTTGATTTCATTAACAGCTTTCGTTACATCGAAAGTTACTGTGCCAGTTTTAGGGTTAGGCATTAAACCTTTAGGTCCTAATACACGGCCAAGTTTACCAACTTCACCCATCATGTCTGGAGTCGCAACGATTACATCGAATTCGAACCATCCTTGTTGGATTTTGTTGATGTAGTCAGATTCGCCAACGTAGTCAGCACCAGCAGCTTCCGCTTCTTTTGCTTTTTCGCCTTTAGCGAACACTAATACGCGTTGAGTTTTACCAGTACCATTCGGCAGAACAACAGCTCCACGAATTTGTTGGTCAGCTTTCTTAGGGTCTACGCCTAAACGGAAAGCAACTTCAACAGTCGCATCGAATTTTGCGAAGTTTGCTTTTTTAGCAACTTCGATTGCTTCAGTTACAGCATAAGCCTTAGAAACTTCTACAAGCTTAGCTGCTTCAAGATACTTTTTACCTTTTTTCGCCATGATATAAATCCTCCTAAATTGTGGTTTTAACGGAATGACCTCCCACGAATAAAGGTTGCGAGTATCAATCGCAACCCCGTAGAAACAAATAGCAATTACATGGATTAGTCTTCGATGACAATACCCATGCTGCGAGCAGTACCTTCAACCATACGCATTGCAGCTTCAACACTTGCAGCGTTTAGGTCAGGCATTTTAGTTTCAGCAATCTCGCGCACTTGATCACGCTTGACTGTAGCAACTTTATTACGGTTAGGTTCACCAGAACCAGACTCGATACCAGCTACTTTCTTAAGCAATACTGCAGCAGGCGGAGTTTTTGTAATGAATGTAAATGAACGGTCTTCAAATACCGTGATTTCAACAGGAATAATTAGACCAGCTTGATCTGCTGTACGAGCGTTGAACTCCTTACAGAATCCCATGATGTTTACACCAGCTTGACCTAATGCAGGACCGACTGGCGGTGCCGGATTCGCTTTACCAGCAGGAATTTGCAATTTAACCATTTTAATTACTTTTTTAGCCACGAGACACACCTCCTTATAAGTCCGTGATGTGGTAATAGGGTAATACCCTCCCACTCATCTTGAATTCTTTATCTATTAATAAAGAATGCTTGTATCGTTGAGGCCTAAAAATTGAAACATACTGACCTTTGAAATTTTACCACTTTCAAAAGGCAATTTCAAGTTTTTTTCCGTTTATAATTTTTCCACTTGATTAAAATCAAGTTCAACCGGTGTATCACGACCGAACATATTGACTAGGACCCTTACTTTCCCTTTGTCTTTATCAAGTTCTTCAATTGGCCCTGCAAAGGTTGCGAAAGGTCCTTCTTTAACTTGAACCGTGTCGCCGATTTCAAAATCAACTTCGATTTTGCTTTCATCTACGCCCATTCGTTTAAGGACGACTTCAATTTCTTCCGGAAGCAACGCAGTCGGTTTTGACCCAGCTCCCGACGAACCTACGAAACCTGTTACGCCAGGCGTATTCCGGACAACGTACCATGAATCATCCGTCATGATGATTTCAACCAATACATAACCTGGAAACACTTTCTTTTTGGTCACTTTCTTTTTGCCGTCTTTCACTTCTGTTTCTTCTTCTTCTGGAACTACAACGCGAAAGATCTTGTCTTCCATCCCCATAGTTTCAACACGTTTTTCCAAGTTAGCCTTAACCTTGTTCTCATAACCTGAATAGGTGTGAACTACATACCAATTCTTTTCCATGTGTTAGGACTTTAACGTCCTTCCCTCCCTGCAATCAATCATTTTCTTTATAATCTTTATCTTTGAACGTTTTAGCCAAAAAACCATACCGGCGTCATCCTGACTTAACTAGAAAATATTGTGATGATTCATATTACAGCAGTGCTCGATTTCGAGCTTATTCACTTATTAAAAAAGACAAATTAAAAAACCCGTTTCCGGGCTTTTCTGCTGACACATATTATTCTATCACTATTATACCTTATTTTCGAATCTCTTATTCAATAACTAAGCGAATTAATTCGGAAATGCCCAAATCGACCACTGTAAAGAATAAAGCCATAAACAATACAGTCGTTACTACCACAATTGTATATTTGGTAAGCTCCTTGCGTTTCGGCCAGCTTACTTTTCGCATTTCGCGAGCGACTCCGCTGAAAAATTCGGTAAAACGTTTCATGAATGTACCTCCAAGCATTAGAAGCTTCTGTAAATCTATTTATAAAACGGTTATTTCGTTTCTTTATGAATCGAGTGTGAGTTGCACGTACTGCAAAATTTCTTGATTTCCAGTCGTTCGCCGCTTGTCGATTGTTTGCTCTCATAACTATAATTTCTTGTACCGCAATCATTGCATGCAAGAACTATTTTTTTTCGCATTAGATACACCTATCCTATCTACTATATCCATAAAACCTTATCACGGCTGTTTTTTATTGTCAATATCAAAGCGGGTTTCACCCATTATGGACACAATAAATCAAAACTTCGGTTACTTAACATCCATTTAAAATTTTAGTGAATAATAAACTTCCATGTGGAGAAGGGACAGATGAAATTAAGCGGAAAAAGCGGAGGGATTATAAACTGATTTCCCTTACTTCCAGATAGCGCTCGAGCTTTCTTTTCACCCGTTGAAGGGCGTTGTCGATTGACTTAACATGCCGGTTCAACTCTTCCGAAATTTCTTGGTAGGTTTGTCCATCCAGGTAAAGAGCTAACACTTTTCTCTCAAGATCACTCAGGAGCTCGGCCATCTTTAATTCGATATCGTCAAACTCTTCTTGGTTGATGATCAGTTCTTCCGGGTCCAAAACTTTCGTACCGGATATGATATCCATTAGAGTTCGGTCCGATTCCTCATCATAAATGGGCTTGTCCAGGGAAACATAGGAATTGAGCGGAATATGTTTTTGACGTGTTGCTGTTTTGATAGCTGTAATGATCTGCCTCGTAATGCATAGTTCTGCAAATGCTTTAAAAGAAGATAACTTATCCCCTTTAAAATCACGGACGGCTTTATATAAACCAATCATACCTTCTTGCACGATGTCTTCCTTATCGGCACCAATCAAGAAATAAGTCCTTGCCTTCGCTCTTACAAAATTACGATATTTTTGGATCAAATAATCCAGCGCTTCACTGTCTCCAGTGTGCACCAACCCTATCAATTCATCATCCTCAAACTGCAGATACTTTTCGTTCAGCTTCATTCCGAATTTGAGACCCACATTATATCCCCCTGACCTGACTCAGATAGAAATATTATACAGCAGGTAAATTTTACCCGTCAATGGTTCAAATTTTACCCCGGCGCCATTTTTCGAAAATTTCTGCCACTTCTTCACTTAAAGGAATTTTGGCCACGGGTCTTATAGTCGTTGTTTTTCTTACATCTTTCTTAATTTCGCCTTGAATTTCTTCCATTTCAATAAGCAGTTCACGAGCGGATTTCCTTAGGGCCCCTTGGCCAAAGATCACCCACTGTTCCGTGAAGTCAGAGGTAGCCACTTGAATTTGCGTTTTGACATTATTCAGTTCAATGGCCATCTTTTCTATTCTTTCATCCGCAGTTTCATTTTCTTTTGTAAAAATTACGTCAACTTTGTGATTTTTGAATATGCGGGCAATTCCCTGAACATATTGAGCGTCAAATACGACAATTACACGGTATCCGGTAAATGCTTGATATTCTGCCATCATTTCTATCAGCCGATCTCTTGCAGCAGCAAGATCCCGTTCTTTTAATTCTCTCAGTTCCGGCCAAGCTCCAATAATGTTATAACCGTCCACCAACAGAATATTCATTTCATCATTGCCCTAGAGGATTTCTTTTTCTATAAACCTCATACATCAATAAACCGGCCGCTACCGATGCATTTAACGAAGTTACTTGTCCTGCCATAGGGAGACGGATGAGAAAATCACATTTATCCTTCATTAACCGGGCCATGCCTTTTCCTTCGCTGCCGATAACAAGTCCGATAGGCATCTTTCCGTCCATGTTACGGTAATCATCGCTGCCTTTCGCATCGGTACCGACTATCCATACCCCTCGCTCTTTCAACTCTTCCACCGCTCTTGCCAAATTTGTAACGCGAGCTACCGGAATATATTCGATTGCACCCGTCGAAGCTTTTGCCACTGTCGCCGTCAGGCCCACCGCTCTTCTTTTTGGGATGATGATTCCATGAGCCCCGACTGCATCAGCCGTCCTCATGATCGAACCTAAATTATGCGGATCTTCAACTTCATCAAGAATCATGAAAAAAGGTGCTTCGTCCCGATCAGCCGCTCTTGCGAATAAGTCATCCAGCTCCACATATTCATATGCGGCCACTTGCGCGATAACGCCTTGATGGATGCCTTCTGCCATTTGGTCAATTTTTTTCTTTGGTACGATTTGGACGAATACCTTCTTCTCCTTCGCCAGACCGATGAGTGGTTGCATCGAACCTTTTTGCGAGCCCTCGGCTATCCAAATTTTATTAATATCCCGTTCGGAGCGAAGTGCTTCCAATACGGGGTTTCTGCCAATGATATATTCTTCGCTCATGGGTTACTCCCCTTTTCTTCTTCAATGTATTCAATGGATTTTTTGATGAGTTCTTCCATTCTTTCTTTTCGACCGGATAAATACAAAAATCCAATAAGTGCCTCGAAGGCTGTACTGTAGCGATACGTTTGCACATCTGTGTTCTTCGGTACCGTACCGGATTTTGCATTTCGGCCGCGCCGAACGACAGCGGATTCCTCTTCCGATAACCAATCTGACTCCAGGAAAAAGTGGATGATTTTATTTTGCGCTTTAGCAGCTACAAAAGATGTAGCTTTTTTGTGGAGCAGATTGGGCTTGACCGCTCCTTTTTGAATGAGGTGATGCCGTATATACGTTTCGTATACAGCATCACCTATATATGCTAAAGCAAGACTGTTCAGCATTTTTGCATCTACCTTACTATCGTAATGAAGCATTAATTACCCTCTTTTCCATCTTGTACCTTGAGGGGTATCCTCTAATATGATATTCATGTTTTTCAATCGATCACGAATTTCATCAGATAACCCAAAATTGCGGTCTTTCCGCGCTTGAATTCTCTGCTGTATCAAGCCTTCAATTTCTTCATCCAAAAGCCCATCTTCTTCAAGGGACAAACCTAGGACAGAAAATAGGATGCTGAATTTATCAAGGAAAGCATCAATCACTTCCTTGTCGGTGTTTTTCTCCATCAAGTAATAATTTGCCTGTTTGGAAAGTTCAAAGAGCATGGATATTGCATTAGCTGTGTTGAAATCATCGTCCATTTCCTTAATGAATTGTTCATGTAATTCATTCAGCTTCCCTAACCAAACATCATTATTCTCAGTCAATCCGTCACTAACTTGAAGGCGATGCTTTAAGTTTTGATAAGATGTCCTTAAGCGATCGAGGGACGCCTTTACATTTTCAAGCACTTCTTCACTATAATTGATGGGATGACGGTAATGTACAGATAACATAAAGAAGCGTAACACTTGTGGATCGTGCTTCTGGATGATGTCATGCACAAGGACGAAATTGCCTAAGGACTTAGACATTTTTTCATTCTCAATATTTATATACCCGTTATGCATCCAATAATTCGCAAAGGGCTTACCCGTCAATGCTTCAGATTGTGCAATTTCATTTTCATGATGAGGGAAAGCTAGATCTTGACCTCCTGCATGAATATCGATTGTATCGCCCAAATACTTTTTGACCATTGCGGAGCATTCGATATGCCAGCCAGGACGCCCCTTACCCCATGGGCTTTCCCAAGATATTTCATCATCCTTTGCCGTTTTCCAAAGGGCAAAATCAAGGGCATCTTGTTTTTTCTCCCCTATTTCAATACGCGCCCCCACTCTCAGCTCATCGATGGACTGATGTGAAAGTTTTCCATACCCCTCAAACTTACGAGTTCGGTAATACACATCCCCTTCAGATTCATAAGCGAATCCTTTCTCAATTAATGCCGAGATGAATTCAATGATTGCATCCATGTTCTCCATTACGGTTGGGTGAGCATCGGCTTTTTTGCAGCCCAATGCCGACACGTCTTCAAAATAAGCCTTGATGAAACGCTCTGATATGGTTGGGACATCTTCCCCCAATTCTTTTGCCGCACGAATCAGCTTATCATCCACATCCGTAAAGTTCGAAACGAATTGCACATCATATCCACGGTAATCCAAATACCTACGAACGGTATCGAATACGATTGCCGGTCTTGCATTACCAATATGAATGTAATTATAGACAGTGGGTCCGCATACGTACATCTTCACCTTTCCCTCTTCCATCGGGACGAAGGTTTCCTTTTTTCTTGTAGCTGTGTTATATATTTTAATCGCCATATTATAGGCTCCTTTCCTTCTGCTTCTCTTCAGCCATCTTCGCTCTTAAGGCCCTGATTTCACTATCCAATTCCTTAAAGCGATCAGCAATTGGATCAGGAAGATCACAATGATTTAGATCTTTGTTGATTTTGATACCATCTTGAATGACCACTTTACCTGGAATGCCCACCACTGTGGAATTTGGTGGCACTTCCTTTAAAACGACCGATCCTGCACCGATTTTTGAGTTTTCCCCAACAGTGATGGAACCCAGCACTTTTGCTCCTGTGGCAATCAAAACGTTATCCTTTATCGTAGGATGACGTTTTCCCTTTTCCTTTCCTGTCCCCCCAAGGGTTACACCTTGAAAGACAGATACATTGTCGCCAATTTCACAAGTTTCGCCAATGACGATCCCCATTCCATGGTCAATGAAGAAACGACGGCCAATCGTAGCCCCTGGATGAATTTCAATACCGGTAAAAAACCGACTGATCTGAGATATACTTCTTGCCAGGAAAAAGAATTTCTTCTTAAATAGTGCGTGAGCCATCCTATGACTCCAAATCGCATGTAAACCCGCGTACGTCAATATGACTTCCAAATAGCTGCGCGCAGCAGGATCTTGATCAAAAACCACTTCGATATCTTCTTTAAACATCTTTAACAAAATGATTCCCCCCTATGTTGCGTAATTTTCCAACATCCCCTTTGAAGCTTTTAAAGCATATAAAAAAGCGCCTCTGTCCAAATAGACAGAGACGCTTTAAGCGCGGTTCCACTCTGTTTGGAATGTACGAATCAGGTAAAGCTTTTTCCTGTTTTTTCATCCCCAACTTTAATCCCTGTAACGGAGGGCATTCCGCCTGTGCCTACTATAGGTTAGTTCAGCAAAGGACTCAAGGGTGCATTTCAGAAAACGAGAGGCCTGAACCACTTTCAGCAGGTTATGGTTCTCTCTAAAAAGCTTCGTTTACTTACTTCTCCCCATCTACGCGTTCTTTTGTAAGATTATTAAATACTATATTACATTTTTGACAAATTGTTAATATAAAATACTCTGAATACGCTGTTTAATTTTTTCCTTGCCGAGTAATGAAATCGCCTTAGGCAAGTCAGGACCATGTGTTTGACCCGTGACGGCCGCCCTTATCGGCATGAATAATTTTTTCCCTTTATGGCCTGTGCTTTTTTGTACGGCTTTAATCGACTTCTTGATGTCGTCTGCGTTAAATTCTTCAAGGCCATCGATCTCCTGAAGGAAAGCTTTCATGACTTCCGGCACCTGTTCTTCAGCCAGTACTTCCTTGGCATCTTCCTCGAACACGACCTCATCCTTGAAAAACAGTTCAGATAGCTCGACTATTTCCGCTCCATAGCTCATCTGCTCTTGAAAAAGGGAAACTAGTCCATGTACCCACTCTTCTTCTTCAGCGGTCAGTGTCTCTGAAACCTTCCCGGCTTTAATTAAGTGAGGCATTGACAATTCCACTGCACGATTTCCGTCCAGTTGCTTCACATATTGGTTATTCATCCATGTAAGCTTTTGTTTATCAAAAAGCGCAGGTGACTTAGACAGCCGATCAGCATCGAAAAGATTAATAAATTCTTCCTTCGTGAAAATCTCTTCTTCCCCGACCGGAGACCATCCTAGTAATGTAATGAAATTGAATAAAGCTTCAGGTACATAACCAAGCTCTTCATATTGCTCAATGAATTGAATGATGGACTCATCACGTTTACTCAGTTTCTTCCTGCTTTCGTTTACAATCAGCGTCATATGTCCGAATACCGGCGGTTCCCAGCCGAAAGCTTCATAAATCATCAGTTGTTTTGGGGTATTGGAGATATGATCATCACCGCGAAGGACATGGGAAATCTTCATCAAGTGATCATCGACGGCCACTGCAAAGTTGTAGGTTGGAATGCCATCTTTTTTAACGATGACAAAATCACCAAAGCCATCCGCTTCAAACGAAACCTCGTCCTTAACCATATCATTGAAAGTAAGGACCTTCCCTGCTGGAACAGCAAAGCGAATGCTCGGTTTTCTTCCTTGGGCCACTAGTTCCGCTTGCTCTTCTTCAGTTAAATGCTTGCACTTCCCTGAATATTTTGGCGTTTCATTCCGCTCGACCTGTCCTTCACGTTCTGCCTCAAGCTCTTCTTCCGTACAATAGCATTTATATGCCAAACCCTTATCTAAAAGCTCTTGATACAATTCCTGATAAAGGTCGTTCCTTTCGGATTGACGATATGGTCCGAATTCACCGCCAACATCAACACCTTCATCCCAATCCATACCAAGCCATTTCAAATATTTAAGCTGACTTTCCTCTCCGCCCTCAATATTTCTCTTTTGGTCGGTATCTTCAATTCGGATGATGAATTTCCCGCCTTTATTTCGTGCGTATAAATAATTAAATAAAGCAGTCCGTGCATTACCAATATGTAAATGTCCAGTCGGACTCGGTGCATAGCGAACTCGAATATCGCTGCTCATGATATATATAGACCTCCCAGTCGTTCTATTCTATTGTATATATTATCATTTAAATACATTGGGATAAAGGCATCCACTCTAAAAACGAAATTAGTTTGATTTAACCAATAAAACCACAGCCTGTGCCGCGATCCCTTCGCTCCTGCCTGTAAAACCAAGTTTCTCGGTAGTGGTCGCCTTTACATTAATTCTGTCTATCGACGCATCTAAAAGTTCAGCAATCCTGCCGCGCATTTCCTCAATATACGGTGCCATTTTCGGGCTTTGTGCAATGATTGTACAGTCCGCATTGCCTAGGGAATATCCTTCTTTTTTTACGATCGCCCAAATATACTGCAGCAGTTTTGCCGAATCGGCATCTTTAAATTCAGGATCGGTATCCGGAAAATGCTTACCGATATCCCCTGCACCAATTGCCCCCAAACAGGCATCAGCAACTGTATGCAGAAGGACATCCGCATCCGAATGACCTAGCAAGCCTTTCTCATACGGAATCGTAATCCCGCCAATAATCAAAGGTCTCCCCTCCACAAGCTGATGAACGTCATATCCTTGTCCTATTCTAAACATATCATTCTCCCCAATCATCGTTTTCCATGTTGTTTATGTAAAATCGCTTCTGCAAAATAAAGGTCTTCCTGAGTCGTAATTTTAATATTATCATAATTGCCCTCAATAATAACTACCTGTTCATTGATCCGCTCTAGCAAACTTGCATCATCCGTCCCTAAAAATGCTTCAGCTTCAGCCTGTTCATACGCACTTTTCAATATGGATACACGAAAAGCTTGTGGAGTTTGTACCGCCCACAAGCTTGATCGTTCCACTGTTTCCACTACCTTATTGTTTGACGCTTTTTTAATCGTATCCTTAACGGGCACTGCAATTACGGCACCTCCATGAAGGGAGGCGGCAGTAGTCAATTCACTGATTTGCCCAACATTGATAAAAGGGCGGGCACCGTCGTGGACCAGGACGATTTCTTCTCCTGCATGTTGCAGTCCATTATAAACGCTTTGTTGGCGCTCCTTGCCACCCACGACCAGTTTCTTGACCTTTTTAAGCCCATATGCTGCAATCAATTGACTGAAATAATCCTTTTCTGTCGGGTTTATCGAAAGGATGATTCCCCGACAGTCAGGATCTTCTTCGAAGACACGCAGTGTATAAACAATAATCGGGATACCCGATAGTTCAATAAAAAGTTTATTCTTGCCCGCCTTCATTCTTTTGCCTTGTCCAGCTGCAGGTATCACTACTTCATAAAACATAACGGTTTCTCCTACTCTTCTTTATAATGCTTTTTCTAATAGTTTCGGTTTAGCGAATATCATACGGCCTGCCGAAGTTTGCAATACACTTGTGACAAGTACATCGATGCGTTTCCCGATATGGTCACGGCCGCCCTCGACAACGATCATGGTGCCATCATCCAAATAAGCGATGCCCTGATTCTGCTCTTTCCCGTCCTTGATGACCTGAACATTCATCTCTTCCCCAGGAAGAACAACAGGTTTTACGGCATTGGCAAGGTCATTGATATTAAGGACCGCCACATTTTGAAACTCGCATACTTTGTTCAAGTTGAAATCATTGGTAACGACCATTCCGCCCGATATTTTGGCAAGTTTCACTAGTTTACTGTCCACTTCCTGAATGTCTTCAAAATCCCCCTCGTACATCTCCACTTTAATCGGCAGGTCTTTTTGAATGCGATTCAAGATATCCAAACCACGTCTTCCACGATTCCTTTTCAAAGCATCGGATGAATCGGCAATGTGCTGCAGTTCGTTTAAAACGAATTGAGGAATGACTATGGTACCCTCGAGAAAGCCTGTCTGACAAATATCCGCAATTCTGCCATCAATGATGACGCTTGTATCGAGAATCTTCAGCCGCTTGCTATACCCCTCTTCATCGTCTTCGCTCGCTTCACCATCAGTGTTCTTTTTCTTATTGCTTTTCGTGAATAAACTCAATAGCTCATCACGCTTTTTAAAGCCAACTTGAAAACCAAGATAACCAAATAAAAGCGTAAGGATGATGGGAACCACTGTATTAAAAAACGGAAACTTGATGGCACTGAAGGCGGAGCCAACCAAGAACGCCGCAAGCAGTCCCACTAAAAGACCGACGCTGCCAAAGATAATATCCGTAATTGGTATCTTTACAAGCTGTTCCTCCAGCCACTTCATAAAATAGATCACATGATCTACTGCCCAAAAAGTTATAAGATAAAAGATAATGGCACCCAACAGTACACTTACATAAGGATTGTTTATTAAAGCAATATCATCTGCATGTAAAACAATTAATAATTCTGGAATAAGTAACATACCAAGTGTTCCGCCGACTATTAAGAAGCATGCTTGTATAATGCGTTTTAACATCCCTTTCACCTCCTTCTACTCATTATTGACCAATAAAATAAAATGAAACCTTCGAAAATTCGTTTTCATTATATACGTTAAATTCACTTAGGAATTAGTGGATTTACAAATATGATTTCTTCTCTTTTTCGTAATATTAGCCTAGCACCCTGAGTTTTGAGTGTCAAAAATAAACACCAACCAATTTCATGCAAGTTCAGGGGAATTTTAAAAGGCCAGCTGCACCTACATCCTTCTATTTGTGACAAGCTGATTTTTTAAAATCCGGAGTCCTTCTTTGATTTTATTTGCCCGGACTTCGCCTATGCCCTCCACATCGTCAAGGTTTTCAACCGTAGCTTTATTGACTTCACTAAAGCTTCCGAATTGTTTCACTAAATTTTCGATGATCAAACCCGGCAAGCGTGGGATTTTATGAAGAATACGGTAACCACGGGGATGTACTGACTCATCAAGGTGTATGTATCCATTATAGCCCAGCACCTTTAGAAGAATGCTTTCGTCCAGTTTTTCCTGCATGGCCAACTCTTGAAGCCTAAAAATGATTTCCT
Source organism: Brevibacillus sp. JNUCC-41 (assembly GCF_014844095.1). Lineage (NCBI taxonomy): Bacteria > Bacillati > Bacillota > Bacilli > Caryophanales > Bacillaceae > Peribacillus > Peribacillus sp. JNUCC41. The sequence goes on along the minus strand of NZ_CP062163.1, from coordinate 1,923,379 downwards.
CGGGATCTTCATCATTACTGGAGGTATAATCCTTGATAAGCCATTTTCCTTCCGTTTCAATATCTGCCAGGATTTCATTCATTTGCAAACGGATCAATCTTCCTTCCGTACCAAGCTCATTAAGGTACGTTAATAGCTCCGCCTTGATCCTGAGCACCATTACATATCGGTGAAATACTTGCAAAAGGTCGGCATAGGTAACGATTTCCTCAAACTCGAGCGCTCCTAAAACCGATATGCTCTGCTGCAGGACCACCTTGTATTTTTCTAAGGTCTGGATGGCTAAATTAGCCTTGGCAAGTATGACTCCAATATCTTTAAGGGCGTATCGAAAATTGCCTTGATATAAAGTGATGACATTCCGACGTTGTGAGATTGCGATGACCAGCGACTTGGTCTCCCTTGCCACACGTTCCGCTGTCCTATGCCGCATTCCCGTTTCAGTGGACGGTGTACTGTTATCCGGTACTAGCTGGGCATTTGCGAAAATGATCTTATCGGCTGTTTCATTTAAAATGATGGCTCCGTCCATTTTTGCCAACTCATATAATGTGCTGGGGGTACAGCTGCAGTTGATTTCGAAGCCGCCATCCACGATCACTCGCACCTTCTCATTATATCCGACCACTATCAAACCACCCGTGTTTGCCCTCAGGACATTTTCAATCCCCTCCCGAAGCGGGGTACCCGGAGCAACAATTTGAAGAATTTCCAGTTTTGTTTTCTCATACCCTTTTTTATCTGTCATACTTAACCCCCTAACGATTGTTTAAGAGCCTCCGAAACCGATGAAACACCAACGATCTTAATACCTTTCGGCGCGGTCCATCCCCCTATATTATTAGCCGGTATGATAACTCGCTCAAACCCTAATTTTGCTGCTTCCTGCACCCTTTGTTCAATTCTTGACACCCTTCTCACCTCACCAGTCAGCCCCACTTCACCAATGATGCAATCAGCAGGGTTTGTTGGTTTATCACGGAAGCTTGAAGCAATGCTTATTGCGACAGCGAGATCAATTGCAGGTTCATCCAGCTTGACACCACCGGCAACCTTTAAATACGCATCTTGGTTTTGGAGCAGCAAGCCCACTCTCTTTTCCAGAACAGCCATTAAAAGCGAAACTCGATTGTGGTCGATTCCCGTGGCCATTCGCCTCGGATTGCCAAAACTCGTAGGAGAAATCAATGCTTGAATTTCAACTAGCACCGGCCTTGTTCCCTCCATGGATGCGACGACTGTGGAACCCGAGGCTCCTTGCGACCGTTCTTCAAGGAATATTTCCGATGGATTCGCGACCTCTTCCAACCCATGTTCTTTCATTTCAAAAATACCCATCTCATTCGTCGAACCAAAGCGATTTTTAACCGCACGTATAATTCGATATGTATGGTGTCTTTCACCTTCAAAATATAATACAGTATCAACCATGTGCTCAAGCAGCCGTGGCCCCGCGATGGCCCCTTCCTTTGTAACGTGTCCGACGATAAAAATCGCGATTCCGTTCGTTTTAGCAATGCGCATGAGTGAGGCTGTGCACTCCCTCACTTGTGAAACGCTTCCCGGGGCGGATGTAACCTCCGAATGATATACCGTTTGAATGGAGTCAATAATGACCAAATCCGGTTTTACATCCGTAATTGCCTGTTGAATATAATCCATATCGGTTTCAGCATAAACGAATAGATTCTCCGACATGGTCCCAAGCCGATCCGCTCTCAATTTAGTCTGCTTGACTGATTCTTCACCTGAAATATAAAGCACTTTTTTCTGTTTATGCGCCAATTGCGATGATACTTGTAAAAGCAGGGTGGACTTACCGATACCAGGGTCTCCTCCGATCAATACAAGTGATCCCTGTACGATCCCGCCCCCAAGAGCACGATTCAATTCCATTAAATCCGTCTTAATCCGGGGTTCTTTTTCTGATTGAATAGTCGTTATCGGAGCTGCCTTCTCCCGTTCCCCGGAACCTCTAACCTCTGAATTGGTAAAGGCGCCTTTTCTAGCAGGTTTAACGATTTCGGTTTCCTCGACCATTTTGTTCCATTCACCGCATCCTGGGCATTTCCCCATCCATTTCGGTGACTCGTATCCACAAGACTGACACATAAATTTTGTTTTCTTCTTTACAGCCATAAATTACTCCTCTTCCTTTGGAAAAAATATCTATATTAAGGATATTATACCTCGGATTTATTTAAACCTTCTTAAGGCTAAGTTTTTTTAAAAAAATATTCATTCTGCTTATCCCATTTATACTCAAATCTACCTATAGATAAAAAACAGAGGTACACTGCAATAGAATCTGCGTGTACCTCGAAGTTTAGGATCAGGTTATTCACTTACATTAACAGGCTCGCCTTGTCGGATTGCAAACTCATTATTCACGACATCCATTACGACCGTTTGCCCTTTTTTCACGTTGCCCTTAAGCAACTCTTCGGATAGATAATCTTCTACATGCTTCTGAAGTGCCCTGCGGATTGGCCGTGCCCCATATTCCGGATCAAAACCTTCCGTAGCAATTTTATCTCTAGCCGCATCTGTCAGCTCCAAGTATATCTCCTGTTCTTTCAAACGGGTAGTAAGCTGATTTGACATTAATGTAACGATTTGTTTCAAATGATCCTTCTCTAATGAGTGGAACACGATAGTTTCATCAATACGATTCAGGAATTCCGGACGGAATGCACGTTTGAGTTCTTCCATCACTTTCCCTTTCATATTTTTATAGTCTTGACCAGTATCCTGGATGTTAAAGCCGACATACTTATCAGTTTTCAAGGCAGACGCCCCTACATTCGATGTCATAATCAGAATGGTGTTCCTGAAATCGACAGTACGCCCCTTGGAATCTGTCAGTCTTCCGTCTTCCAATACTTGAAGAAGAATATTGAAAACATCCGGATGCGCCTTTTCTATTTCATCAAGCAGAACGACGGAGTATGGTTTCCTCCGCACTTTTTCCGTTAACTGACCGCCTTCTTCGTATCCAACATATCCTGGAGGGGATCCAACAAGACGTGAAGTCGAATGTTTCTCCATATATTCGGACATATCGATGCGGATCATGGCATCTTCATCACCAAAAATGGATTCAGCTAAAGCACGGGCCAGCTCTGTTTTACCGACCCCTGTAGGCCCCAAGAAAATGAATGAACCAATTGGACGTTTAGGATCCTTCAATCCTGCCCTTGCACGTCTTACTGCTTTAGAAACCGCAATGACAGCCTCTTCCTGCCCAATTACACGATCATGGAGGATTGACTCCATATTAAGCAGTTTGTCTGACTCTGTTTGCGCCAATTTAGTGACTGGAACTCCCGTCCAACTGGATACGACGTGTGCAATGTCATCCACAGTCACTTCACTGTTCTCCTGCCCTTGTTTTTCTTTCCAAGTTTTTTTCGTTTCTTCCAATTGTTCTCTTAAGCGTTGTTCTGTATCGCGAAGTGAAGCAGCTTTTTCAAATTCCTGACTCTGAACGGAAGCATCTTTTTCCTTACGAACATCATCCAGCTTCACTTCAAGTTCTTTTAAGTTAGGTGGCGTTGTGTATGAACGCAGCCTTACCTTGGAACCAGCTTCATCAATCAAGTCAATCGCTTTATCCGGTAAAAAGCGATCGGAAATATAACGGTCGGATAATTTGACTGCGGCATCAATCGCTTCGTCAGTAATCGATACGCGGTGATGTGCCTCATAACGGTCACGCAGCCCCTTGAGAATTTGGATGGATTCCTCAATAGTCGGCTCATCGACTTGGATTGGCTGGAATCGGCGTTCAAGCGCAGCATCCTTTTCAATATACTTCCGGTACTCATCCAAAGTCGTGGCACCGATACATTGTAATTCGCCTCGCGCCAGTGATGGTTTAAGGATATTGGAGGCATCAATGGCACCTTCTGCACCACCTGCACCGATCAATGTATGCAATTCATCGATGAATAGGATGATATTACCCGCCTGACGTATTTCATCCATAACTTTCTTCAACCGGTCCTCAAATTCACCCCGGTATTTAGTACCGGCCACAACAGTACCCATATCAAGTGTCATTACACGTTTATCACGTAAAATTTCAGGTACCTCATTATTGATGATCTGTTGGGCAAGCCCTTCAGCAATGGCTGTTTTACCAACACCAGGTTCACCGATTAATACTGGGTTATTTTTTGTACGACGGCTCAATACCTCGATGACACGCTGTATTTCCTTACTTCTTCCGATAACGGGATCCAAACTTCCTTCCCTGGCAATCGCCGTTAAATCACGGGCAAGGCCATCCAGTGTCGGCGTGCTTGCATTTGAAGCGGCTGAACCTTGATGACCACCAGATTCATTACTTCCCAGAAGCTGCAATACTTGTTGCCGCGCTTTATTTAAACTTACTCCCAGATTATTCAATACGCGGGCAGCTACACCTTCCCCTTCTCGGATAAGACCTAGAAGTACATGCTCTGTCCCGACATATGAGTGACCTAATTTTCTTGCCTCATCCATGGAAAGCTCAATGACTTTCTTGGCTCTTGGGGTATAATGTATCGTTTGAGCCGTATCCTGTCCACGGCCAATTAAATTTTCCACTTCTTTCTGAATCTTATCCGGACCCAATCCAAGAGCATATAACGCTTTGGCAGCAATACCATCACCTTCTCGGACAAGGCCCAGTAAAATATGTTCCGTGCCAATATTATTATGACCTAAACGGATTGCCTCTTCTTGGGCTAATGCTAATACTTTCTGGGCTCTTTCAGTAAAACGACCAAACATCATAGGGAATTCCTCCTTAAGAATTTTCGTTTTGAATAAGATTGCTGGCAATTCACTAAGTTATGACAGAAGCTTCTTCTTGCTCCATATCTATTACATGAAATGTGATACTCCCTAAAGAGGTCAATGACCTCTATGAGGAGGAAGATTCCGTAAAATTCAAGCGTTCCCGAATGAGTGCTGCTCTACGGATATCCCTTTCATGGGGTCTTAAAGGGCCACCTGCGTACTTTTGTAAAAATCCCGGCTGCGTCAAAATCATCAGCTCATTTAGAATGCTTTTAGAAATATTCTTTATATACCCAAGATCTATCCCTAATCTAACATCGGAGATACAGGTAGCTGCTTCCTTGGTCTCGATGATGCGGGCATTGGACAAAATCCCATATGAACGGAAAATTCTATCTTCTAATTGTATGTGGGAAGTCCTCGCTAATGCATCCCTCGCTGACCGTTCCTGGGCTATGATTTGTTGCACTACACTTGTTAGATCTTCAACGATATCCCTTTCCGACTTTCCAAGAGTAATTTGATTGGAGATTTGAAAAATATTCCCCAAGGCTTGACTGCCCTCTCCATAAATCCCTCGAACCACCAACCCCAATTGGTTGATAGCCGGTATGATATTATTCATCTGCTGTGTAAGGACAAGGCCTGGCAGATGCATCATGACTGAAGCCCTTAACCCTGTTCCCACATTAGTCGGACAACTTGTTAGGTATCCTCTTTCCTCATCATATGCATAGTCTATGGATTCTTCAATCCAATCGTCAAGAACATTTGCAATCTTTAATGTTTCCTTTAGCTGCAGCCCCGACATTAAACATTGAATACGGAGATGATCCTCTTCGTTTATCATGATACTTATTTCTTCATTTTCCGAAAGGAGACATGCGCTTTTCGCTGAATCTTCAACTAAATGGGGACTTATTAAATGCTTTTCAACGAGAACGCGCTTTTCAAGTGGCTGTAATTGGTCGATTTCTAAAAGTTCCAGTTTTCCAATCTCCGGGGTTACTTCTTCTTCGATCCTTTTTTTGACCAATTCAATGATTTTTTTAGCTTCTTCGTTAGAAAAGGAGGTTGGGAAGGTAAAGTCTTTAAAATTCCTGGCCAGCCGAATCCGCGAACTCAATACAATATCGATTTCCGGCCCTTCGGCACTCATCCAGGAACTCAGGGCGTTTTCTACAAACTTTTCCAAGCTCATAATTCCTCGCCTCCCTCTTGCGCTTCATACCTTTTTTCAAGGGAACGAACCTTATCTCTTACCTCTGCCGCTTTCTCAAACTCCTCTTGATCAATGTGGACCTTTAAAACTTCTTTTAAATCCAAAATTTGCTTTCGAAGATATATGCTGCCACCAATCCTTTTTGGAATTTTCCCTATATGTGCTGTATTGCCGCTGTGAACCCTCTTTAAAATGGGATTTAACTGTTCATTGAACGTTTTATAACATTCGGCACAGCCAAACTTACCAATATGGACAAACTCTTTATAAGATCGATGACAATGCGGGCAACGCCTCTCTTCCGTTTTGGGAAATGCATTTGCCTTTGTCTGTTGAATATTCGACTCCATATTCAACAATCCTGCTAATAAATTATTTATTGAAAAACCAGGTCCACCTGCATCCATAAACATTTCACCTTTTTCTTGGGCACATTTCTCACAAATCATGACTTCTGTCTTTTTTCCATTGATGATTTTGGTGAAGTGCAGGGTAGCAGGCCTTTGATGACATTCTTGGCAAATCAACGTTCATCACCTCTGCCAGTTTCATTTATATTTTAAAGTCGTAAGCATCGCAGTTAAAATTCTTGCCCTAAGCTCATCGCGGTCAGGTAGGTCGATATAAATCACCGATCTATCTATGACACTCATCATTATCTTTGCTTCTCTTTCATTAATGACGTCTTCATTCATCAGCCTTGAAATTACTCCTTCAGCCATCGATTGGGTTACCCTTGAACCAATAAGCGATAATAATTGGTTGATAAGTTGCACGGAATCCTGTGATTCGACTTTCATGATGCGTATATAACCGCCGCCACCACGCTTACTCTCCACAACATAACCTCTCTCGATGGTAAACCTGGTATTGATTACGTAATTGATTTGAGAAGGAACACACTGAAATTTATCTGCTATTTCACTTCTTTTAATCTCTAAGATATCTTTTTGACTTATTTCAAGTACTTGCTTCAAATAAGTTTCGATAACATCAGATATGTTTCTCACTCAGCCTCCTCCATTCTGACTTTGACTATATTTGACTATTATTATACAAGGAATAATGCATTTTGCAACTTAAACGCACTTTCTTTTTCTGTATTATCCATTTTCTCCAAATTATATGTAGTTACATACCCCATTGAACATTAAAATTGAAATATCTTACATAAATACCCTAAAAAGATAAATACAAAACCTGATATTTTCTTCTCTCTTAAGGTTTCACCACTTTTAAATTAGGCCCAATTCAAATAAGGCCAGCCCTATGCTGGCCCTGAAAATAAAAAACCTTTTTTTTAATCACGAACAACAAAAAAAGACCAGCCGGATGGCTGATCTTTTTAAATGGCTTGGCGGCGTCCTACTCTCACAGGGGGAAACCCCCAACTACCATCGGCGCTGAAGAGCTTAACTGCCGTGTTCGGAATGGGAACGGGTGTGACCTCTTCGCTATCGCCACCAAACATAAAAGGAACGTTGTTCCTTCAAAACTAGATAATAAGAAGGTATTTCATTTTTTAAAAAGCGTTGGTTAAGTCCTCGATCTATTAGTATCAGTCAGCTCCACATGTCGCCACGCTTCCACCTCTGACCTATCAACCTGATCATCTTTCAGGGATCTTACTAGCTTGCGCCATGGGAAATCTCATCTTGAGGGGGGCTTCATGCTTAGATGCTTTCAGCACTTATCCCGTCCGCACGTAGCTACCCAGCTATGCCTTTGGCAAGACAACTGGTACACCAGCGGTGCGTCCATCCCGGTCCTCTCGTACTAAGGACAGCTCCTCTCAAATTTCCTGCGCCCGCGACGGATAGGGACCGAACTGTCTCACGACGTTCTGAACCCAGCTCGCGTACCGCTTTAATGGGCGAACAGCCCAACCCTTGGGACCGACTACAGCCCCAGGATGCGATGAGCCGACATCGAGGTGCCAAACCTCCCCGTCGATGTGGACTCTTGGGGGAGATAAGCCTGTTATCCCCGGGGTAGCTTTTATCCGTTGAGCGATGGCCCTTCCATGCGGAACCACCGGATCACTAAGCCCGACTTTCGTCCCTGCTCGACTTGTAGGTCTCGCAGTCAAGCTCCCTTGTGCCTTTACACTCTACGAATGATTTCCAACCATTCTGAGGGAACCTTTGGGCGCCTCCGTTACTCTTTAGGAGGCGACCGCCCCAGTCAAACTGCCCACCTGACACTGTCTCCCACCCCGATAAGGGGCGCGGGTTAGAATTTCAATACAGCCAGGGTAGTATCCCACCAACGCCTCCACCGAAGCTAGCGCTCCGGCTTCTCAGGCTCCTACCTATCCTGTACAAGCTGTACCAAAATTCAATATCAGGCTGCAGTAAAGCTCCACGGGGTCTTTCCGTCCTGTCGCGGGTAACCTGCATCTTCACAGGTACTATAATTTCACCGAGTCTCTCGTTGAGACAGTGCCCAGATCGTTACACCTTTCGTGCGGGTCGGAACTTACCCGACAAGGAATTTCGCTACCTTAGGACCGTTATAGTTACGGCCGCCGTTTACTGGGGCTTCGGTTCAAAGCTTCGCTTGCGCTAACCTCTCCCCTTAACCTTCCAGCACCGGGCAGGTGTCAGCCCCTATACTTCGCCTTGCGGCTTCGCAGAGACCTGTGTTTTTGCTAAACAGTCGCCTGGGCCTATTCACTGCGGCTTTTCTGGGCTATTCACCCTAAAAAGCACCCCTTCTCCCGAAGTTACGGGGTCATTTTGCCGAGTTCCTTAACGAGAGTTCTCTCGCACACCTTAGGATTCTCTCCTCGCCTACCTGTGTCGGTTTGCGGTACGGGCACCTTACATCTCACTAGAGGCTTTTCTTGGCAGCGTGGAATCAGGAACTTCGGTACTATATTTCCCTCGCCATCACAGCTCCGCCTTAATGGAAACGGGATTTGCCTCGTTTCCGGCCTAACTGCTTGGACGCGCATATCCAACAGCGCGCTTACCCTATCCTTCTGCGTCCCCCCATCGTTCAAACGATGTATAGGTGGTACAGGAATATCAACCTGTTGTCCATCGCCTACGCCTTTCGGCCTCGGCTTAGGTCCCGACTAACCCTGAGCGGACGAGCCTTCCTCAGGAAACCTTAGGCATTCGGTGGAAGGGATTCTCACCCTTCTTTCGCTACTCATACCGGCATTCTCACTTCTAAGCGCTCCACCAGTCCTTCCGGTCTGACTTCAACGCCCTTAGAACGCTCTCCTACCACTGACACCCAATGGTGTCAATCCACAGCTTCGGTGATACGTTTAGCCCCGGTACATTTTCGGCGCGGAGTCACTCGACCAGTGAGCTATTACGCACTCTTTAAATGGTGGCTGCTTCTAAGCCAACATCCTGGTTGTCTAAGCAACTCCACATCCTTTTCCACTTAACGTATACTTTGGGACCTTAGCTGGTGGTCTGGGCTGTTTCCCTTTCGACTACGGATCTTATCACTCGCAGTCTGACTCCCAAGAATAAGTATTTGGCATTCGGAGTTTGACTGAATTCGGTAACCCGTTGGGGGCCCCTAGTCCAATCAGTGCTCTACCTCCAATACTCTCATCTTGAGGCTAGCCCTAAAGCTATTTCGGAGAGAACCAGCTATCTCCAGGTTCGATTGGAATTTCTCCGCTACCCACACCTCATCCCCGCACTTTTCAACGTGCGTGGGTTCGGGCCTCCATTCAGTGTTACCTGAACTTCACCCTGGACATGGGTAGATCACCTGGTTTCGGGTCTACGACCTCATACTCATTCGCCCTATTCAGACTCGCTTTCGCTGCGGCTCCGTCTCATCAACTTAACCTCGCATGAAATCGTAACTCGCCGGTTCATTCTACAAAAGGCACGCCATTACCCATTAACGGGCTTTGACTACTTGTAGGCACACGGTTTCAGGATCTATTTCACTCCCCTTCCGGGGTGCTTTTCACCTTTCCCTCACGGTACTGGTTCACTATCGGTCACTAGGGAGTATTTAGCCTTGGGAGATGGTCCTCCCTGCTTCCGACGGGATTTCTCGTGTCCCGCCGTACTCAGGATCCACTCAGGAGGGAACGAAGTTTCAACTACAGGGTTTTTACCTTCTTCGACGGACCTTTCCAGGTCGCTTCATTTACCCCGTTCCTTTGTAACTCCATGTTGAGTGTCCTACAACCCCAAGAGGCAAGCCTCTTGGTTTGGGCTAATTCCGTTTCGCTCGCCGCTACTCAGGAAATCGCGTTTGCTTTCTCTTCCTCCGGGTACTTAGATGTTTCAGTTCCCCGGGTCTGCCTTCAGTACCCTATGTATTCAGGTAAAGATACTGTTCCATTACGAACAGTGGGTTTCCCCATTCGGAAATCTCCGGATCAAAGCTTACTTACAGCTCCCCGAAGCATATCGGTGTTAGTCCCGTCCTTCATCGGCTCCTAGTGCCAAGGCATCCACCGTGCGCCCTTTCTAACTTAACCGTTAAAAAAGATCTTACAGATGCTTTGAAAAAAATTAATTGCCTTCTATCTATTATCTAGTTTTCAAAGAACAATGCAGAAAGAATGACATCACATCGTGATGCTTGTCTTTCCTATTTGAATGAATTACTCATTCAAAACTGAACAAAACAAAAGCGCTCTCGTAATTATCCTTAGAAAGGAGGTGATCCAGCCGCACCTTCCGATACGGCTACCTTGTTACGACTTCACCCCAATCATCTGTCCCACCTTAGGCGGCTGGCTCCATAAAGGTTACCTCACCGACTTCGGGTGTTACAAACTCTCGTGGTGTGACGGGCGGTGTGTACAAGGCCCGGGAACGTATTCACCGCGGCATGCTGATCCGCGATTACTAGCGATTCCGGCTTCATGCAGGCGAGTTGCAGCCTGCAATCCGAACTGAGAATGGCTTTATGGGATTCGCTTACCTTCGCAGGTTTGCAGCCCTTTGTACCATCCATTGTAGCACGTGTGTAGCCCAGGTCATAAGGGGCATGATGATTTGACGTCATCCCCACCTTCCTCCGGTTTGTCACCGGCAGTCACCTTAGAGTGCCCAACTGAATGCTGGCAACTAAGATCAAGGGTTGCGCTCGTTGCGGGACTTAACCCAACATCTCACGACACGAGCTGACGACAACCATGCACCACCTGTCACTCTGTCCCCGAAGGGGAAAGCCCTATCTCTAGGGTTGTCAGAGGATGTCAAGACCTGGTAAGGTTCTTCGCGTTGCTTCGAATTAAACCACATGCTCCACCGCTTGTGCGGGCCCCCGTCAATTCCTTTGAGTTTCAGCCTTGCGGCCGTACTCCCCAGGCGGAGTGCTTAATGCGTTAGCTGCAGCACTAAAGGGCGGAAACCCTCTAACACTTAGCACTCATCGTTTACGGCGTGGACTACCAGGGTATCTAATCCTGTTTGCTCCCCACGCTTTCGCGCCTCAGTGTCAGTTACAGACCAGAAAGTCGCCTTCGCCACTGGTGTTCCTCCAAATCTCTACGCATTTCACCGCTACACTTGGAATTCCACTTTCCTCTTCTGCACTCAAGTCCCCCAGTTTCCAATGACCCTCCACGGTTGAGCCGTGGGCTTTCACATCAGACTTAAGGAACCACCTGCGCGCGCTTTACGCCCAATAATTCCGGACAACGCTTGCCACCTACGTATTACCGCGGCTGCTGGCACGTAGTTAGCCGTGGCTTTCTGGTTAGGTACCGTCAAGGTACCAGCAGTTACTCTGGTACTTGTTCTTCCCTAACAACAGAACTTTACGACCCGAAGGCCTTCTTCGTTCACGCGGCGTTGCTCCGTCAGACTTTCGTCCATTGCGGAAGATTCCCTACTGCTGCCTCCCGTAGGAGTCTGGGCCGTGTCTCAGTCCCAGTGTGGCCGATCACCCTCTCAGGTCGGCTACGCATCGTCGCCTTGGTGAGCCATTACCTCACCAACTAGCTAATGCGCCGCGGGCCCATCTATAAGTGACAGCGTAAACCGTCTTTCCATCTTCTCTCATGCGAGAAAAGAACGTATCCGGTATTAGCTCCGGTTTCCCGAAGTTATCCCAGTCTTATAGGCAGGTTGCCCACGTGTTACTCACCCGTCCGCCGCTAATCTCAGGGAGCAAGCTCCCGTCGATTCGCTCGACTTGCATGTATTAGGCACGCCGCCAGCGTTCGTCCTGAGCCAGGATCAAACTCTCCGAAGAAATGTTTGACTTGCTCATTTGCTTTTTTAATAGTGTGTGCTCACTTAAAATTTAACGTTGGCGCTTTGTTTTGTTCAGTTTTCAAAGAGCAATTTGACTCTTCTTAAAGAATCAACTTTCTTATCATATCAAAGCCAAATGGGCTTGTCAAGTTTTTTTGGTGGAGCCTAGCGGGATCGAACCGCTGACCTCCTGCGTGCAAGGCAGGCGCTCTCCCAGCTGAGCTAAGGCCCCAAAAAAAATCATGGTCGGGAAGACAGGATTCGAACCTGCGACCCCTTGGTCCCAAACCAAGTGCTCTACCAAGCTGAGCTACTTCCCGAAAAAAATATGGTGCGCCCGGCGGGAGTCGAACCTACAACCTTCTGATTCGTAGTCAGATGCTCTATCCAATTGAGCTACGGGCGCATATTAAGATGAAGATGGTGCCGAGGACCGGAATCGAACCGGTACGGTAGTCACCTACCGCAGGATTTTAAGTCCTGTGCGTCTGCCAGTTCCGCCACCCCGGCATAAATAAATAGTGGAGCGGAAGACGGGATTCGAACCCGCGACCCCAACCTTGGCAAGGTTGTATTCTACCACTGAACTACTTCCGCGAACATGCGGGTGAAGGGACTTGAACCCCCACGCCTTGCGGCGCCAGATCCTAAGTCTGGTGCGTCTGCCAATTCCGCCACACCCGCATAATAAAATGGTGAGCCATGAAGGATTCGAACCTTCGACCCTCTGATTAAAAGTCAGATGCTCTACCAACTGAGCTAATGGCTCATATAAACTATTTATATATGCTATATCAAGCTTGTATGAAAATGGTGCCGGCAAGAGGACTTGAACCCCCAACCTACTGATTACAAGTCAGTTGCTCTACCAGTTGAGCTACACCGGCAAGTGTAAAAATGGTGGAGGATGACGGGATCGAACCGCCGACCCTCTGCTTGTAAGGCAGATGCTCTCCCAGCTGAGCTAATCCTCCATATATAACTGCTTGGCGGCGTCCTACTCTCACAGGGGGAAACCCCCAACTACCATCGGCGCTGAAGAGCTTAACTGCCGTGTTCGGAATGGGAACGGGTGTGACCTCTTCGCTATCGCCACCAAACATAAAAGGAACGTTGTTCCTTCAAAACTAGATAATAAGAAGGTATTTCATTTTTTAAAAAGCGTTGGTTAAGTCCTCGATCTATTAGTATCAGTCAGCTCCACATGTCGCCACGCTTCCACCTCTGACCTATCAACCTGATCATCTTTCAGGGATCTTACTAGCTTGCGCCATGGGAAATCTCATCTTGAGGGGGGCTTCATGCTTAGATGCTTTCAGCACTTATCCCGTCCGCACGTAGCTACCCAGCTATGCCTTTGGCAAGACAACTGGTACACCAGCGGTGCGTCCATCCCGGTCCTCTCGTACTAAGGACAGCTCCTCTCAAATTTCCTGCGCCCGCGACGGATAGGGACCGAACTGTCTCACGACGTTCTGAACCCAGCTCGCGTACCGCTTTAATGGGCGAACAGCCCAACCCTTGGGACCGACTACAGCCCCAGGATGCGATGAGCCGACATCGAGGTGCCAAACCTCCCCGTCGATGTGGACTCTTGGGGGAGATAAGCCTGTTATCCCCGGGGTAGCTTTTATCCGTTGAGCGATGGCCCTTCCATGCGGAACCACCGGATCACTAAGCCCGACTTTCGTCCCTGCTCGACTTGTAGGTCTCGCAGTCAAGCTCCCTTGTGCCTTTACACTCTACGAATGATTTCCAACCATTCTGAGGGAACCTTTGGGCGCCTCCGTTACTCTTTAGGAGGCGACCGCCCCAGTCAAACTGCCCACCTGACACTGTCTCCCACCCCGATAAGGGGCGCGGGTTAGAATTTCAATACAGCCAGGGTAGTATCCCACCAACGCCTCCACCGAAGCTAGCGCTCCGGCTTCTCAGGCTCCTACCTATCCTGTACAAGCTGTACCAAAATTCAATATCAGGCTGCAGTAAAGCTCCACGGGGTCTTTCCGTCCTGTCGCGGGTAACCTGCATCTTCACAGGTACTATAATTTCACCGAGTCTCTCGTTGAGACAGTGCCCAGATCGTTACACCTTTCGTGCGGGTCGGAACTTACCCGACAAGGAATTTCGCTACCTTAGGACCGTTATAGTTACGGCCGCCGTTTACTGGGGCTTCGGTTCAAAGCTTCGCTTGCGCTAACCTCTCCCCTTAACCTTCCAGCACCGGGCAGGTGTCAGCCCCTATACTTCGCCTTGCGGCTTCGCAGAGACCTGTGTTTTTGCTAAACAGTCGCCTGGGCCTATTCACTGCGGCTTTTCTGGGCTATTCACCCTAAAAAGCACCCCTTCTCCCGAAGTTACGGGGTCATTTTGCCGAGTTCCTTAACGAGAGTTCTCTCGCACACCTTAGGATTCTCTCCTCGCCTACCTGTGTCGGTTTGCGGTACGGGCACCTTACATCTCACTAGAGGCTTTTCTTGGCAGCGTGGAATCAGGAACTTCGGTACTATATTTCCCTCGCCATCACAGCTCCGCCTTAATGGAAACGGGATTTGCCTCGTTTCCGGCCTAACTGCTTGGACGCGCATATCCAACAGCGCGCTTACCCTATCCTTCTGCGTCCCCCATCGTTCAAACGATGTATAGGTGGTACAGGAATATCAACCTGTTGTCCATCGCCTACGCCTTTCGGCCTCGGCTTAGGTCCCGACTAACCCTGAGCGGACGAGCCTTCCTCAGGAAACCTTAGGCATTCGGTGGAAGGGATTCTCACCCTTCTTTCGCTACTCATACCGGCATTCTCACTTCTAAGCGCTCCACCAGTCCTTCCGGTCTGACTTCAACGCCCTTAGAACGCTCTCCTACCACTGACACCCAATGGTGTCAATCCACAGCTTCGGTGATACGTTTAGCCCCGGTACATTTTCGGCGCGGAGTCACTCGACCAGTGAGCTATTACGCACTCTTTAAATGGTGGCTGCTTCTAAGCCAACATCCTGGTTGTCTAAGCAACTCCACATCCTTTTCCACTTAACGTATACTTTGGGACCTTAGCTGGTGGTCTGGGCTGTTTCCCTTTCGACTACGGATCTTATCACTCGCAGTCTGACTCCCAAGAATAAGTATTTGGCATTCGGAGTTTGACTGAATTCGGTAACCCGTTGGGGGCCCCTAGTCCAATCAGTGCTCTACCTCCAATACTCTCATCTTGAGGCTAGCCCTAAAGCTATTTCGGAGAGAACCAGCTATCTCCAGGTTCGATTGGAATTTCTCCGCTACCCACACCTCATCCCCGCACTTTTCAACGTGCGTGGGTTCGGGCCTCCATTCAGTGTTACCTGAACTTCACCCTGGACATGGGTAGATCACCTGGTTTCGGGTCTACGACCTCATACTCATTCGCCCTATTCAGACTCGCTTTCGCTGCGGCTCCGTCTCATCAACTTAACCTCGCATGAAATCGTAACTCGCCGGTTCATTCTACAAAAGGCACGCCATTACCCATTAACGGGCTTTGACTACTTGTAGGCACACGGTTTCAGGATCTATTTCACTCCCCTTCCGGGGTGCTTTTCACCTTTCCCTCACGGTACTGGTTCACTATCGGTCACTAGGGAGTATTTAGCCTTGGGAGATGGTCCTCCCTGCTTCCGACGGGATTTCTCGTGTCCCGCCGTACTCAGGATCCACTCAGGAGGGAACGAAGTTTCAACTACAGGGTTTTTACCTTCTTCGACGGACCTTTCCAGGTCGCTTCATTTACCCCGTTCCTTTGTAACTCCATGTTGAGTGTCCTACAACCCCAAGAGGCAAGCCTCTTGGTTTGGGCTAATTCCGTTTCGCTCGCCGCTACTCAGGAAATCGCGTTTGCTTTCTCTTCCTCCGGGTACTTAGATGTTTCAGTTCCCCGGGTCTGCCTTCAGTACCCTATGTATTCAGGTAAAGATACTGTTCCATTACGAACAGTGGGTTTCCCCATTCGGAAATCTCCGGATCAAAGCTTACTTACAGCTCCCCGAAGCATATCGGTGTTAGTCCCGTCCTTCATCGGCTCCTAGTGCCAAGGCATCCACCGTGCGCCCTTTCTAACTTAACCGTTAAAAAAGATCTTACAGATGCTTTGAAAAAAATTAATTGCCTTCTATCTATTATCTAGTTTTCAAAGAACAATGCAGAAAGAATGACATCACATCGTGATGCTTGTCTTTCCTATTTGAATGAATTACTCATTCAAAACTGAACAAAACAAAAGCGCTCTCGTAATTATCCTTAGAAAGGAGGTGATCCAGCCGCACCTTCCGATACGGCTACCTTGTTACGACTTCACCCCAATCATCTGTCCCACCTTAGGCGGCTGGCTCCATAAAGGTTACCTCACCGACTTCGGGTGTTACAAACTCTCGTGGTGTGACGGGCGGTGTGTACAAGGCCCGGGAACGTATTCACCGCGGCATGCTGATCCGCGATTACTAGCGATTCCGGCTTCATGCAGGCGAGTTGCAGCCTGCAATCCGAACTGAGAATGGCTTTATGGGATTCGCTTACCTTCGCAGGTTTGCAGCCCTTTGTACCATCCATTGTAGCACGTGTGTAGCCCAGGTCATAAGGGGCATGATGATTTGACGTCATCCCCACCTTCCTCCGGTTTGTCACCGGCAGTCACCTTAGAGTGCCCAACTGAATGCTGGCAACTAAGATCAAGGGTTGCGCTCGTTGCGGGACTTAACCCAACATCTCACGACACGAGCTGACGACAACCATGCACCACCTGTCACTCTGTCCCCCGAAGGGGAAAGCCCTATCTCTAGGGTTGTCAGAGGATGTCAAGACCTGGTAAGGTTCTTCGCGTTGCTTCGAATTAAACCACATGCTCCACCGCTTGTGCGGGCCCCCGTCAATTCCTTTGAGTTTCAGCCTTGCGGCCGTACTCCCCAGGCGGAGTGCTTAATGCGTTAGCTGCAGCACTAAAGGGCGGAAACCCTCTAACACTTAGCACTCATCGTTTACGGCGTGGACTACCAGGGTATCTAATCCTGTTTGCTCCCCACGCTTTCGCGCCTCAGTGTCAGTTACAGACCAGAAAGTCGCCTTCGCCACTGGTGTTCCTCCAAATCTCTACGCATTTCACCGCTACACTTGGAATTCCACTTTCCTCTTCTGCACTCAAGTCCCCCAGTTTCCAATGACCCTCCACGGTTGAGCCGTGGGCTTTCACATCAGACTTAAGGAACCACCTGCGCGCGCTTTACGCCCAATAATTCCGGACAACGCTTGCCACCTACGTATTACCGCGGCTGCTGGCACGTAGTTAGCCGTGGCTTTCTGGTTAGGTACCGTCAAGGTACCAGCAGTTACTCTGGTACTTGTTCTTCCCTAACAACAGAACTTTACGACCCGAAGGCCTTCTTCGTTCACGCGGCGTTGCTCCGTCAGACTTTCGTCCATTGCGGAAGATTCCCTACTGCTGCCTCCCGTAGGAGTCTGGGCCGTGTCTCAGTCCCAGTGTGGCCGATCACCCTCTCAGGTCGGCTACGCATCGTCGCCTTGGTGAGCCATTACCTCACCAACTAGCTAATGCGCCGCGGGCCCATCTATAAGTGACAGCGTAAACCGTCTTTCCATCTTCTCTCATGCGAGAAAAGAACGTATCCGGTATTAGCTCCGGTTTCCCGAAGTTATCCCAGTCTTATAGGCAGGTTGCCCACGTGTTACTCACCCGTCCGCCGCTAATCTCAGGGAGCAAGCTCCCGTCGATTCGCTCGACTTGCATGTATTAGGCACGCCGCCAG
Organism: Brevibacillus sp. JNUCC-41; assembly: GCF_014844095.1. Lineage (NCBI taxonomy): Bacteria > Bacillati > Bacillota > Bacilli > Caryophanales > Bacillaceae > Peribacillus > Peribacillus sp. JNUCC41. Next base: position 1,905,389 of record NZ_CP062163.1, on the reverse strand, counting down.
CGTTCGTCCTGAGCCAGGATCAAACTCTCCGAAGAAATGTTTGACTTGCTCATTTGCTTTTTTGATAGTGTGTGCTCACTTAAAATTTAACGTTGGCGCTTTGTTTTGTTCAGTTTTCAAAGAGCAATATCTTTCGAAACAACTTATTTATAATAACATTTTCATTACCGTGAGTCAACAACTTTTTTAAAACTTTTTAAAAGTTTGTAATCTGTTTGCAACTCGTTCGTAACGACAGATATAAATATAACACCATTACGTTAACTGCGCAATACTTTTTTAAAAGTTTTTTTGAGATAATGTTGTTTTTCTTTCAAGCCCTCGAATCCATTCTATTGAAAGACATGAAATTATAATAAAAAAACAAAAACCGAATGGGACATACCAGGATCATGAGCTACGCCCAATGATCCCAGTCATCCGGATTCGGCCTGCAATCAATATTCATTTTGGTTATATTAGCGATGTCTCATCAACGGGAATAACAGGACGTCACGTATAGACGGAGAATTGGTCAATAGCATAACCAAACGGTCAACACCAATTCCAAGTCCGCCAGTTGGTGGCATTCCATATTCTAACGCCTCCAAGAAATCTTCATCCATTTCATGGGCCTCATCATTACCTTGCTCCCGCTCTTTTAATTGAGCTTCAAAGCGTTGACGTTGATCAATAGGATCATTTAGCTCCGTGAAGGCATTTGCATGCTCCCTACCTACAATGAATAACTCAAAACGATCTGTGAAACGGGAATCTTCCGGATTTTTCTTTGCCAAAGGAGAGATTTCCACCGGATGGCCATAGATGAATGTAGGCTGAATCAACTTATCTTCTACCTTCTGTTCAAAGAATTCATTTACGATATGGCCGAACTCCATGGATTCCTTAACTTCAATCCCATTTTCTTTAGCAAGCTGCTGGGCTTCTTCTTTACTCATTTGAGTCCAGAAGTCCACACCAGTATATTCTTTTACAGCATCAACCATGTGAAGTCGTTTCCATTCCGGCTTTAACTCTATCTCATACTCCCCATACTGGATGGTAGTTGTCCCAAGAACTTCTTGAGCGATATGGGCAATAAGGTTTTCCGTTAAACTCATGATATCTTGGTAATCCGCATATGCCTCATATAATTCGATCAATGTGAATTCAGGATTGTGTCTTGTAGATACTCCTTCATTTCTGAAAACCCGGCCAATTTCATAAACTTTCTCCAATCCGCCGACGATTAAGCGTTTTAGATGAAGTTCGATGGCAATCCTTAAATTCAAAGGCATATCCAAGGCATTATGGTGAGTAAGGAAAGGGCGTGCTGCAGCTCCACCAGCAACAGAGTGCAGTAGAGGCGTCTCCACTTCAAGGTATCCATGATCATCCAAATACCGTCTCATGGCTTGTACAATACGACTGCGCATGATCAATGTGTTTTTGCTTTCCTCATTTGTAATTAAATCGACATAACGCTTCCGATAACGCTCTTCAACATCCTTTAGGCCATGAAATTTATCAGGCAACGGACGAAGCGCTTTAGCAAGGAACACATATTCTTTAGCTTTAATGGAAAGTTCCCCGACTTTCGTTTTGAAAATAACGCCAGTTACCCCTACGATATCGCCAAGATCCGTTTGGTTGAAAATTTGGTAAGAATCTTCTCCTATGTTATCTAAACGGACGTAGATTTGGATTTGGCCGCTAATATCCTGGATATGGGCAAATCCCGCTTTCCCTTTTCCACGCTTCGTCATGACACGGCCAGCGATCGTAACTTCAATTTCTTTTTCTTCAAGATCTTCTTTTTCTAATTCACCATAAGCACTGACTATCTCCTCAGTGTTATGTGTGCGCTCGAATCTGCTCCCGAAAGGGTCTTGTCCATTATCCATCATGGCCTGCATTTTATCGCGCCTTACCTGCAGTTGGTCATTCAATTCTTCATGACTCACGAAAATCATCTCCATCTTTATTAATAAATGCAATTATATAATTAATCAGAAATTCTTTTGCATACATATTTATTCTTACATAAAGTAAAGGAATTCAACAGCTTTTTATCTTAAAACATCGTTTATATACATATAAAAACTGCCAGGATTACTGGCAGTTTAAGATAAGCGTATTATAGGAAAATAGGAAGGTAATGTCAAACATCAGACCATTTGGATATTTTGTTGCTTCGCTTCAATTTCATCAACAAGTCCATATAGAAGGCTAACAACATCGTCCCTTGTTTCACAAACATTAATCCCTTTACGAGCCATAGCATTCCCTTTTACACCTTTTAAATACCAAGAAGCATGCTTGCGCATTTCACGAACAGCGACATTTTCATTTTTCAACGCGATTAGACGATCCATATGAAGCACGCAAACTTCCATCTTTTCACGAACAGAAGGTTCATCCATCAGTTGACCAGTTTCCAGATATTTCACAGTCCTGTAAATCATCCACGGGTTACCTAGAGCTGCACGACCGATCATGACTCCATCAACACCCGTTTCCTTGAGCATTCTTTCCGCATCCTGTGGAGTTTCCACATCGCCGTTACCGATAAGTGGAATATTAATTGATTTCTTCACTTCACGGATGATGTCCCAGTTAGCTTTTCCTTCATACAATTGAACTCGTGTTCTGCCATGCATGGAAACAGCTTTACCACCCGCGCGTTCAACAGCCTGGGCATTTTGAATCGCAAAAACGTGCTCATCATCCCAGCCTATGCGCATTTTCACCGTTACCGGCTTTTCAACAGCATCAACCACCGCTGAAACCATCTCATAAATTTTGTTTGGATCAAGAAGCCACTTTGCACCCGCATCACATTTAGTGATTTTAGGGACAGGGCAGCCCATGTTGATATCAATGATGTCAGCATTTGTATTTTTATCTACAAATTGTGCTGCTTCGACCAAAGATTTCTTTTCACCGCCAAAGATTTGCAGACTTAACGGCTTTTCTCTTTCATCTATATAAAGCATATTCATCGTTCTAGCATTTTGTAAAACGATTCCCTTGTCACTGACCATCTCCGCACAAACAAGGCCAGCACCAAATTCCTTGACGGTCAAGCGGAATGCCGAGTTACAGACTCCCGCCATCGGTGCTAGCACTACCGGATTCTTCATTTCTATATTGCCTATTTTTAACACGGTGTGCCTCCTATAACATTCTTTCATTTATCCTCTGGTGGCTGAAGCTCCTCAATGGAAACATGAAGAATTTCCGCCACTTCCAGTAAAAATGCTTCTGAAGGGCTGCGGTTCCCTCGTTCGACTTCTCCCAACAAGGAAACAGAAACGCCTATTTCTTTCGCAAATCCCTCCTGGGTATAACCCTTTAACTTTCGAAAAGCGCGAATACGCCTTCCCCATTTTTCACCTTCCATAATCGAACTCCTTCTTTATCCGAAATCTGTTCAAGCAGGTCGCTCAAAGGTGCATACATTTGCGGAAGTGATATATCAGGGTCCACTTCCATTAAAGGCACGATAACAAAAGCCCTCTCGTGCATACGAGGGTGCGGGACTGAAAGAATCTCTGTCTCAATATTTTCATGATTATATAACAAAATGTCAAGGTCTAAAGTACGGGGACCCCACCTAATTTCCCTTTTTCTCCCTAATTCTTGTTCAATTTTCATACAAGCATGAAGTAATTTTTCCGGTTCTAAATCGGTTTTCACTTTTAGGACAGCATTTAAAAAACAGTCCTGATCTTCATATCCTAT